>JAYUBY010000167.1:0-2774 GCA_043740635.1 Alphaproteobacteria bacterium
TGTAAGCCTCCACGCGAGCTTGGCTCGCCAGCGTCCCAATCGCCGTCATGGCAATCTCGAACTGCAGACTTACTACGCAAGGCGGGCGTCAGCGGATCACGGGCCGGACGAAAATTTGCCGCGCCACGGTCAAATTCTGAGGTCGTGGCGCTTCAACGGTTTTGGACGATGGCGCTCGCCGACGTCACACCAGGCAACGGCGAAAGCAGATCTTCCCACCGCCATTCTCCGGATCCGATCGCCATGACTGTGGTGTCTGATCCGCTGGTGAGCGTCATGAATTCAGGCCCCCTAATGAACTGGGTCCGGCAGCTCACAGGGGCGGCGCGTATACCGCTCACCACCGCTGACCGGATGGCCGCGACCCCGGCATCCGCCGTCAATTGGACCTCGACCCAACTTCCGTCCCAAAGCATGAGCGCGTTGGAAATGGAGCGGGCAGGACGCGGTATGATCAACAAAGCTGCTTCGACTTGCGGATCAGCCTGCAGGGCGTGCTGAAGCCATTCGGTTAGATGGCAGGCAGGTGCCCCGGCGCCGCTTGCGGCCGCGACCGACAGTGCGACTGGATCCTGCAGCGGGTCGCGCTGGGCGAAATTTGTCGGAGACGCGCTTGCGTCGACATATTGTGGCGCAACGTCCGTGGACTGATCGCTAGTCAGTCTTACCTTGATTTTCCTGGTCGATATCGGCGGGACGATGGGAGTTTGACGCCGAGGCGTGAAGGTTAAGGGTGCGGCTTGGCCGTCATACAGAGACACCGTCATGAGACCGCGTTCCGCCGCCATAGGCGCTACGCTTGGGACGCGCAACAGCACAGCCAGCAGGACGGCGTGCGCAAGCACGCTGCCCACCATCACAAGGTGTCTGGGTCGGGCCATAGCAGGAATGGCGATGCTCTTAGCGCTGCGCGATGACCCAATACGGTTTCGGCGCGATATTGGATCAGTGATCTGGAGGCGTCCCGGCGCCGTAGTGAGAACCGCCGATCCTTGACGGCGAACTTTATCACTCTGGGCGGACGTCCGATCCTCGACAGACATGCGATCCGATGGACCTGGCCTCTCTCAAGGCCTGGGTCCTATGCTGAATGCCCTCGCGCCCGGCGGGGGGGCAAGGAGGCGCTGACCCCTCGCGGCGGAGCGGCGGGCCCGCGGCAATGACGTTTCCGATGGGTCGCGTTGCACCAATTGCACGTGGCAAACGGCGACGATTCCCAACTCTCACCCCGGAAACTAGGAACGACCATGCGCCATGACCTTCTCCTCGCGGTCCTGCTCTTTACGGCGGCAGCCGGCGCGGCCAATGCGGCCGAGTCTGACTTCTTCGATTTGGTGTGTACTGGCCAAACCGTTGTCGGTAACGGGCCCCCTCAGCAGTTCAAAACCCGTCTGAGCGTCGACCTGCAAACGAAACGCTGGTGTGATCAACAGGTTGGGTGCCCCTACGTCTTTCCGATTTTGGCGCGGCATGGCGATGATCTCCAGTTGCTTGCGGTTAAGACGTCGCTCAACGAAGCGGCCTTTGATGTGAACCTGAAGACCGGAGCGTTCACCCGTAACACTCGCATACCTGACCGCCCAGACAGCCCGACTTCGGCGAGCGGCGTATGCAAACGGGCGGCCTTTACGCCGTTTGGTTAGGTGCGACCGTTGGCGCGATCGGGCCGGGCCGCCTACATGCCGATCATGGGTGCGGTCACCTTTGCCCACTCAACCCAGGCTCTGCCGGGGGTGTAGGTGAGACAGGCGCCTCGACAGTCCGCCTGCGGCCCGGCTTCGACCACGCGCACGTCACCATAAGCCTCTAGCGAAATGCGATGTCCCGATCGCCGGTAGAGGAGTTGCACTTTGAGCCCGAGCATTCGAGACGCGGCCCCGGCAGCAAGGCGACAAATGTTGATTCTAGCTGAGTCCGTTCTGCACCTTGAAAGCCCCCGACCCCTAGATAAGCCGCGACGGCCGCCACTTGCGAGCGGCAGCGGCCCGTGGCGCAGTCGGCCAATGACCCGGACGACCAATGGGCGCGGTTCAGACCTGTCCTTGAAGCGCCATCCGCAAGTGAGCCGTGGCAAGCCGAATGCGCGACTTCACTGTCCCTAGCGGCAAGCCGAGGTCGGCCGCGATTTCCGGATGTGTCAGATCGTCGAAGAACGCCAAGCGCAACACTTCAGCCTGCTCGCGAGGAAGGATATCGATGGCGGCGCGCAGTCGCATCGCGCCCTGCGACGTCTTCAACTGCTGTTCCGGGGTGAGCTGTTCGATGGCCGGCTCGGCGATCCGTCCATCGTCGGGATACCGTTCGTGCCGCAACATGTCGATGCGCAGGTTGCGAGCGATCGTGTAGATCCACGCGCCTGCGGTCGCGCGATTTGGATCAAACTGTTCGGCCTTGCGCCAGACCGCGAGGAGCGTTTCCTGAGCCAGCTCTTCCGCAGTCTGCTCAGCAGCCCCGTGGCGCAGCAGGTAAGATTTCACCTTGGGCGCGAATTGGGTGAAGAGCGCGATGAAACAGTCTCGATCGCGACACGTCGCGATCGCCAGGATCCAATCGGCCGCCCGGTCAGAAATTATGGAATTCTCCGCCGCGATACTCATGCCTTCGGGCCGCAGAGCACATGAAACTCGAAGACTGGATGCGGGAGGGGCATGGCGGGCTTCGAATTGCTGTTTTGGAGGTATCATATGACTTACGCGCCAACCGTGGACACAGATGCAGTCTAACGACGATGCAGGGCACGACCGCGGTTTAGATGTCTAGAAGGGCGCCAACGG
>JAYUBY010000168.1:0-11002 GCA_043740635.1 Alphaproteobacteria bacterium
AACTTGGTGAGGCGCTTGCCTTCATGCTTGGTCAGGCGGGCGAGGAAAGGATCACTTCCGGCCGAGACGTCCGCCTCGACGGTCCAGTATTCCTGGGTACGGAACTTCTCGATCTCGATCTCGCGATCGACCACGAGGCGCAGAGCCACGGACTGCACACGGCCGGCCGAGCGGGAGCCTGGCAGCTTGCGCCAAAGCACTGGCGAAAGCGTGAAGCCCACCAGATAGTCCAGCGCTCGGCGGGCCAAGTAGGCGTCCACGAGCTCCATGTCGATGTCCCGCGGAGCCTTCATCGCCTCAGTGACGGCGGCCTTGGTGATGGCGTTGAAGGTGACGCGCTGGACTGTGACGCCGGCAAGCGCCTTCTTCTTTTTCAGCACTTCCAAAACGTGCCAGGAAATGGCCTCACCCTCGCGGTCGGGGTCGGTGGCCAGGATGAGCTTGTCTGCACCTTTCAGGGCCGCAACGATGTCGGCAAGGCGCTTGGCGGCCTTGGCGTCCACCTCCCAGCTCATATCGAAGTCATCGTCTGGGCGGACCGAGCCGTCCTTAGCCGGCAGATCGCGTACGTGTCCGTAGGAGGCCAGGACCTTATAGTCGGAGCCCAGGTACTTGTTGATGGGCTTGGCCTTGCCCGGGCTTTCGACGACGACGATGTTCATGAGCGGGGGGTCTGTCGTTCCACGGCTTGAGCCTGGGCTTGAGGGACGCAGAAAGTGGGGGTGGCCCCTAGGCCCTGTCAACGGGGCTTGAGCGCCTGATGCGGCGAGCCCCCTAAAGGGGCTCTTTTTTCGAGCCCTCGCTACGGCCCGGATCTGACGGGGCTGGCGCCCTCGAAAGCGTGCCGGCCCAGTCGTCTCCAAATCGTCGAGGCGCCTACTGGCCGGAGGCTGCGCGGCGGGCCGCCATCACCTTGGCCATGGCGTCCTTGCAGGGCTGGCTCACCTTGTCGGCGTTGTCTCGCATCATGCACATCATCTGCTCGCGGCCGGTCTTGTCCCCGCAGAGTGTCTTCATGTCAGCGGCGCAGGCTTCGTTCATGGCCTGACGCGCCGCTTGCATTTCCGGCGAAGGCGCAGGAGCGCCGGCCGGCGGTTGGGCGAAGGACGAGCCGGCGACTGCCAGAGCAATCGTGGCGGCGGCAAATTGAAGCTTTATAAGAGTGTCTCCGACTCGATTTGGTCCATCACAATGGACCTTGTCCCTGTCGGGAATGTTTCGCTGTTATGCGGTTAGATTCCGGCAGCCGCGCGCGCTATCGGGCACGGTTCCTCCGCCGGCTTTGCCTGAACTCACGCGCCCGGGCTCTTCTTACCGCCCATCCTCGGCTCATCGCCTTTGAGTAGCCGGCGAATGTTCGACACGTGGCGTATGTAGATCAAAATCGCCATCGCCGCGGCCAGAGGCGCGATTGCAGGCCGGTGCAGTAAGAGCGCCGCAATCGGGGCGAGCGCAGCCGCCGTCAGGGCCGCCAGGGACGAAATCCGGAATAGGGCCGCAATTACGATCCATGTAGCCCCAGCGATCAGTCCCACTGGCCAGGCGGCGGCCAAGAGCGTTCCAAAGAACGTCGCGACGCCTTTGCCTCCCTTGAAACCCAACCAAACTGGGAAGAGGTGTCCGAAGAAGGCTGCGCCGCCCGCCAAGGCTGTGAGCACGCCTTGGACCACGTCGCTCGAGCCCCGCGTGGCGAGCCAGGCGATGAGCACGGCGAGCGCGCCCTTTCCCCCATCGCCGAGCAAGGTCAGGGCCGCCAGGTCACGCCGGCCGCTGCGCAGCACATTAGTTGCGCCGATATTGCCTGAGCCGATCGCTCTTGGATCACCCGCGCCGGCCATTTTCATCACGATCACCCCGAAGGGGATCGAGCCCAGCAGGTAGCCGCCGACCACGGCCGCCGCGATCTGGATTGTCGTTAGGCCTTCGAACATGAACGCTCCCCCTGGGAGGAGTCCTAGCCCGCCGCCCGTCCCGGCGCCTAGACATCGTGGGTGAAGCTGGCTTTGAGCGCAGCGATCTTCTCTTCGTTACGTCGGTAGAAGGTCCACTGCTTGATCCGCTTTGCGATCACAAGTTCGGCCTGCACAAGGATGCGCATGTGTTCACTCAGAGTCGGCTGACTGACCCTCAGCTTCTCGGCGATCAGCAAGCCGCAGACCCCGTCTTCGACCAAATCACCATCCACCTGGTCGCGGAAATGCGCGCGCGGATCCTTCAGCCAGTCCAGGATTTGCAGACGGCGGTCGTTCCCTAGGGCCTTGAGCGCTTCGACGATGGGCATCTCAAGCCCCGAACACCGTCCGCCCATCAACCACGGTCCTGAGCACCTTCCCCTGCAGGCGGCGGCCATCGAAGGGTGAGTTCTTGGATTTCGAGATCAGCTTGTCGGCGTCGATGATCAGCGGCGTGTTGAGATTGCAGAGCACGAGGTCGGCCGGCGCCCCTTTGGCCAGCCGTCCTGACGGCAGGCCGAGTAGGTCGGCCGGCGCCAAGGTGACGGTGCGGATCAGGTCAATCAGCGGGATACGGCCCTCATGGTGGAAGGTAAGCAGGGCGGGCAGCAGGGTCTGCAGGCCGATCGCGCCCGGCGCGGCCTCGTCATAGGGCAGGCGTTTGTCCTCGGCGGGCGCCGGCGCGTGCGCTGAGACCACGATCTCGATCAGACCCGAAGCGACCGCTTCGATCACGGCCTGACGGTCGTCCTCACTTCGCAGGGGCGGGTCTACTTTGCAGAAGGTGCGGTAGTCTCCGATGTCGATTTCGTTGAACGACAGGTGGTTGATCGAGGTGGTCGCGGTGACCGGCAGGCCCTTGTCGCGGGCGCGACGGAAGCTCTCGATAGCGTCAGCGGTGGTCAGCTGGTCGACCAGCAGCCGGGCGCCGGTAAGCTCCACCAGCGCCAGATCGCGCTCCAGCATGATTTTCTCGGCAATGGCGGGCACGCTGGGCAGACCCATGCGTGAGGCGAATTCGCCCTCCGTGGCGGCCGCACCCGCCGAGAGCCAGTTGTCTGCAGGGCGGTGCGACACGAGCACACCGAACGCCTTGGCATAGGATAGCACCCGCCGCATGACCTTGGAGTCGACGATCGGCCGGTCGGCGTCGGTTATGTAAAGGCAGCCAGCCTCGGCCATGAGTCCGATCTCGGCCATCCGTTCGCCGTGAACGCCCTTGGTGGCGGCGCCGGCCACGTGCACCTTCACCAATTCGATGTCGCGCGCCCGCCGCAGGATGAAGTCCACGACTGAAGGCTCGTCGATCACCGGATCGGTGTCAGGCTGCAGGACGATGGAGGTGACCCCGCCGGCCGCCGCCGCGAGCGCCGCCGATTTCAGAGTTTCCTTAGTTTCGGTCCCGGGTTCACCCGTCTTGACCCGGATGTCCACGAGGCCAGGCAGGAGCAGGGCACCCTTGCCATCGAAGACCTCTACGTCAGGCGACAGCGAACCCAGGTCACCCCCGCGCACCACGTCAGCGATAACGCCTTCAGTGACGATCAGCGCGCCTGGGCCGTCGTAGCCGCTGGCCGGGTCGACCAGGTGTACATTGGTGAAGGCGATCGGACGGCCACTTGCGTTCGAAGACGTCATCGGTCGTTCTCGAGGCGCGCGGCAAGCGAGGTCAGCACCGCCATGCGTGCGGCGACGCCCATTTCCACTTGGTCCTGGATCAGGCTGACGGAGAGGTCATCGGCCACGTCGCTGTCGATCTCAACGCCGCGGTTCATCGGCCCGGGATGCATCACCCGCACGTGCGGTGCGGCGAAGGCCAGTTTTTCTCGGTCGAGGCCGAAGAAGCGGAAATACTCACGTTGCGACGGCGCCATGACGCCATCCATCCGCTCGAGCTGCAGGCGCAGCATCATCACCACATCGCAACCTGCGATCCCTTCGCGCAGGTCGTGATGGATTGCGACGTTCCAGCGATCGGCCTGGGCCGGGATAAGTGTTGGCGGCCCCACCAGCCGCACCTCCGCGCCGAGCATTTGCAGCAGCGCGATATTTGAGCGCGCCACACGGGAGTGCAGCACGTCTCCGCAGATAGCGACCTTCAGCCCCGCAATCCGGCCGAAGGCCCGGCGCATTGATAGAGCGTCCAGCAGTGCCTGGGTCGGATGCTCATGCTGGCCATCGCCTGCGTTGATCACCGAGCAGCTGACCTTCTGCGAGAGCAGGCTGGCCGCCCCAGACGACGAGTGGCGGATCACCAGCAGGTCCGGTTGCATAGCGTTCAGCGTCACGGCCGTGTCGATCAGGGTCTCGCCCTTGGAAATCGACGACGAGCGCGGGCTCATGTTGACCACGTCTGCGCCGAGCCGCTTGCCGGCCAACTCGAAGGAACTCTGGGTGCGGGTCGAATTTTCGAAGAAGAGATTCATCAGTGTCCGACCCTTCAAGAGGTCGAGCTTCTTCGAAGTTTGCCGGTTTAAGCTGACGAATCCATCCGCCAGGTCGAGCAGATTGGCGACCTCGACCTCGTTGAGGTCGGTCGCGGAAAGGAAATGGCGTTTGGGGAATGAGAAGGTCCTCTGGAGAACCTCGTTCAGACCAGGCTGGGTCGTAGTCATTAAAGCGGCGTCTTAGGTGACACTGGCCTCGATGGGAAGGGCCGCGTTGCGAAGCTTGAGTTCGCTGCGCCTCGCCCCCTAGGGTTCGGCTCCGCCGCCAGATTCGCCCGAAATGGAGCTCCCATGACCGTTAGCCTCTTCACCTTCGTCGGCCTCTATTCGCGGCTTCTCGACGTCACTTCGCATCTCGTGAAGAAGGGTGCCGATCACGCGAAGGCCGCCGGCCAGTCCGAGGAGGTGATCCTGGATTGGCGCCTAATCGACGACATGGCGCCCTTGCGCTTTCAACTCATGGTCGTCTGCAACTTCAGTCGCCAATGGACGGCACGCGTTGTGGGGTTGCCTGTTCCTGAGGCGATTGCCGACACCCTGAGCCTCGCCGACTTCGAGGCCGCCATCGCCGACGCCAAGGCCTACCTTGCCGACCTTACCCCCAAGCAGTTCGCCGGCCGCGACGACGTCCCGCTAACCCACGAAATTGGTGACGGCATGAAGCCGACTTTGCCGGCCGCCCAGTGGCTGACCGGTTTTGCGGCGACCAACCTCTACTTCCACGTGTCGACCGCCTACGGGATCTTACGCGCCAAGGGCGTGCAGATCGGCAAGGTCGACCTCTTCCCGACAGGCCTTTAGGAGCCCCAGACGCTGCGCGAAGGCTGGACGGCGGGGACTTGGTGGCCGTTCACCCCGGCGTGTCAGTTGTATCCGTTGTTGTCGACCCAAGGGTCGATCAAGATCGGCCACTGAAAGCTCTTGTGGCTCCCGTCATTCGCAAGCAGCCCAGGTAGTACGAAGCGGTGATGTCACTGCCGGCTGGAAACGTGGTGAAGGTCACCCAGCGGGGATTTGTGCCCGATTGGAATGTCACATCGCAGAAAACGTCTGGCGCATGGGAGTCGCGGCGAGCAAAGCGAGGCCTCCTTCTACGGAGTATAGGGTGTCATCATCCAGCACGATCTTGATCGTCCCTGAGGTTTCGTGACCGGCGCCGTCCTCAGAAATTTTCGTTGGGATATCGAGCATCAACCCGCGCCAATGCTTGGTGCGGCAGGCGATAGACCTCAAGTTTGCGATGCCACTGCTTCGCGAAACGCTCGTCGGCGTGACTATAGCTGATCAACGCGCTGAAGCGCTTGGCCGGATTGCCAGTGGACGTGGAGCTTCCTGCTCAGCGCTTTTGGACATACCGCCGCCGGTCGTCGCGCGGCGACAACGTATGGTTGCCGCTGATTTTACAAGTGTCAGAACATTGCTATTTCGGCAATGGGCGCAGGCGCTCAAGCGCGCCTTGTAGGATCCAAGCGGCGGCCATCTTGTCCACGAGATCAGCTCGCCGCGCACGGGTGGCGTCATATTCATCGATCAGGACGCGATTGACCGCCATCGAGCTCATACGTTCGTCCCAGAAGGCGATAGGCAGGTCCTTCAGGCGAAGGAGGTTGCGCGCGAACGCGCGGCTCGACTGGCAGCGCGGGCCCTCGCTACCGTCCATATTAAATGGCAGGCCGATGATGACGCCGGCGGCTTCGCGGCTCGCCATCAGTTTGAAGAGCGCAATGGCGTCGTCAGTGAATTTCGACTTTCGGATCAGCTCCAGCGGGCTTGCTACAGTGCGTGTGGCGTCGGAGACCGCGACGCCGATGGTCTTTTCCCCCAGGTCGAGGCCGACGATCGGGGCGTAGGGCGCGAGCAGAGCTGGAAGTTCGAGCAGGTCAACGACAGCCATTGGCCACCCATAGCTTGCAATTCACCACCCCGCACGGCTAACCCACGTCCTTGAAATTGAGGAGGATGGCATGACCATCGATGCGGCGACCGTGCGCAAGGTCGCCAGGCTGGCGAGGATCGCCCAGCCAGAGGACACCCTGGAAGGGCTCGCCCGTGAGCTCAACGGCATCATGGCCTGGATCGAACAACTGAGCGAGGTCGACACCGACGGGGTCGAGCCTATGACCTCGGCGGTCCACATGCTTGCGCCGATGCGCGACGACGTGGTCACAGAAGGTGGTGATCCGGAGGTCGTGCTGACCAACTCGCCAAAGCGCTCGGGCAATTTCTTCGTCGTGCCGAAAGTGGTCGAATAGCATGTCCGACCTGACCACTCTGACGCTCAAGGCCGCGCTGGACGGCCTGGCCGACAAGTCTTTTTCCTCCGTCGAGATCACCGAGGCGCACGTGGAAGCCATCGAGGCAGCACGCTCGCTCAACGCCTACGTCCTGGAAACGCCGGATCAGGCGATCAACATGGCTAAGGCCTCCGATGCGCGCCGCGCGGCCGGGACTGCCGGTCCGCTGGACGGCGCCCCGCTCGGTATTAAGGATCTCTTCTGCACCAAAGGCGTTCGCTCGACCGCCGGCTCGAAAATCATCGGCGAATTCGTCCCCACCTACGAAAGCACCGTCACGGCCAACCTGTGGCGCGACGGTGCGGTGATGCTGGGAAAGCTGAACCTCGACGAATTCGCCATGGGCTCGTCCAACGAGACGTCGGCGTGGGGGCCGGTGGTCAATCCTTGGCGATCCAATGGCGGAAACGCCAAGCTGACCCCTGGCGGCTCGTCGGGCGGCTCGGCCGCGGCGGTGGCGGCCGAGCTGTGCCTGGGCGCGACGGCGACTGATACGGGCGGCTCGATCCGTCAGCCTGCTTCCTTCACCGGTACGGTCGGGATTAAGCCGACGTACGGTCGCTGCTCGCGCTGGGGAATCGTCGCCTTCGCCTCCTCACTGGATCAAGCCGGGCCGATGGCTCGCACCGTCGAAGACGCAGCGATCCTGCTCACCTCCATGGCCGGTCACGACCCGAAGGACTCCACTAGCCTGGCCGTCGAGACCCCCGATTTCGCCTCTTTCGTCGGCAAGTCGGTGAAGGGTTTGCGCGTCGGCGTGCCCAAAGAATATCGGGTCGACAACATGCCGCCAGAGATCGATGCGCTCTGGGCGCAGGGGATCGCCTGGCTGAAGGAAGCCGGCTGCGAGATCGTCGAGGTCTCGCTCCCGCACACCAAATATGCTCTGCCGGCCTACTATATCGTGGCCCCCGCGGAGGCGTCCTCGAACCTGGCTCGCTATGACGGCATGCGTTACGGCTTGCGAGTGGAGGGCTCAAATCTCACCGACACCTATGAGAAGTCCCGCGCGGCAGGCTTCGGCGCGGAGGTGCGCCGCAGGATCATGATTGGCACCTATGTGCTTTCGGCAGGCTACTACGACGCCTACTATCTGAAGGCGCTGAAGGTCCGCCGCCGCATTGCCGACGATTTCGATCAAGCCTTCGAGAAGGTCGACGCGCTGCTGACACCCACTGCTCCGTCGGCAGCCTTTAGTCTCGGCGACAAGTCGGACGATCCGGTTGCCATGTACCTGAACGACATTTTCACGGTGACTGTGAACCTGGCGGGGCTTCCGGGCATGAGCGTCCCGGCCGGTCTCGACGCCAACGGCCTTCCGCTCGGCCTTCAGTTGATTGGCCGGGCGCTGGACGAGGGAACCTTGTTCTCGCTGGGCGGCGCGTTGGAAAAGGCTGCAAATTTCCGGTCCAAGCCGCAAAAGTGGTGGTGACCTCCGCCTGACATGGCAAGCTACTCATGGGCGTATGGAATGCGAATGCAGCCATGACGCGCTTTGGGGGTGTCATGCAGTTTGGGAAATTCTGCGCGCTGGCGCTTGGACTCGCCGCGGTGGCGACCTCGGTTGCTGCGTCTGAAGTCGGAAAGCCGGCTGAGGATTTCACCATCACGACCCTGGACAAACAGGCCGTCCGATTCTCGGATCTGAAGGGCAAAGTGATCGTTGTGAACCGCTGGGCGACCTGGTGCACGCCGTGCAAGGCTGAGATGGCAGCGTTCGAAAATTACTACCGGACCCATCCCGGAAGCGACCTCAAGATCTACGCGGTCACCACGGAGCTTCAGTACTCAAGCGAAAAACTCAAGCCGCTGCAGGGTATCTTGCACTATTCATTGGCTACGAGCATCACAGGTCGCACCTACCGGATCAAAGGTGCGGTGCCGACCAGTTTCGTGATCGATCGGTCAGGTGTTGTGCGGTTCGCCGCAGCTGGCGCTTTCGATTTGGAAAGCTTTGAAACCTTGGTCACACCGCTGCTGGCTGAACCAGCGCCGGCAGCCGAGACACACTAGCGTTCATCGGAGAGACCCCCTCGCCGCGAGGCGAGGGGTCCTAGTTTCAACGCCCTTGAAGCGGCTTACTTGCTGGCTTTGTCGAGGTCAGCCTGGATTTGCTTCAGCTTGGCGTCGTCGATGGCGCCCTGGCTCATCGGAGCGACCTGGGCCAGCGTCATATCCTTGATCTGGTCGAGGTACTGTTCGATGCCGGGGACGTCTTTTTGGAGGACGGCCTTGGACTTGTCGTTCGCCATCAGCGCGCCGATGGTGGTCTTTTCGACGGACATGGTGCCGTCGGATGCAGGCGCCTGCGCGAACGCCGGAACGGCGGCGAGGGTCGCCAGAGCGGCGAGGCCCGCGACAAACTTGATCTTCATGGAGTGGGTTCCTTCCCCGAGTGGTGTGGACCGCCTAGCATGAGCGCAACAGCGGGGTGCGACGCAAGTTACAAACCAGACACCGCGACGCTGTGGCTCGCCTTACTGAACGAAGCGATGCCTTTTGAGCGCGGTTTGCGACTGCGCGCAAGGTGACGCTTGCGTCACGATTTTTGTTTCGTTTTTGGGCGCTCATGTGGCGCCAGCGCACGGGCGCGCCCATTTCCCCTATTTCCTGGACCGCTCCCGGCTCCACTCATGCGGAAAATGTTCTAGTGAGACCGTATGACTGAGAAGAACAATTTGATCGAGGGACGCACAGGTCCGTGGGAAATCGTTCTGGGGTTGGAGGTCCATGCCCAGGTCGCCTCCAACGCCAAGCTGTTCAGCGGCGCGGCCGTAGGCTTTGGCGCGGGTCCCAATGAGCAGGTGAGCCTGGTGGACGCCGCCATGCCCGGCATGCTGCCGGTGATCAATCGCCATTGCGTCGAGCAGGCGGTAAAGACCGGGCTTGGCCTCAAGGCTCAGATCAACCTGAAGAGCCACTTCGATCGGAAGAATTACTTCTATCCCGATCTGCCGCAGGGCTATCAGATCAGCCAGTACAAGCACCCGATCGTCGGTGAGGGTGAAGTGATCGTCGAGCACGACGATGGCTCGACGTTCACAGTGCGCATTGAGCGGCTCCACTTGGAGCAGGACGCTGCAAAGTTGCTACACGATCAGGACCCTAACGCGACCTATGTCGATCTGAACCGCGCCGGAACTGCGCTCATGGAGATAGTCTCCATGCCGGACATGAGAAGTTCAGAAGAAGCGGCAGCGTACGTCAAGAAGCTGCGGACAATCCTAGTCTATCTCGGCACCTGCGACGGCGATATGGAAAAGGGCAACTTGCGAGCCGACGTCAACGTCTCGGTTCGCAAAGTGGGGGCTGAGCTTGGCACCCGTTGCGAGATCAAGAACGTCAATTCCTATCGCTATATTCAGGCCGCCATCGAATACGAGGCCCGCCGGCAGATTGAGATCCTCGAGGACGGCGGCAAGATTGACCAGGAAACGCGCCTCTTCGATCCGACCAAGAACGAGACCCGCTCCATGCGCTCGAAGGAAGAGGCGCACGACTATCGGTACTTCCCCGATCCGGACCTCTTGCCGCTGGACCTCGATCCCGCGTGGGTGAAGGCGATCGAAGCGACGCTGCCGGAATTGCCGGACGCAAAGAAAGCCCGCTTGCAATCGCAATACGGGCTAACGGCCTACGACGCCCAGGTTCTGATCACCGAGCAAGCGAGGGCGGATTTCTACGAGGCGGCGGCGAAGGGCCGAGACGCCAAGCTCACCGCCAACTGGGTGACAAATGATTTGGCCGCGCGCCTGACAGCGGGCGGGTTCGACATCGCAGACAGCCCGATCAAGCCTGAGGGGATCGCGGAACTCGTGCGGCTGATAGAGGAGGACGTAATCTCCTCAAAGATCGCCAAGGATGTCTTCGAGCGCATGTGGGCTGGCGAGGGCTCGGCCACTGAGATCGTTGAAAAACAGGGTTTGCGCCAAGTCTCTGACACGGGTGCGCTCGAGGCGATCATCGACCAGCTTATCGCCGACAACCCCAGCCAAGCCGCCCAGGTCAAAGAGAAGCCGCAGGCAATTGGCTGGTTCGTCGGTCAGATCATGAAGGCCACCAGCGGCAAGGCCAACCCCGGCGTCATCAACCAAATGCTCAAAGTAAAGCTTGGCGGCTAGGCCCGCCTAGTAGGGCACCACGTCGAAGACCTGACCGGTCGACTGCGAGACCAGCGCCATTCCGCGGGGCGTCTGCACCCATTCATACCCGCGCGGCGGCGGGCGCAGGCGGTTGCGGTTGTAGTCTTGGATCACCGGCCCGCGGGCGCTGGGCCCCAGGTAGCCACCACGACGCGGCGCTGCGCTGT
>JAYUBY010000169.1:0-10054 GCA_043740635.1 Alphaproteobacteria bacterium
CGTCCGCCCTCGACCAAGCCCTGCCGCAGGACTGTGCAGTGTTCGGCGAGATCAGCCTGTCTGGCGAGGTCCGCTCGGTGAGCCGTATGGACTCGCGCCTGAAAGAAGCCGCCAAACTAGGTTTTCGCCGTGCGCTTGGCCCCGCGGGCATGGATGGCGGCGGCATTCAGGCGATCGGTGAAAGTCGGCTAACCGACGCGGTGCGGCGGATCGGAGAGGCCAGATGGGATTAGGCCTGACTCAGTTCGACCTGATCGTGCTGGTTCTGCTGGCGATCTCCGCGGCGGTGGGCTTTGCCCGCGGCGCGGTGCGCGAGATTATCGCCCTGATAGCCCTCTTCATTGGGGCGGCATTCACCATCTTCACTCTGTCAGAGTCCGCGCCCTTCGCGCGCAGGCTGATCCATCCTGACTGGCTCGGGACCGCCGCGGCCCTGATCGGCATGTTCCTGTTGGCCTACCTGCTGGTGCGACTGGTCGGCGGAATTATCGCGCGGCAGATTCAGGACTCCGACTTTCTGGGCGCGTTGGATCGCAGCGTCGGTCTAGCTATCGGCCTTGGCCGCGGCTTGATCGTGCTGGGCGCCCTCAACCTGATGTTCAACGCTGCAACGCCAGAGGATTTGCGGCCGCACTGGATCGTGGGGTCAACAACGTGGCCGCTTGCCCAGAACATGGGCCGGCTGCTGACGGCGTTCGCCCCCAAGGGGTTGGACATCGCCGGGCGGCTCAAACCGGCCTTCGACCGCGCCCTACATAAGACCCAACACGATGCCATAGATGACAGATTGAAGTCAGAAGGCTACGACGCGCGCCAACGTGGCGAAATCGAAGACCTGGTGGAGAAGTCCCGATGACCGTTGACGAGCGATGGTCGACTCCGTACCGGGACCCGCTCGACGACTCCCCTCGCCTAGAGTGCGGTGTGTTCGGGGTGTTCGACACCCCTGAAGCGGCGGGATTGACCGCACTCGGCCTTCACGCCCTCCAGCACCGTGGACAAGAAGCTTGCGGCATCGCCTGTTTCGATGGCCAGCGGTTCCACACGGAACGGCATATGGGGCATGTGGGCGACGCCTTCGGCGGCGCAGACCTGACTGAGCGCCTGCCCGGCCGCTTCTCCATCGGCCACACTCGCTATTCCACGGCCGGGGGCTCGGTCATCCGCAACGTTCAACCGATGTTCGCAGACATGGAGGCCGGTGGCGTTGCGCTAGCCCACAACGGCAACCTGACCAATTTCCTCACCCTGCGTGAGCAGCTCGTCGCCAATGGCGTGATCTTTCAATCGACCTCGGACTCCGAGGTGATCCTCCACCTGATCGCGCGATCGCGGAAGGCCCGCTTCGTTGACCGCTTCATCGACGCCCTGTCTCAGATCGAAGGCGGCTATGCGCTTGTCGCCCTGACCAACAAAAAGCTGATCGGCGTTCGTGATCCCCTTGGCATCCGACCGCTCGTCCTGGGCGACCTGAATGGCAAGCCGATCCTAGCCTCCGAGACCTGCGCCCTCGACATCATCGGAGCGAAGTTTGTCCGCGACGTTGAGCATGGCGAAATGGTGGTGATCGACGCGGACGGCGTGACCAGCATAAAGCCCTTCCCGGCCAAGCAGGCCCGACCCTGCATCTTTGAATACGTCTACTTCGCTCGACCGGACTCCGTTGTAAACGGACGCTCCGTCTACGATGTCAGAAAGCGCATGGGCCGACGCCTTGCTCAGGAGAGCATGGTCCCGGCCGACGTGGTCGTACCGGTACCGGACTCCGGCGTACCCGCCGCGCTCGGTTTCGCTCAGGAAGCGGGCCTGCCGTTCGAGATGGGCATCATCCGCAACCACTACGTCGGACGAAGTTTCATTCAACCGACCCAGGCGACGCGCGAGAGCAGCGTGCGTATGAAGCTTTCGCCCAACCGCTCCGTCCTGGCCGGCAAGCGGGTCATGCTGATTGACGATTCCATCGTGCGCGGCACAAATTCTGTGCGCGTCGTGAAGATGGTGCGTGAAGCCGGCGCAGCAGAGGTTCACCTGCGCTCCGCTTCGCCGCCAATTCAATGGCCGGACTACTACGGCATCGACATGCCTGACCGAGACAAGCTTCTGGCCGCCAACCATTCCGTCGAGGAGATCGCCAAGATTCTCGACGTCGACTCGATGGGCTACCTCTCCGTGGAAGGCCTCTATTGGGCGATGGACGGCGGCGTGCGCGATCCAGTCTGCCCACAGTTTACCGACCATTACTTCACAGGCGACTATCCGACCCGGCTTTTGGACCGCGAGATCGCCGAGGGCCGTAACGAGCTTTCTGAGCGTCAACTCTCCTTCCTGGTCGACGCGTGAACCCAACCAAGGCAGGCGGCATCCTCAGCCGCCTGAAGGTCGATCGGTACCTCCTGCTGATCATTTCGGTGGTCGCAATCGCTTCGTTCCTTCCGGCCCGAGGCGTGGCGGCTGCGGGATTTGGGTGGGTGACTAAAGTCGCGATCGGCCTGGTGTTCTTCCTCCATGGCGCCCGCCTGAGCCGCGAGGCGGTGATCGGCGGTCTGACCCATTGGCGGCTGCACCTCGTCGTGCTGGCAGCGACCTTCGGACTTTTTCCGCTGCTCTGCCTGGGCATCACTGCGCTCCCCGCTTGGATAACCCCGCCGGCGCTTGCGGGAGGCATCGTGTTTCTGGGGTGTCTGCCCTCGACCATTCAGTCCTCGATCGGGTTCACAGTCATCGCCCGGGGCAACATTGCAGCTGCCGTCGCCGCCGCATCAGCGTCCAATCTGCTTGGCATCGTGATCACACCGATCCTGGCGGGTCTACTTCTGCATGCGAAGGGCGCGATATCAGCGGGGTCAGCCTGGGCGATCGTCTTACAGCTCTTGTTCCCATTCACTGCGGGCCAGCTTCTGCGCCGCTGGATCGGCAGCTGGGTGGCAGCACATGCTCGGTCCGTCCAGCTTATCGACCGGGGCTCGATCCTGCTGGTGGTCTACACAGCCTTCTCAAGCGCCGTTGTGGGGGGTGTTTGGTCGCAATTCGGGGCCCTCGACCTCGCCCGCCTCCTGATCCTCTGCAGCGCGCTCCTGGCTACCGTACTGGCTGCCACCTTTCTCGCAGCACGAGCCCTCGGCTTTGCCCAGCCCGATGAGATCGCGATTGTCTTCTGCGGCTCAAAGAAGAGCCTGGCGAGCGGCGTGCCGATGGCTGGCGTGCTGTTTCCGGCAGCCACGGCTGGCTTGGCCCTTCTGCCGTTGATGCTCTTCCACCAGATCCAACTGATGGCCTGCGCCATCATCGCGCAGCGCTACGCAAATCGGGCAGACGTGGACGCGTTGAGCAGCTAGGAAGCGGCCCCATGTTGTCTGCAAATCCCCTCTCCGAGAAAATCGCCCTCGTCACCGGCGCCAGCCGCGGTATCGGCCGCGCCTCTGCGTTGGCGCTCGCCAAGGCCGGCGCCCACGTCATCGCCGTCGCTCGCACCGAGGGCGGCCTTACTGAGCTCGATGACGAGATCCGCGTCGCTACCGGCGAATCGGCGACCCTCGTGCCGCTCGATGTCGCCGATGGCGATGCGCTGGACGCTCTGGGCCTGGCGCTGCATCAGCGGTTCGGCCGCCTCGACATTCTCGTCCATGCCGCAGCGATCCTCGGGCCGATGACCCCGGTCAGCCATATTGAGCCCAAGCATTGGGATCGTGTCATGGCGATCAACCTCACAGCTGCCTATCGGCTAATCCGCACAACAGAGCCGCTGCTGCGCGCCTCAGAAGCCGGGCGCGCTATGTTCCTGACAAGCGGCCGCGCAGCTCGCCCGAAGGCCTTCTGGGGTCCCTATGGCGTTACCAAGGCCGGGATGGAGCATCTCGTGCGCACCTGGGCCGACGAGCTGGAGCAAACCAAAATCCGCGCGGTCCTGCTCGACCCCAACACCATGCGCACAAAGATGCGCGCCGAAGCGATGCCGGGTGAAGATCCCGAGACGGTGACTGACCCCGCCGAGATCGGGCCGCTGATTGTGGAGTTGGCGCAGGCCAACCTCGGCCTGCCGCACTCTAACGTGGTCTTCGACCGCTGGAAGGCGGCCGGGAAGCTCGCTTCGGCTTGACCCCTGGTCGGGCCAATTTCTGCGCACGACCGCGCGGCGAGCCCGCCTTGGCCTTCGGCCCCTGCGGCTTGGCCTTACCGAACGGCTTGGGTTTGCCGGCAGCGCCTGCCTTGGCTTTCGTGGCCGCCGCGATCCGCGTCTTGGCCTTAAGTCCGGTCGTGGGCAAGCCAAACGGCGCGCTGGATGAACCTTGGCCCGCCTTCTCTTCGCCCTCGGCGTAGGGATTTTTGTTCGACTTCACCGTCACGCGGATCGGTACGCCCGGCAGATCGAAACTCTCGCGGATCGAATTGATCAGGTAGCGGCGATAGCTTTCCGGCAACTGTTCCGCGCGGCTCGCGAATAAAACGAACGTCGGTGGCCGTGACTTGGTCTGGGCCATGTATTTCGGCTTGATCCGCCGTCCGGCGATCGCCGGCGGCGGGTGGCGCTCGGTGGCCATCCGCAGCCAGTCGTTGAGGTCGCGGGTCTTCACCTTCGTAGACCAGTCCGCGTGGGTTTTGAACACTGCCGGCATCAGCTTTTCGAGGCCACGGCCGGTCTCAGCCGAGAGCGCAATGATCGGCGCGCCCCGCACCTGCGGCAATTGTCGCTGCGCCTCGTCGATAATCTCCGCAAGCCTGGCCTGGGGGTCTTCCACGAGGTCCCACTTAGCCAGAACAAAAACCAGGCCGCGGCCTTCCCGCTCGACAAGGTCGGCGATCTGCAGGTCCTGGATCTCAAAGGGATGGGTTGCGTCCATCACCAGGATCACGATCTCGGCGAAGGTGATGGCGCGGATGGAATCGTGGGTGGAGAGCTTCTCCAGCTTTTCCTGCACCTTGGCCTTGCGCCTGAGGCCTGCAGTGTCGACCAGGCGGACAGATCGGTCGCCCCAGGTCCAGTCTACGGGGATGGCGTCGCGAGTGATGCCGGCTTCGGGACCCGTCAGCATGCGGTCCTCGCCGATCAGCTTGTTGACCAGCGTCGACTTGCCCGCGTTGGGCCGTCCGACGATTGCGATCTTCACTGACTTGTCGCCGTCGTCCACTTCATGGTCGCTCTGGTCAGGCGCAATCGCGATCAGAGCCGCATAGAGATCGGCCATGCCCTCGCCGTGCTCAGCCGAGATCGGCACCGGCTCGCCGAGGCCCAGGCCGAAGGCCTCAAGCACGCCCTGGTCGCCGGCCCTGCCCTCGGCCTTATTGGCGGCCAGGACGACTGGCATGTCGCGCCGACGCAGTATCTCGGCGAATACTTCGTCCATCGGGGTCACACCGTCACGACTGTCGATGACGAATAGCGCCACGTCAGCCTCGTCGATGGCGAGCTCGGTCTGGATACGCATCCGCGCCTCCAGACTGTCGTCGGTCACGTCTTCGAAGCCGGCGGTGTCGATCAGTTCGAGATCCAGATCGCCAATGCGGCCGGTTCCGAAGCGCCGGTCACGGGTCACACCCGGCTGATCGTCGACGATCGCCAATTTCCGTCCAGCCAGGCGGTTGAACAGTGTGGACTTGCCAACGTTAGGGCGCCCGACGATCGCGAGTTTCAGCGTCATGGGGCCAGCATAGGCCTAAAGATCAGCGCAGTGCGATCAGCTGGCCGTTGTCGGTGACCAGATAGATCATATTGCCCGCCGCTACTGGCCCGATCAGCGCCGGAGCGCCCAATTCGACCTTACGCTCAACCGCGCCTGTCTTGGCGTTGATCGCCGCCAATTGGCCCGACGACGACGCCACGATCAGTTGGGTGTTGACCAGGATTGGATTGGTCCAAAGCGGCTTGGGCATCGTATGCGAGCCAATGCCCCAGAGACCGCCCTGCTTCTTGGGCACGAAGCCATCGTTGAGGTCGTGGATCCAGTAGATTTGGCCGCTTTCACGCGAAGCACAGATCAGCTTGCCGTCGGTGGCTACCACATAGACCACGTCGCCTGCGGGTAGCGGCGAAGTGATGCCGACGACGGGTAGGCTCCAACGCGCCTGTCCCGTGCGAAGGTCGGTGGCGGCGAAAACACCGGAATGGCTCACCGCGAAAACGTCGCCCTGATAGATCACTGGACGCCCGGCGATGTCCCGGATCTCGGACAAAGCGCTTGTGCGACTGGCCCGCGATAGAGCCACATTCCAAAGATCGTTGCCGTTTGCCGTGCGCAGCGCCACGAGCTCGCCCGAACCGAAGGCGGCCACGACCGTGTCGCCTGAAACCGCCGGGCTGGCCGCTGCGAGAATTCGTGCCGATTCCGAAAGCGCCTGATAGGTCCATCCCGGCGCCCCGGTGGCCGCATCGTAAGTCAGAAGCGTGTTGTCCAAGGCCACGGCGAGAACGCGGCCGCCGGCCACGGTCGGTGCGCCGTGGATCGGTTGCTCCGTGCGGTCCCGCCAGCCCACTCGACCGGTGGTCGCGTCGATCTGTGCGACGAGGCGGAAGCCGGAGGTCATGTAGAGTTTGCCACCGGCGTAGGCCAAGCCTCCGCCAAATCCTTCGCGGTCACGCTTGTTGTCGGTCGGCCGCATGTTCACGCGCCACAGCTCAGCGCCCGTCTGGGCGTTGTGAGCCGAGACTGAGGCCTGCGCATCAAGGGTGTAGACCTTGCCCGCCGCGACGATCGGCGGAGCGATGATCAGTTCACCGGCCTTCGAAGCCATACCGATGCCCTTGCGCCAGGCGATGGTGAGGCTCAGTGAGGCGTTGACGTTGCCCATCGCCTGTTCCGGCGTCCCGCCGGGAAGCGGCCACTCGGCTACAACCTCAGGAGCCGGCAGCGCAAAATCCACGCCCTTCAGCGCGTCCGCAGGCTCCAGCTTCTGATCGGCCGAGATGATCGAAATGCGGTCGCCCTCGGTGGCGACTTCCTTGGTTTCCTTGCCGTGGAATGGGTTGATCTTGCTAATCGTCGAACAGCCGCTCGCGCCAAGCGCGGCGATCATCAGGACGGCGGCGAGGCTCTTGGCGCTGGGCGTCATTGCGGGCCAGGCGCCTGGTCTTGCGCCGGCGGAGCCAGACCCATAGGCACGCCGCCAGGGCCCACTAGCATCGGCGAAGGAAGGCTCAGCGCAGCCTTCACGGCAGCGGGCACGGCCTTAGCCGAGCCGGTGTCGATCAAGTCCATGGCGGCCCGAGCCCTCTGGCGCGCGCCTTCCGGCGCTTCCAGAGATCCCGTGATCACCACGAAGTCGGAGCGGGCCCCGACGGTGTCGCCCTTCATGAGCTTGGCAAAGGCCAAGGCCTCACGCGCCTGCACCCGATAGGGATGGCCGTCTTTCATAAGCGGCGACAAACGCCCCTCCACTTCCGCGAAAGGTGCGGTGTCGAGGATCGCGAAGGCGGATTTGAGGCGCGCGGCGTCGCCAAGCACATCATTTGGCGCCGCCGCGGCGGCTTGGTCAAAGAATGTGACCGCAGCCTTGACGTCGTCGGGCTTACCCCCGGCCATTTTGGCGCCGCCGAGTTGCATTAACGCCAGCGACTTATAGGCCTCGGCCGGCGAGGTGCTGACCTCGGTGAAGAGCTTCACGGCGTTGGTCTTGTCGCCCTGCGCTTCAGCGGCCAGGGCTGCGGCGTACTGCATTGAGGCCTTGTCGGTGGTTTGCAGACGGTATTGCTGCCATCCCCAGAACCCCAACGCGCCGATCAGTGCAACCGCTGCGATCGTCAGCACCCACGGAGCAGCCTTGCGCACAAGCGCCTGGTAGCGGTCGGAGCGCAGCTGCTCCTCGACCTCTTCAAACAGATCGGTCAATCGGGGACTCCGGACAGAAATTGGCACCGCATTTCAGAGGCCGGGAACCTATAGCGCGCCGCCGCGCGCCGCAACCGATCGTCCCCGGGGAAAGTCTCAGGAGGAAAATGGCCGCAGCACGATGAAATTTGGTCAGATTTCGCCGATCACCCGGGTCAGAACGTAGCCCATCATCACCACTGCCAGGCCCGCGGCGATCCAAACCGCGCCGCCGCCGCTCGTAACCGTCGCGATCCAGTCAGCCCCGGAGGAGATATGACTGAGGCTGGAGAAGCTGGAAGAAAGAAGCCGCGCGGAGTCACCCGCGGTTTCCACCCGTTGAAGGACGTTGGACACCATCAGCTGACTGGCGCCGATCACTCCGCCGATCACGCCCGCCGCGCCAATCAGCCAGCGCCGCGCCGTCCACCCCGCGTCCAGCCGGCGCTCCACGCGCTCAGCAAACGATCCGGCGTCCGAAAGTTCCGGCGATTCCGCGAAGAGGCGTTCGAGCCTACGCTCGAAGTCGAGTTCAACCATTGCCACGCCTCCCTTCAAAAACGACGCCGTCGTCCGGCGCCATTCGCGTTCTGAGTTTTTCCAGACCACGTTTGACATGGGATTTGACCGTTCCAAGTGGCAGGTTCAAGGTTTCTGCCGCTTCACTGTGAGAAAGCCCTGCCCCAAAACACATGGTAACGCAGAGCCGCTCGACCTTCCCCAACACCTTCAACGCCTCCTCAAGATCGATAGCCGTATCGGCATCGGTCGGCCGAGCCTCAGGCTCGTCTTCGATCGCCTCGGCCGTCAGCGCCCCCACTTTGCGGTCGCGGTGCAAGCGGCGCAGATAGCGGCGCGCGGCGATTTTCTTCACCCAACCGGCGAAAGTGCCCTCGCCGCGGAACTCGGCGATGCGCTCAAAAGCGGTGAGGAAAGCGTCCTGGGCCACATCGTCAGCTTCGGCCGACTGTGCGCCCATCCTGCGGAGCACGCCACGTACAGCCGACCCGTGACGTCGCACCAATTCCCCGAAGGCGCGACGTTCCCCCGTCGCCGAATAGGAGCAGAGCTCCACATCGTGCAGGCTGGCGAACCTCGAATGTCTCGCGCCCGGCATGGGCTTGTTCCCCCGGCTGAGCCAGCGCCTAGTCCTTGGGCCGGTTAACGAAACTCAGCACGATGAAGGCCAAGCCGATGAACACCGGGAAGGCGGCCATGGCGACCATCGGGATGGTTGATTCCGGCTCTTCGTAGCCGAGCGCTACGCCCATTGCGACGAAGCCCAGGCCGACGCCCAGCCAGATAATGCCGGTGCGCAGATCGCGGCTCGGCGACGGCTGGGGTCGAACGTTAATGTTGCGCGCCGCGGTTTCCATCATCTCAGTCGGCATGGGCTGGCCGCTTTCGATGGCGGCGCGCAGGGTTTCCTGCACCCGGATCCGTTCCTGCGTCCGAAGCCAGAACGGCACGATACAAACGGCGGCGATCGATCCGAAGATGATCCCGACGATAAAGACAGCTTCCATCTCGTCTCTCCCAATTTCGATAGCAGCGGACCGACTTCAGCCCGTTTCTGATGGAAAGAGGCTCAGGCGGAGTCGGTCAGATGCAATTTGTAGCGTGAAATCTTGGTCATGTGGCCAGACCGAACATCGAGGCGGGCCTGCCGCCGAGGATCATGGCGGCGCAAAACGCGAGTCCGATCGCACCCACAGCTGGCGCAAGGCCTTGCGAAACCGACACGAGGGCGGGCTGCAAGATCGGCCAGACCAACCAAAGCACGCCGGCAAAGACGATGCTGACGGCTGTCAGCAGGGCTACATCCTCGCGCAGCCGTTGGCGCATGACCAGTTCGATCACAGCGGTGGAGAACGCAGGATCCCGCGCCGGGGGCTCGTCAACCGCGAACAATCCCTTCAGGCGATCGTCAGCTTGCGTCATCGCTCACTCCCAAAGCTTGCAGAAGCCGTGCACGGCCTCGCGTCACATGACTCTTCACAGTACCCAAAGGCAGGTCTAGCGCCTCTGCAGCCTCGGCATGGCTGAATTCGGCCGCCAGACAGAGCGAGATACAGGCTCGCTGTTCCGCCGGTAGATCGGCCATCGCCCTCTCCAATGCCAACTTGTCCTCGGCCGCCGCGTCCACCGTTGCATCGCGTTCAGCCTCGTAGATCGCCCCTCGCGCCCGTTCGCGGCCAGCGGAGCGAACGGCGGTCAGGTGCTTGTTGTAGCCGATCCCACACAGCCAGGCCCGG
>JAYUBY010000170.1:0-8431 GCA_043740635.1 Alphaproteobacteria bacterium
GGAAATGACGAAATTGCAAATCGCCCTTGTGCGTTTCATCGCCACCCGTGACGACGAGTTCGCGTCCAGTGCCACAACCGTTACCGTGGTGTATGGCGATGCGGGGGGCAACGCGGTAGGGACCGTGCGTATCCCTCTCACCATTGGTGGTGGGAGAGTTGACGTGTTCAAGGTTTCCCAATGACGAAGCGGCGAACGGCAAATTATATGTGGATACTCGTAATGACGTATCGCGGTTGCGCCCTGCAACCGTTTTACCTCAACCGCGTGAAGCATTTCACCGAAGGTGAAGCGACGGCGGAAGCAACTGGTTACGCAAACGCCATCTCCAGCACGTTTCCCCCGTTTGGTGAGGGGGAAATAGCGGCGAAAATACACATATTTGACTGGAGCGACGCGAAGACGCGGGCGGGGTACGACCGCATCCCACGCGGGCAATGCATGGTGTTGCCCGCGTCGGTGGGCGAGGTCGCGGCGGAAGTGACCGCCGCGCTATTGGGGGGGAAGATATGAATGAGGAAGCGTACCTCGTGCTTGCACAGTTGTCGGAAATGATGGCACAAACCACCGAAATACTCATCGTGCTACGTGCGGACGTGAAGCGGTTGAAGGAAGAGCGGGAAGCGGATACGCGGGCGAATCGGTTGGCGTCAGTTTGCATCGGGTTCACCCCTCTGCACTCGGGCCATCAGCTTCTTCAGGCCTCGATGGATGCTGATCTTGACGTTGTAGGGCGAAAGACCACTCTGGCGGGCGGCTTCCTCAATGGAGAGGCCTTCGACCTTCACCTGCAAAATGGCGCGGCGCTGTTGGGGTGGTAGCTCGGTCATCAATCGGCCAAGGTCCATCGCGGCAGAGGCCGGCTCGTGGTCGTCGTCGGCGAAGAGGTCGGCCGCATCTTCGATTGGCAGGGTCGGCCGCAGACCTCGGCGACGAAATTCGTCAATCATCTTGAAGCGCGCCATGGCGAACGCCCAGGACGTAAACGGCTTTGAGGGATCATAGCTTTCACGTCGAGTATGCACGGCGATCAGCGTCTCCTGAACCAAGTCTTCGGCATCCGATCGGTCGCCGCCGAAACGCCGGGAATAGAACGCGCGCAGGAGGCCGGCCAATTCTCGCAGGAGTCGGGTGTGCGCCTCGGCGTCGCCATTGAGCCCCTGCATCATGAGGGAGCGCAATCGGTCTTCCGTGGCGTTCACCTAGACTCCTCTCTTAGGAATTCGGCCAGTCGATGTTGCGGGTTACACCACTGCGGGGCGAGCCGCTCGATCAAACCGCGCTGCCGCGATAGCTTCTGACGATGGGCGCGAGCGATGAAGCCCAAGGTGTAACCCGTCAATGTGCGCCACCGAATTCCTGATGACGGAGCCGTTCCGTCGAAGCTTCGGCGCGCTGGCTCCGAGGCATACAGCTTCAGGAGACTTCTACATGTCGGACACCAAGATCGTCACCGCCTCGGCCCTGCTGGGAGCCCTCGTGCTTGCCGCCTCCTTCGCCGCGCCCGCCGCTGCGGCGGACGACAAGATGGCGATGATGAAAAAGCCCGTGACCATGGAACAGATGGCCGGCCATGAGAAATGCTACGGCGTCGCCAAGGCGCACGAGAACGACTGCAAGGCCGGCCCAGGAACGACCTGCGCCGGAACGTCGAAGGTCAACTATCAGGGCGATGCCTGGTCGCTTGTGAAGGAAGGCACCTGCGCCACGATCAAGACGCCCAAGGGCATGGGCTCGCTCACGCCCAAGACCTAATCGGGAGCCGGACAGATGACCGACAGACCGACCGCCGGGGTCAGCCTGAAGCTGCAACATTATTCCGAGGCCCTGGCCGCTTCGGCGGTTGGTCTGTGGTTTGAAATCCATCCCGAAAACTACATGTGCGATGGCGGGCCAAGGCTGGCCTGGCTTGAAGCGATCCGCGAACGACATCCCCTGTCGCTGCATGGCGTGGGCCTTTCCCTCGCCGCCGACGAGGACCCCGCCCCCGAGCACCTCGCCGCCCTGAAGCAGCTTGCGGATCGCTTCGAGCCGTTCGTCGTGTCCGAACACCTGGCATGGTCTCAGAGGGGGGGCGTGTATCGCCCCGACCTGTTGCCCTTTCCACGGTCACGCCATGCCCTCGACCGCATCGTCGCCAACGTCAGCCGCGCCCAGGATGTACTCGGCCGGCGTATCCTGATCGAAAACCCGTCGCTCTACCTGGCGTTAGACGGCCATGAAATGAGCGAACCCGAGTTGCTGGGAGACCTTTCGCGCCGGAGCGGATGCGGCCTGCTGATCGACGTCAACAACGTGCACGTCAGCGCCAACAACCTTGGTTTCAGCGCTGAAACCTATCTCGACGCCATCCCGGCAACAGTCATCGGCGAGATCCATCTTGCTGGCCACGCCCCGGATGAAAAACTCGGTGCGAGGCTGCTGATCGACACCCACGGCGAACCCGTCGCCGAAGCTGTCTGGGTGCTCTATCGACGCCTGGTCCGGCGGGTCGGCCCAAAGCCAACTCTAATCGAGCGCGACGACAATATCCCGGCCTTCAGTGACCTCATCAGAGAGCGCGACATCGCTGAAGGCGTTCTGACGGCCTTCGATCAGCCGGCGTTAGCACATGGATAGGTTCAGCGGTTTTCAGGACGCGTTCAGCGACGCGCTTGCCGGCGACGTGGCGGCAATCGAGCCTTGGGTCTCCCCCCGACACCCCGACAAGCCCGGGATGGCGGTCTATCGGAACACCATCACTAGAGGCTCGATAGACGTTCTGGCATCGACGTTCAGCACGGTGGTCACGGTGGTCGGCGAGGATTGGTTTCGCGCGGCTGCGGCAGTTTACGTCGGCGATCATCCACCGACGACGCCCTCGCTGCTACGATACGGGGCCGATTTCCCGGACTGGCTCTCCGTGTTTGAACCCGCACGGGACACGCCTTACCTACCGGCGTTAGCCCGATTGGACCGGCTATGGTGGGATGCCTATTTCGCGGCCGACGCTGAGGCGCTCGATCCGCAAGCCCTATCGGTGTTGTTGGCTGAAGATCTGGAGAACACCGGGTTCCGGTTGCACCCCAGCGTCCGCGTCGCCGCATTCGATCATAACCTGGCGAGCCTGTGGCTGGCGCACCGGCAGGATGCACCGTCCGGCGAATTCGAGATCGCAGAAGGGACGGAGTGCATTCTGATTGCACGCTCGGGGCTGGACGTAGAAGGCACGATCATCACCCCCGCCAGCCACGCATTCCTGTCTGCTTGCCAAGTGGGCGCGAGCGTCATGACCGCAGCGGGCCGTGTCGTGGCCGCCGATCCCACTGCCTCACTGCGCGACTTGATCGGCCCCCTCCTTGTGGCCGGCGTCTTCACACACCTCGCGGCGGCGCGACCAGGATCGGATCATGACAATTGAAACCTCTCCATCTCGCGCGTTGGCGTTCATCGCCTGGCCTGAAGCGGCCATCCCGGAATGGCTCATCGCCCTCGTAACGCGCTTGGGTGTCGCGGGGGTCTTCTTCATGTCAGGCCGCACCAAGGTCGACGGCCTATTACACATCAAAGACAGTACCTATGCGTTATTCGAAAGCGAATACCGGCTGCCCCTGGTTTCCCCGTTCGTCGCGGCGCATCTCGCCACGTATTCGGAGCACCTGTTCTCGATCCTGCTCGTCCTTGGACTGTTTACACGCCTGTCGGCCAGCGCCTTCCTGATCATGACGCTGGTGATCGAAGTCTTTGTCTATCCGGACGCCTGGCCGACCCACCTGAGCTGGGCCGCGCTCCTGCTCTACGTGATCGCAAGGGGTGGCGGTGCAATCTCGCTGGATCGATGCCTGCGCATTCCCTAGTCGAGCGCCGAGTTCCCGCTCGCGGACCACTCCTTCCGGTAAAGCTCCTTCGGCGGTTCTCGCCGCATCGAGGTGTGTGGATCAGGCTGATGGCCGGCGAGTAATTCATGGTCAGCCCCCGTGCTTGAGCAGGCCAGCCCTAAGCTGGTAGGGCGAGAGGCGCAGAGCTGTCGCCTTGCCGTCGGGTAGGGTGGTGGAATCCTAAGGCCTCGAGCGGTTCGAGCGCCTGGACCAGGCCGAAGCCGGTGACGGAATCGGAGCCCAGGACGTGAGCCGCGACCCGCCGGCCGTCGTTCAGAGTAAGCGTGGTGTCGACGGCTTCGGTGATCAGGTAGCCGATGGTCAGGACCAACCCGTTCGGGCCGATGACCATCCCGTTGCCTATCCGCTCGGCGCCTAGCGTCGTGGCGGTGAATGCGTCCTCAGGAATCCGCGCTTCCAGGGCGACGACCGCCGATAGGGTGCGATCCAGATCGAACGCACAGGCCTGCGCGTCAGGTCGCAGCCGAGCCTCAACTTCGTAGCCCTCAAACGGTGAACCCATGCCGGTCTTCTTCAGACAGGGTTACAATCTGAGCCCAGTCGGATCTTGCGCAAGGGCAGAGCGGGAGTCTGGAGGACGACATAGGTTTGATTGGGTGCGGTTTGCTCGAATCCTCAAAGTGCAAAACTCAACCACGCCAAAGGCAAGCGCGGCTGCTGACTAATCCCTTCCGAAGTTTGATGGTCCGCTCGGGTCCGATGACACTTGCGGACCGTTCAGGATCGGTGCGTTCAGCCGCAGGCAGTCCCGTCGCCAAAGGTGTCGGCCAGGCTCGCGGCGAGATCAATCTGCCGGAACGGCTTGGTGAGCCGAGGGAGATCGGGATCGATCCCGGTGGCCTCGGCATAACCCGAAACGATCAGCACAGGCGTGCCGGGGTGCCGAGAGGAGAAGCGGCGAGCCTCAAAGCCGACCGTTTCTCAAAGGAGACGGTCGGCCACAGCGCCCACCGACCCAGTTTATTGCCGCGCCCGCGTGGCCACCGCATCGATCGCCCGTTCCGCCGAAGCCTTGAATCAGATCCAGCGCTTCGACGACCTTCAGCCCCCGTCGTTCCAATAACGCATGGCAACCGGTGCGCGCTCCCACAAGTAGACCGGACCGCGATCAGCCGTTTAGGCTAAAGCCGACACGTCTTAGAGTTAGCTTACCGGGGGCATTAGTCAGGCTTCGACCGGCGCGAGGACGGCGCGGCGGCGGCGCATAACCGCGCCAACAGCGCCGAAACCTGCGATTATCAAAGCCCAGCTCCGCGGTTCGGGTACGCCCACAGGTTCCCCAAAAATCTGGAAAGTGTTTGGAAGTTGCTGCGCTGCACTCGGAATATAGCCAGAACTGCTGTTTGTTGTTTGATCCCAACCGACAGGACGACCGCTGACTGAATGTGCGTCGTAGAGCCCCAAATAGTAGACGCCGCCCGGGAGGCTCAAGCTGGGGATTGTGAATGTGTTGATGTCGATGTCAAAGTCCAAGAAATTTACCGCATAGAATTGAGTTACTGGACTAGCTACTCCGCCGGTTAGGAAATTCTTTGAAAGATCTAATATCTCCCAGCTTACACTCGTTACCCTATCGTCGTGGAGCGGCTGGTGAAGCGTCCAACTATCGAACGATACTCCAGTTATTGCGGTGGCAGGCGAAAGTGAAAACGAATCAAAAGCTATATTTGGATCTCCCAGTAGTGCTCCTGAGATAGTTGACTTGCCCGAGGGACCGAAACCGTCCGACGGGCTGTCGTAAATCACGCTGGCTATAGCGGTGGACGCAGCAAGGGCGCTCGCAACCAAGACATTAGCAAATAGAAACACGCGGTTCATCTTGTTTCCAGACTCGTAGTGCGCCCCCCGCGGAAATGTGCGGTGAAAGAGCTTAGTCGCCCGCGTGACGTGCATTGAGTTGTTTTGCGATGCGCCGCGATGCACGAAGTGCTGCAGGCTGACTCCAAATTGAAGCCACAATTCACCGCTGATCTGATCCCCGGAAACTGGACCGTTCGGACTTAGAGTTTTCCGCCGTAGCCTCCCTTAGGCGCAATTAATCCGAGCCGGCGGAGCGCAAGTTGTCGGGTACATGCGAACCGGTCAGGTGGTGCGGGTGCTACAGGGGGCTGGATCAATTCGAGGGCAATCTTGGGGGCTAACATCAGCCGTTGATGGACTTCCATGGTGGCGCGATCAAATCGCAGCCGACCGGTGCCCAACTCTGATCGAGATAAAAAGTATGGTTGCCGGCGCGCTCCGCAGACTCAATGCCGGGGCAATGATTCAGACGACGACCGTTGAAAGAGAACTCACGGCGCTTGCCGAGATGCGCCTGCGATGGCGCAATAAGCCGGAGGTCGTCGAGATGATTGACGCTGCAACGCCCACTGCCGGAGGTCAGGGCGGCTTTACGGAGTAGTCCGTAAGCCGCCTTGACTGATGACGGTTGGCGCGCCTGCAGCGCGGTTCGTCGTGCCGTCTGGAGATCACCCGAATGAGACGCATCGCCCCCATCTTGTTCTCCACCGCGCTCCTTGCGGGGGCGATGCTATGCGTTCCCGCCGCCCGCGCGAGCGTCTATCTCACCAACGCGAGAGGGGCACACGCCCCGTGTGTGGGAGTGGGTCCTATCGGTGGCCCCGCCGCGGAATATTGCGGAAGGGAATTTGAGAAGGCCGGGTTTCTCAAGGACTCGGCGATTGGACAATCGGCCCTTGCCCTTGGCACATCGGACACCGACGACGGGGTGGTCCTGCGCGTCGAGCCCATGTCGGCGGGAGCGGTCGCGGGTTTCCTGGCAGGTGAAGTCATCATCGCGATCGATGGCCAGGCAATCGCCCGCGGGGCGAGTGAGACCGCGGAAGAGGCGACGTTCGGCGCCCGCGACGAGCCGCTGCATCTGCGAGTCAGTCGCGCCGGTTCGGAGCTGAACATCACTCTTGCTCGGGGAGCGCGCGTCGTGCCCGAGTGAGCTCCAACTTCCACCAACGCGCTGGTGGGCATCCACCCGCTGATAAATTGGCGCGGTTAGTTCCTACCCTGCATAGGCATAGGCCCAGCTGGGTTCGCGGCCGTCGCCTACTGCACGGAACGTTTCAAGAAATACGGCTACGTGAGGACGAGCCTTTATGGCTCGACCGGCATCCAGTTCGACCCCACGCGTAGCGACGTCGCCCTCGTCAACGCCGTGGACCCAGGCTCGGGCGCGGCGCGAGCCGGAATTTCGCCCGGAGATGTGGTGACCGGGGTCAACGGCCAGCTGCTTCGGGCAAGCAGCGGGCAGACGGCCAACGAGCGTCTCTTTGGGGCGGCCGGCGACAAACGCGTCGTCACGGTTCGTCGGCGCGGATCCGACCAGCGCCTCGTTCTGATTTTGGCGCCTCAGCCAACTCGATAATTGCGCAGCTAAAGTGGCGGAGACGGGAGTGGAGTGGCGCACTCAAAGACCATTGTGGGACGAGCAGGCCGATGGCCCAGCGATCTCGCAGATTGGGGCGGCTATTTGCCGCTAACCGTGGCGCTGGAGGGCTCTTCAACCGAGTTGAGCGGTCCTGGATCAAAACAAATTCTAAAGCGTTGGCTGTCTGAGAGGCCCCTGGAAACTCGCGGCGGCCGGTGGGGATTCCCGACTTGCCGAGCACCAATCCAGAGGTTCCGCGCGCTAGCGGGGCCAATGCCAAGGCGGCCGCCTATTCTGCGGTGACGTTTGAAGCCGCTGATGTGTCGGCCTGCGTGATTGCGATCGCGCGGGAACGCAGCCGATCGGCATTTGCAGCACTTTTCGTTGCCTTCGCGCCTCGGGTGAAGGCTTACTTGCTTCGTCATGGCGTCCCTCCGCAGACAGCGGAAGAGCTCACCCAAGACGTCTTTTTCGCAGTGTGGCGCAAGGCGGATCAGTTCGACCCCCTAAGGGCGACGGCGTCAGCCTGGATCTATACCGTGGCCCGGAACCTTTGGATCGACGGTTTGCGTCGAGAACGGCGACCCGGCGACGGCCGCATTGATGAACCTGGCCTAGCCCCAACTAATCCCGAGGAGGAGCTCGAAGCGAAGGAGCGTGACCGCCAATTGCGCTCGGCTATCCAAGCGCTACCGGGCAGCCAAATTGCTGTCTTGCAGATGGCGTTCTTCGAGGACCTGACCCATGTCGAAATCGGGCAGCGGCTCGGCGTGGCTCTTGGAACAGTGAAATCTCGTATTCGCTTGGCGACGGCTCACCTAAGCTCTGCGTTGCGCGAAACGACCGATGATCGTTCCCAGATCTGAGGCCTGAGCTATGTGTTCCGAACCCGCCTTGCTTCTTAGGCGCCCCAACAGGCGCTGTTCGGCGGCTGCCGAATTTCCCGGCTTGAGAAGTGATCTCGCTAGTCCCGCCTAGCGTAGTAAGATTGTGAGCAGTGGCCGGCATGCGATTAAAACGGGATTCGCAAAGCGGCGTCCGCGGTGGGGAAATTGCTCGTCGCTTCAGGTTCGCAATCCGAAAGACTTCCGGTGATTAGGAGCCATCCCACCGATCAGCTGCTGGTTGACTATGCGACCGGCGTGTTACCAGCGCCGCCGGGCTTGGTGAT
>JAYUBY010000171.1:0-6148 GCA_043740635.1 Alphaproteobacteria bacterium
TAGCGTTTTCTCGCACGATCCGTTCCGCGAGTCCGAGGGGTGAGAACGGAACCATCGCGAAGGTCCCGGATTTTTGTGCCAGCGAACCCAGGAGTTGAACCATGCCGAAACGGGAAGAGATCGCCCCGGACGGGGACAAGCGCTACAGGCGCCGCGACGACCACGGACGGATCAGGACGTTGGTGGAAGAAGGCGCTTCGCTGCCCGCAGACGCCCGTCACAACGCCAAGACAGACGCCGAGCCGGGACAGGGCGACCGCGGCGACTACCGCGCGAAATAGGCGTTGCCGAAAAGATCAATCCGCAAGCTGAAGGTCTTCCAGGCTCAGTTCGGCTTCCACGATTCTGTGGTGGCTGCGCCGAGCCAATCGGCTGCTTTGCGTGCCTGGGGCATTCGCCAGAACCTGTTCGCCGAGGGCCGCGCCGCAATCACGGAGGATCCCCAGGCGGTGGCAAGCGCGCGCGCTCATCCTGAGACGCCACTTCGCCGCGCGCTCGGGTCTCGGGACCCGTTTGAGCTTGAGCCCACCGCGCTTCCCACACTTCCTGATCGCCCCAAGTCCACGGCGTCGAAGGCTCTACCCGCACCTCAGCCGGTAGCGACCAGGCGACCGCCGGATCGCTCGGCGCTGGAAGCCGCGGAAGCGGCGCTCCAGTCCTTGGACGCACGGCGCAAGCGCGAAGAGGTAAGGTTGCGCGAGAAACAGGCAGATCTCGACCGCGAGACCGACGCAAGGCGAGCGACCTATATCGCGAGCAGAATGGACGCGACCGCCGCGGTGGTGAAAGCGCGACAGACCTATCGAAAAGCCGGCGGTAACAAATAGGCCGGTGCGGCTAGCCCGCCTTGCGGGTCTTAGTCTTCGCGGCCAGATTGTTCGGCGCGCCCTTTGCGTGCTTGGCCTTGGCCACGGCGGCCTTGCCCTTGCCAGCCAGACTGGCGCGAAGGGCCGACATCAGGTCCACCACATTGGTGTTGTCGGGTTCGTCGACCTGCGTGGGCTTGTGGCCCTTCTGCTTCTCGGCGATCAGCGCCTTCAAGGCCTTCTCATAGCGGTCGACGAACTGGGTCGGGTCGAATGGGCCCTCCTGCTGCTCGATGATTTTTTCGGCGATTGCGATCATCGCGCCATCTGGCTTGGCGTCGCTGATGTCCTTGAACACCTCGTCGGGCTTGCGGACCTCGGCATCCGTGCGGATCGTATAGGCTAAGATGCCCTTTCCGCGGGGCTCCAGCGCCAGGATGCGCTCGCGGGTGCCAATCACAACGCGGCCGAGTGCGATCTGGCCAGACTTTTCCATGGCCGTCCGGATCACCACAAATGCCTCCTGCGCGAGCTTTCCGTCCGGAGCCAGGAAGTAGGGGTTGTCCCAGTACAGCCGGTCGATCTCGTCGCCGGCCACGAAGCGCTCGATTTCGATGGTCTTGGTGCTCTCCAGCTTCACCGCGTTGATCTCATCATTGGAGAGCAGGATGTACTCGCCCTTCGAGACCTCGTAGCCCTTCACCAGCTTGGAGCGCTCAATGGGACCGGTGTCGGGATCAGTCGTGATCATCTTGATCCGGTTATTAGTCTCCGGATTTATCAGGTTGAAGTGCACGTCGCCTGCCGAATTGGTCGCCGTGTAAAGCGCGACCGGGCAGGTGACGAGGGAGAGCTTCAGGTGGCCTTGCCAGGTGGGGCGGTACGCCATTTCGAAACTCCCAAAGCGGCCTTGGCCACGACCCCGTCTCAACGACTGAGGCCGCGATTCGTTCGACGTCAGCGGCAGGCCGTGGTCTCGCCGTTAGCCAGGTCGACCGTGAAGCAGTGCTCGTGGCCGGTTTCCACGTCGCGGACGATCAGGCTTACCTGATCGCCTTCCTCGACCGCCACGTGCAGGTCCTCTGCGTAGGCGACGGCGGCGGCTTCGAAGCTGGCCTCCTGGACCACGCGGGCATCGTGAGCGTCCAGGTGGCGTGCGTGGACGCTGAAGCTGCGAGCCTGGGCGGTGGTCTGAGTCATCTCGTTCTCCTGCTCTTGCAACGCGCGCGTCCGGGAAAGGATACTTCGGGAGTTTACGGCGCCGCTCGGATCGTGTGGCCGCGATGCTCGTTTCATCACCTGGACCTCAGTCGGAGGACACACATGGCCGCGACAAAGCTCGCCAAATATCAAGGCATGCGGGACTTCTCTCAGACGGCCGAGCCGTCTGGACAGGACGCCAAGGTCGTGCCGTCGAAGGCACTGCGCTTCGTGATCCAGAAACATGCAGCAAGTCACCTCCATTTCGATTTGCGGCTCGAATACGATGGCGCGTTCCGGTCCTATGCGGTGCCGAAGGGGCCCTCGCTGGACCCGAAAGACCGGCGGATGGCGATGGAGGTCGAGGATCACCCGTTGGACTACGGCGATTTCGAGGGCACGATTCCCCAGGGTCAGTATGGCGGCGGAACAGTGATGCTGTGGGACCGCGGCTATTGGGCGCCCGAGAAAGGCTTCGAGAATATCGGCCAGGCGCTGGCAAAGGGGGAACTGAAGTTCGTGATGGAAGGCGAACGCATGCACGGTTCCTGGGTGATCGTTCGGCTGAAGGGTGACAAGCCTGGCAAGCCGAAGACCGCCTGGATGCTCATCAAGCACCGCGACGAGGGCGCTTTAAAAGGAAATGCCAGCGGGCCAACGAATGACGACCGTTCGGTGGCCTCGCAGAGGACCATGACCGAGATCACCAACGGCAAGGGCCGCAAGGCCAAGCCGTTCATGACCGCCAAGGGCGCCGACGCTGGCGCGACCTGGCAGAGCAACCGCGATGACTCCGCATTGGCCGGGCTGATCGCGCCGCTGAAGGCCAAGGCCGAGCCCCAGATGGTCAAGATCGTCGCCAAGCTGCCGGCTTTCATTGAACCGCAGCTCACAAAGTCTCTGGAGAAGCCCCCGGTCGGTCCAGGCTGGGCGCACGAGATCAAGTTCGACGGCTATCGAATGCAGCTGCGGACGGTCGGCGGCAAGGCGACGCTGCTGAGCCGTAAGGGACTGGACTGGTCATCCAAGTTCCCAGAAATCGTGGCGTCCGGGGCGAAACTTGGGGATGGCATCATCGACGGGGAAGTGGTCGCGCTCGACCACACCGGCGCGCCGGATTTCGCGTCGCTGCAGGCGGCGATCTCAGACGGAAAGACGAGAGACCTGGTGTTTTTCGCCTTCGACCAGATGTTCGCGGGCAAGGAGGACCTTCGGCTATTGCCGCTGGTGGAGCGCAAGGCGCGTCTGCAGGCCAATGTGGACGACGCGCCCGCCAACATCCGCTTCGTCGATCACTTCGTGACCGCCGGCGACGCCGTGCTCCAGTCGGCCTGCCGGATGGACTTGGAGGGCATCGTCTCCAAAAAGCTCGACGCGCCCTACCAGTCAGGCCGCAGTGAGAGCTGGGCCAAGTCCAAGTGCCGGCAGGGCCATGAGGTGGTGATCGGCGGCTGGACGACGACAGGAGCGGCCTTCCGCTCGCTGATCGCGGGCGTCAACCGGGATGGCGAGTTGGTGCACGTAGGCCGCATTGGCACCGGATTTGGGCGCGATGTCGTCTCGCGACTCTTGCCGAAGCTCACGGCGCTTGAAACCGACGTCAGTCCCTTCAAAGGCAAGGGCGCGCCGAGGAAAGCGCCCGGCGTCCACTGGGCGCGGCCCGAGTTGGTCGCCGAGATTCAGTACGCCGGTTTCACCGGGGATGGGTCCATCCGGCAGGCCTCGTTCAAGGGGCTGCGTGAGGATAAGCCGGCCGATGAGGTCGAGGCTGAGACGCCCGCGCCGGCCGCAACAACCGCCTTGACCGAACCCGCCTCAAAAACGATCCGACCGAAGGCGGTGATGGTGCGGGGCTCGGTTCCCGTTATGGGGATCACCATCAGCCACGCGGACAAGGTCTTATGGCCGGACGCGAACGACGGCCAGCCGGTCACCAAGCTGGAGCTGGCGCGATATTACGAGGCGGTCGGCGCACGGATGCTGCCGCACTTGAAGGGCCGACCATGCTCGATGATCCGCATGCCGGATGGGATCAACGGCGCTCAGAACTTCTTCCAGCGGCACAGCGCCAAGGGCCAGTCCTCACTGATCACCGAGGTCGAGGTGTGGGGCGACCGCAAGCCCTACATCCAGTTCGACCGTGTGGAGGCGCTGGTGGCGGCTGCCCAGACGGGAGCGGTGGAGCTGCATCCCTGGAACAACGAACCCTTTGCCCCCGAACAGCCCGGGCGGTTGGTGTTCGATCTGGACCCGGCGCCGGATGTGGCCTTCGATGACGTAATCAGCGCGGCGAAAGAGGTACGCGACCGGCTCGCGGCGCTGGGCTTGGTCAGTTTCTGCAAGACCACGGGCGGCAAGGGTCTGCATGTGGTCACCCCGCTCAAGGCCAAGGGGATCGATTGGCCGGCCGCCAAGGCCTTCGCACGCGATGTCTGCACCTCGATGGCCCAGGACGCGCCCGACCGCTTCCTGATCAACATGGCCAAGAAGGAGCGCGCCGGGCGCATCTTCCTGGACTACATGCGCAATGACCGCATGGCGACGGCGGTTGCGCTGCTCTCCCCGCGTGGCCGGCCCGGCGCGCCGGTCTCCTTCCCGTTGACCTGGTCGCAGGTCAAGAAGGGACTCGATCCGTCGAAGTACACGGTGCGGACCGTCCCGACGCTCGTGCGCAATCTGACCGCGTGGGAAGACTACTGCGATGGCGAGAGGCCTTTGGCGCCTGCGATCCGGAAGCTCGGCAAGGTCTAGCGCTGCAGGTGAAGATCGCGACCTTCAACATCAACGATATCAACAAACGGCTTCCGAACCTCCTCGGATGGTTGGCGGCGGACCATCCTGATGTGGTCTGCCTGCAGGAGCTGAAGTGTGAGGATCGCGCCTTCCCGCTTGGGGCCATCGAGGCCTCGGGCTACGGAGCGGTTTGGCGCGGCCAGCGGACCTGGAACGGCGTAGCGATCCTGGCTCGCGGCGCGACGCCCGTGGTGACCCGCCGGGCCCTGCCGGGCGACCCGAGCGATGATCAAGCGCGCTATATCGAGGCGGCTGTGGACGGCGTCCTGATTGCGTCGCTCTATCTCCCCAACGGCAATCCGCAGCCCGGTCCCAAGTTTGCTTACAAGCTGGCTTGGTTCGAGCGGTTAAGGGCTCACGCCGCCGAACTCCTGGCGGCGGGCGTGCCCGTGGTGCTGGCCGGGGATTACAATGTTGTACCCACCGAGGCCGACATCTGGTTCGGCCACCACGAGCAGGCCAACGCTCTTCTGCAGCCGGAAAGCCGCGCGGCCTTTCAGGAGCTGTTGGACCAGGGCTGGACCGATGCCTTGCGAGTTCTGCAACCGGAAGGGCCGCTATGGACATTTTGGGGATGCTTGCGCCACCGCTGGCCGAACGACAAAGGCATGCGCCTCGACCATCTTTTGCTGAGCCCCGGCCTAGTCGCGGCACTAACGGCGGCGGGGGTAAGCCGCTCGGCGAGGGGCTTGGAGGGCGCCAGCGATCACGCGCCGACGTGGGTCGATATTGAGGCGTCCGCCGGAGGCGATACGGGCTTTCACAATTCAATGCCGCGGCCCCAACCGCCCCGGCCAGCGCGAAAAAGACTGCGTCGCCGCGGTTAGGCCGATTACGTGTCCCTGTTCGCCCGGAAAGGCAGCGGGGCTCTACTGGGGGAAGGGGCCTCAGGAGAGAGCACATTGTCCAGCGATATAGTGCGTTCGCCATTGACGACGAGCCGTAAGCGGGGAGGCTAGGCGACGGTTCATTGGTGGCATGAGCGCGCGCAGGCGCCCGACCTTGCGGCGGCGCGCAGTCGATTGTGTAGGTCGGTGGCCGCCACCGCGGCTTCTCCGGACGCCACGGCGAGCTGGTTCAGGCCGCGCACAACATCGCCGGCCGCATAAAGGCCCGGAACGGACGTCATCTGGTGGGCGTCGACTAACAGGCTTCCTGCCTCATCCTGATCGGCCCCACAGCCAAGCGCCAAATCCGCCTGTGGGGCGCAACCCAGCGCGAGATAGAGATGATCGAAGTGGCGCTCGAGTTCGCCGGACCGGTGCAGGACGACGCCTTGCGGCGCGAGCGCCAAGTCTCGCAAGTAAACCTGCAAGACGTTTTGACCAAGCGGCGCGCCGGGGTCGCAT
>JAYUBY010000172.1:0-2360 GCA_043740635.1 Alphaproteobacteria bacterium
TCACGGCCGTTAAGCCACTGGCACCTGAAGCCAGCGCGTCTACCAATTCCGCCACCTGGGCCCGATCCGTCGGATCGCGCGAGCCGGCTTCCTTAAAGCGCCGCCTCACGCCGGTCAACGCCCAGGTCATGCAACCCGCTCGCTATCGATTGCGGCACGCGGCGGCATCGTCTATCCGCATCTGCATGCAGAACCTCGTCACCGTCTTCGGCGGATCCGGTTTCATTGGCGCGCAGGCCGTGCGCCAGCTCGCCAAGGCCGGTTGGCGGATTAGGGTGGCCGTGCGCAATCCCGCGAAGGCCTACGCCATGCGGCTACACGGTGATGTCGGCCAGATTGATATCGTTCAGGCCAACATCCGCAATGAACCGTCGCTACGTCGCGCTCTGGCCGGCGCCAGCGCTTCGTTGAATCTGGTCGGGGTGTTGCGCGAGACCGGGCGACAAGGGTTCCAGGCCCTGCAGGCGATGGGCCCCCATAACGTCGCCGCAGCCGCGCGCGCCGAAGGCGTATCTCGCCTTGTCCAGATGTCGGCGATTGGCGCTGACGCCAATTCGCCCTCGAAGTATGCGCGGACCAAAGCCGAAGGCGAAGCGGCTGCTCGGGAACTCTATTCCGACGCCGTGATCGTGCGGCCATCTATCGTGTTCGGCCCGGAAGACGACTTCTTCAATCGTTTCGCCGCCATGGCGCAAGTCAGCCCGGTCCTGCCATTGATTGGCGGCGGCCAAACGCGCTTCCAGCCCGTTTTTGTGGCCGACGTCGGCAAGGCGCTGGCGCGCGCAGTTTTCGCGCCTGAAGCGGCCGGCCAGACCTTTGAGCTCGGCGGCCCGGCGGCCTTCACGTTCCGCCAGTTGATGGAGATGTTACTGGCGGAGATCGGAAAGCGCCGGATATTGGCTCCGATCCCATGGCCGGTCGCCGGTCTGCTCGGTGCGGCGGGCGACGCGGCGAACAGCCTCGCAGGATTTGTTGGCGCATCTCTGCCGACGCCTGTAACCGCCGACCAGGTCCTACTGCTCAAGACCGACAATGTCGTGAGCGGCGCCTATCCCGGCCTCACGGAACTTGGGATCACGCCGACGACGCTAGAGGCGGTGCTCCCAAGCTATCTCTACCGCTACCGTAAGGGCGGCCAATATGCGGACCAGGAAGACCGCGAGTTCGCCTCGATCTAGCGCAGCGACAGGATTGCCAGGCCTACGCCTCCGATCAGGATCCGCAGCCAACCGAACGGCGCATAACCACGACGTGTGACGATCGTCAGCATGGCTCGAATGACGGCCAGCGCCACGAGGTACGACACTACAAAGCCGACAGCGACAAGGCCGGCGTGGCCGGTGTTGAGTTCGTGGCGGCTCTTCCAGGCATCGACGGTGAAAGCGCCGGCCATCACAGGAATCGCCAGGAAGAAGGAGAATTCCGCGGCGGCTCGCTTCTCGACCCCCATCAGCATCGAACCCACGATCGTTGCCCCAGAACGGGAGACGCCTGGAACCAGCGCCAGGCACTGGAAAAGGCCGATCACCAGTGAGGTGCCCAGTGGCAGCGCCAACGGATCCTGGCGCGTGGGATAAGGCGCATAGCGGTCAATCACCAGCAGTACGAAGCCGCCGAGGATCAATGCGACGCAGACGACCTTGGGACTTTCAAAAAGCACGCCCTTGATGATGTCGTGCAGCAGGAGGCCAGAGATCGCGGCGGGAATGAAGGCAACGATGATACTCAGCGCGAATTTCTGAGCACGAGCGTCATAGGGCAGGCGAATGACCACGCTCCAAAGTCGTGAGAAGTAGAGTGTCACGACGGCGAAGATCGCGCCCAGCTGGATCAGAACCGTGAAGGTGTTCCAGAAACCGTCCGGCAGGCCCATCACCAGTTTGGCGAGGAGCAGCATCCCCGTTGACGAGACCGGGATGAATTCCGTCACCCCTCGATTACGCCCAGGATGACGGCGTAGATCCAATCCATCATGACGTTCCCCGAAATGCGGCCCGATCGCTGCGTTCAGAAAAGCGGAACTATGGTGAAGAAGGCGTTTACTGGCCTTTCCCCTCGCCGCATGGAACGTCGGCGTATATCCGTGTCGGTCAAAATGTCTTGAGGCAAGATTCGTCGGGGTTGATGAGTATGTCGTCGGCGGACAGTGGCCAGGCTGACCTGAGCGTCAGCGTACAGGCCGCGCTTCAGAGGGGCGACCCGCGTGGCGCGCTTGCCCTTCTGCTGGACGCTGAACGCGTCGCGCCAAGCGATATGGCGCTCAAGATGCAGCGCGCGATGGTGTGCCGCGCCATGGGCGACCTATCCGGCTCGTTGGACGCTCTTGAAGAGGCGCTCAGCATCGACCCCTATGATTATGT
>JAYUBY010000173.1:0-5061 GCA_043740635.1 Alphaproteobacteria bacterium
GCTGCTGGAAAACCAGTACCGCGTCGGCTTGCTCCGCATGGAGCGCGCGATCAAGGAGCGTATGAGCTCTGTCGATATCGACACGGTCATGCCGCACGACCTGATCAATGCGAAGCCGGCGGCCGCGGCGGTCCGCGAGTTCTTCGGATCCTCGCAGCTTTCGCAGTTCATGGACCAGACCAACCCGCTCTCGGAAATTACCCACAAGCGCCGCCTCTCGGCGTTGGGTCCTGGCGGCCTGACCCGCGAGCGTGCAGGCTTTGAAGTCCGCGACGTGCACCCGACCCACTACGGCCGGATTTGCCCGATTGAGACGCCGGAAGGCCCGAACATCGGCCTGATCAACTCGCTCGCCACCCACGCGGTGGTGAACAAGTACGGCTTCATCGAGAGCCCGTACCGCCGGATCAAGGACGGAAAGACGACCGACGAGGTCGTCTACATGTCCGCGATGGAAGAGGCCAAGCACGTCATCGCCCAGGCCAACATCAAGCTCGAAAACGGCATGATCGTCGACGAGCTGGTTCCTGGCCGGATCAACGGCGAGCCTTCACTTCTGCCGCGAGCCGACGTGGATCTGATGGACGTTTCGCCCAAGCAGGTCGTCTCGGTCGCCGCTTCGCTGATCCCGTTCCTTGAAAACGATGACGCCAACCGCGCCCTGATGGGCTCGAACATGCAGAAGCAGGCCGTGCCGCTCATCCAGACGGATGCGCCGCTGGTCGGCACCGGCATGGAAGCCATCGTGGCCGTGGACTCCGGCGCCGTCGTGGTGGCCCGCCGTTCTGGCGTCGTCGAACAAATCGATGGCACCCGGATCGTGGTTCGCGCGACGGAAGAGACCGACCCGACCCAGCCCGGTGTCGATATCTATCGTCTGCAGAAGTTCCAGCGCTCCAACACCTCCACCTGCATCAACCAGCGTCCGCTGGTGCGTGTGGGCGACCGTGTGGCGCTGGGTGACGTGATCGCCGACGGCCCGTCGACCGAACTGGGCGAACTGGCGTTGGGGCGTAACACCCTCGTCGCCTTCATGCCCTGGAACGGCTACAACTTTGAAGACTCGATCCTAATTTCCGAACGCATCGTGCGCGACGACGTTTTCACCTCGATCCACCTCGAGGAATTCGAGGTCATGGCCCGCGACACCAAGCTGGGTCCGGAAGAAATCACCCGCGATATCCCCAACGTCGGCGAGGAAGCACTCCGCAATCTCGACGAAGCCGGCATCGTGGCGATCGGCGCTGAGGTCCTGCCAGGCGATATCCTGGTTGGTAAGGTGACGCCGAAGGGCGAGAGCCCGATGACCCCGGAAGAGAAGCTCTTGCGCGCCATCTTCGGTGAAAAGGCTTCCGACGTCCGCGACACCTCGCTGCGTCTGCCGCCAGGCGTCGCCGGTACGATCGTCGAGGTCCGAGTGTTCAACCGGCATGGCGTCGACAAAGATGAACGCGCGTTGGCGATTGAACGGGCGGAAATCGACCGTCTGGGCAAGGATCGCGACGACGAATTCGGCATCCTGAATCGCAACATGACCTCGCGCTTGCGCACCCTCTTGGTGGGCAAGGTCGCAGTCTCGGGTCCGAAGGGCTTAGGGCGCGGCAAAATCGAAGCCGACAAGTTGGAAGAGATTTCTCCCGGCCTGTGGTGGCAGATCGCGCTCGAAGACGAGAAGGCCATGGCCGAGCTGGAGGCCATGCGCCGCCAGTTCGACGAGGGCCGCAAACGTCTCGACCGCCGCTTCGAGGACAAGGTCGACAAGCTCCAGCGTGGCGACGAACTGCCGCCCGGCGTGATGAAGATGGTCAAGGTGTTCGTTGCGGTGAAGCGCAAGCTGCAGCCGGGCGACAAGATGGCCGGCCGTCACGGCAACAAGGGGGTCATCTCCAAGATCCTTCCGGTCGAGGACATGCCTTATCTAGAAAACGGGACGCACGTAGACATCGTGTTGAACCCGTTAGGTGTGCCGTCGCGGATGAACGTCGGCCAGATCTTCGAAACTCACCTGGGTTGGGCGGCTGCGGGCCTCGGCAAGCAGGTCGCTGATCTTCTGGAAGCCTGGCAGAACGGCGGACAGCGAAAGATGCTGGTCGACTATCTACGCGAGACCTACGGCCCTGACGAAGAGCTGCCGGAAAGCGATGAGGATCTGGTCGAGCTCGCCCGGAACCTGTCGAAGGGCATTCCCTTCGCCACCCCGGTGTTCGACGGCGCTCACATCGAGGACATCGAGAACCTGCTGGAAAAGGCCGGTCTCGACCGTTCGGGCCAGTCGTACCTTTACGACGGCCAGACGGGCGAACGCTTCAAGCGTCCGGTGACCGTCGGCTACATCTACATGCTGAAGCTGCACCACCTGGTGGACGACAAAATCCACGCTCGCTCGATCGGCCCGTACAGCCTCGTCACTCAGCAACCACTGGGCGGCAAGGCGCAGTTCGGCGGTCAGCGCTTCGGGGAAATGGAGGTCTGGGCTCTGGAAGCTTACGGCGCCGCCTACACCCTGCAGGAAATGCTGACGGTGAAGTCGGACGACGTGGCCGGACGCACCAAGGTCTACGAAAGCATCGTCCGCGGGGACGATACCTTCGAAGCCGGCATCCCGGAAAGCTTCAACGTGCTGGTCAAGGAAATGCGTTCCCTGGGCCTGAACGTGGAGTTGGAAAACAGCTGACGCGACCTATCACCCTCCCTGGCTTCGGTCGGGGAGGGCAGTTCGCCGCTGTTTTCAATCACTAGTTTTTCGCGGGACCGCCCGCAGAAGGAACCAAGATGAACCAGGAAGTCCTGAACATCTTCAACCCGGTCCAGGCCGCTCCGACCTTCGACCAGATCCGTATCGCGCTCGCCTCGCCGGAGAAGATCCGTTCGTGGTCGTTCGGCGAGATCAAGAAGCCCGAAACCATCAACTACCGGACCTTCAAGCCGGAACGCGACGGCCTGTTCTGCGCCCGTATCTTCGGTCCTACGAAGGACTACGAGTGCTTGTGCGGCAAGTACAAGCGCATGAAGTACAAGGGCATCATCTGCGAAAAGTGCGGCGTCGAAGTCACGCTCGCACGCGTCCGCCGCGAGCGGATGGGCCACATCGAACTGGCCTCGCCGGTTGCCCACATCTGGTTCCTGAAGTCGCTGCCGAGCCGCATCTCGATGATGCTCGACATGGCGCTGAAAGACATCGAACGCGTCCTCTACTTCGAGCACTACATCGTCACCGAGCCCGGCCTGACGCCGTTGAAGCAGCACCAACTGCTGTCGGAAGACGATTACATGCGCGCCCAGGACGAGTACGGCGATGACAGCTTCACCGCTGAGATCGGCGCCGAGGCGGTCCAGGGCTTGCTGAAGGGCCTCGACCTCAACAAAGAAGCCGACAAGCTCCGCGAAGAGCTGGTCACCACCACTTCGGAAATGAAGCTCAAGAAGGCGTCCAAGCGCCTGAAGCTGATTGAAAGCTTCATCGAGAGCGGCAACAAGCCGGAGTGGATGATCCTGACGGTCGTGCCGGTGATCCCGCCGGAACTGCGCCCGCTGGTGCCGCTGGATGGTGGCCGTTTCGCCACGTCCGACCTGAACGATCTCTATCGCCGGGTCATCAACCGCAACAACCGCCTGAAGCGCCTGATCGAGCTTCGCGCCCCGGACATCATCATTCGCAACGAAAAGCGGATGCTGCAGGAAGCTGTTGACGCCCTGTTCGACAATGGCCGCCGCGGCCGTGTTATCACGGGTGCTAACAAGCGTCCGCTGAAGTCGCTGGCCGACATGCTGAAGGGCAAGCAAGGCCGTTTCCGTCAGAACCTGCTCGGCAAGCGCGTCGATTACTCTGGCCGTTCGGTCATCGTGGTGGGACCGGAACTCAAGCTCCACGAGTGCGGCCTGCCGAAGAAAATGGCGCTCGAGCTCTTTAAGCCGTTCATCTACGCGCGGCTCGACGCCAAGGGGCTTTCGGGCACCGTCAAGCAGTCCAAGCGTATGGTGGAGCGAGAGCAGCCGGCGGTTTGGGACATCCTCGACGAGGTGATCCGCGAGCACCCGGTTCTACTGAACCGCGCGCCAACCCTGCACCGTTTGGGCATCCAAGCTTTCGAGCCCAAGCTGATCGAAGGTAAGGCAATCCAGCTGCACCCGCTGGTCTGCGCGGCCTTCAACGCTGACTTCGACGGCGACCAGATGGCCGTCCACGTGCCCCTCTCGCTGGAAGCCCAGCTTGAAGCACGCGTGCTGATGATGAGCACGAACAACATCCTGTCGCCGGCCAACGGCCGACCGATCATCGTGCCGTCTCAGGACATCGTGCTTGGCCTCTATTACCTCTCGCTGCTGCGTGAAGGTGAGCCGGGCGAAGGCAAAGCGTTCTCTGACCTCAACGAAATCGACCAGGCGCTCGACGCTGGCGTCGTGTCGCTGCATTCGAAGATCCGCGCGCGCTACAGCGAGATGGACGCCCAGGGCAATCTGGTCCGCAAGGTCATCGAGACCTCGCCGGGCCGGATGAAGATCGCCGCTCTGTTCCCGCAGCATCCGGCAGTCGGCCATCGCCTTCTTGAGAAGAACCTCACGAAGAAGGAAATCGCCAACCTGATCGACATCGTCTACCGGCACTGCGGTCAGAAGGCGACGGTCATCTTCGCCGACCAGATCATGGCGTTGGGCTTCAAGGAAGCGGCCAAGGCCGGTATCTCCTTCGGCAAGGACGACATCGTTATTCCGCAACGCAAGGCGCCGATCGTCGCTGAGACGCGCAAGCTCGTGGAAGAGTACGAGCAACAGTACGCCGATGGTCTGATCACCAAGGGTGAGAAGTACAACAAGGTCGTCGACGCCTGGGCCAAGGCCACCGACCGCGTCGCTGACGAGATGATGGCTGAGGTCTCCACCGCGGAGAAGGACGCCAGCGGCCGTGAAGGCGAGATCAACTCGATCTTCATGATGTCGAACTCCGGCGCCCGGGGTTCGCAAGCCCAGATGAAGCAGCTCGGCGGGATGCGCGGCCTGATGGCCAAGCCCTCCGGCGAGATCATCGAGACGCCGATCATCTCGAACTTCAAGGAAGGCCTG
>JAYUBY010000174.1:0-7190 GCA_043740635.1 Alphaproteobacteria bacterium
GTCGATACGCCAATGCTGCGCACAGCGATGGAAAATGCCTTTGGCGCCTCCGACGCCGACGGTGCATGGGACTGGAAGACGGCCTACGACGCCTGTGAGCCAGCACGGGGACGCCGTTGTGCACCGCGAGCACGACGTTGCCGATGTCCTCCAGCGTCTCTACGCGGCCTATGCCACGGACGTAGTAGAACTGGCCGCCCTGAGAATAGAAGCCGCCGCCGGCGTTGCTGTTGTTGGCTCCGAGCGCGGTCTCAGCTTGGGCGACCGAAAGGCCGACACCGGCCAGTTTGTTGGGGTCGAAAAGCACTTGGTACTGCATCGCACCGCCGCCAAATCCGGAGTCGTCGGCGACCCCGGGCACTGACTTGAGTGCAGGCTCCACCACCCAGTCCTCGAAAGTCTTCAGCTCCATGGGCGAGCGGTCCGTGCTCTGCAGCACGTAGCGGTAGATCAGCCCCGAGGGGGACGAGAGCCGCGACACTGACGGCTTCACGCCATCGGGTAGGGATAGGCCGCCCAGGCGGTTGAAGACTTCCTGGCGCGCAGTGTTTCGGTCGGTCCCCTCCTTATAGGTGATCCGTATGTCGGACAGGCCGTAGAGCGAGATCGAGCGCGTGACGCTCGCGCCCGGCAATCCGTTCATGCTCACCTCCGTCGGCACGGTGATCAGCCGCTCGACTTCTTCGGAAGCGTGGCCCGGCCACTGAGTGATCAACTGGACGATCGGCGGCGAGAGGTCAGGATAGGCGTCCACCGGCAGTCGCTGCAGCGACCAGACGCCGGCCCCGATCAGGATCAAGGTCAATAGGGCCACGAGCCACGGTTGCCGCAGGCCCGCGCTCACCACCCGGTTCATCATCGAGGGGCCGCGCGGCGGTTCCGGCAGCGCCGGTGGAGAAGGAGGCAGAGTCTCGCTCACTGGCTCTGCATGAACTGCACGAAGACGCCGCCATCAACGACGATCCGGTCGCCGGCCTTGAGGCCGGCGGGGATGTCGTACTGGTCGCCACTGCGGTCGCCGAGCGTCACGTGGCGGCGCGCGAAGCCGCCCCCACTGAGGGCGACGAAGACAAACGGCAGGTTCTCATCGTCGCGTAGGATCGCTGAAACCGGCACAAGCAAGCCGCTGTGATCCTGACGAGAACGGATATGAACCCGCACGTACATCTGCTTCTTCAGCAGGCCGCCAGGGTTAGCCACGACGACGCGGGCGCTGACCGCGCGGGTGTCTGGGTTCACCAGCGCAGCGATATTGTCGACGACGCCGTTCAGGCTGGCGGTCCCGACGCCGGTCTCGATCTCCGCCGGATCGCCAGCGCTGATTGAGGCTAAGTCTGAACCCGAGATCTGGGCCATCACCCAGACTTTGGACAGATTGGCAACGGTGAAGGCCGGTGTCGTTCCGGCCTGCAGCAGCTGGCCGGGCGTGATCAGCTTCTCAACGAGCGTGCCGGCGATGGGCGCTCGGATTGCACCTTCGATGTGGCTGATGGGCCGTCCCGCCTGGATATCCTTGATCGCCGTGGGATCGAGCTTCAGCGCCTGCAGCGCCTGCAGCGCCGCGTCTCGGTCGGCGGCAGCGTTGCCCGCGTCGGTCTCGGCCTGCTGGGCCTCGCGGGCCGAGACGCCGTTATGCTGCGCCAGATCCTTGTCGATGTCGGCGAGCTGGCGGGTTGTGCGCGCGGTGGCGACCGCCTTGGCGTAAGCGCTGGTGGCTGCCGCGAAGTCGGAAGAATCGACCATAGCCAGGGCTTGCCCGGCGGCCACCTGTTGACCTGGCGAGACTAAGAGGCGCGTCACCAGGCCGGAGATCGGCGACGTCACGCTGGTGGACTGGTCGTTGTCGAAGTCGACAACACCAGCCGCCTCGATGGTTCTGTGGAAGCTTGCCGGGGCGAGCGTCACGACGTGGATGTGCTGCAGTTGCTCCGCGGTCAGTGTGAGGTTCTGCGGTGAGGCTGCTGCCTGGGCAGCGGTGTCAGGTTTTGACCCACACGCGCCGAGGGTGGCAAGCGTGATCGCCGCCAGCGCGGAGGCCGCGAGGGCGCGAGAACGCGATCTAGTTGGCATTGGTATCCTTGGCGAGATCTGCCTTGACGAGGTTTGGGCGGCGCCACCAGCCGCCGCCCAGCGCTTGGTAGAGCGCCACCGTGTCGCTGAAGCGCGCGGCCTGGGCCTGCACCAGGCCAATGCGAGTCTGCTGATAGGCCTGCTCGGCACTGAGCAGGGAAAGGTAGCTTGCGTAGCCGACGCGGTACTGACGCTCGGAAAGGTCCAGCGTCGTCTTAGCGGCAGTAGACGCTGCGACGGCGGCTTTCAGGCCTTCTGCGGCCTGTTCGATGGCTGCCAGGGTGTCGGCGACGTTTTGGACAGCGGTGAGCACGGTGCTGCGGTATTGCTCGGCCGACTGCTGGTAGGCAGCTTTCGCGGCGCGTTCTTGGTGCAGCAGGGAGCCCCCCTGGAAGATCGGTGCGGTCACCGCTGTGCCCAGATCCCAGAATCCCGTACCCGAGTGGAAGACACGGGCAATCGCCAATGAGGATGATCCCAAGTTTCCGGTGAGCTGGAAATTGGGGAGGCGGTTGGCCTCGGCGACGCCGACCTGGGCGCTGGCCGCGTGAAGGTTGGCCTGGGCCTGCCGTACGTCAGGACGTTGTGTCACAAGCGTCGAGGGCAGGCTGAGCGGCAGGTCCGACGGCAGCGTCAGGCTCTCCAACGTGAAGCGCGTTTCCGGCGCTTCAACCGGGAACCGGCCGCTCAGGACGGCGATCAGATTGTGCTGTTGGGCCGACTGTTTGAGGAGCGGCGGAAGAGCGGCCCTGGCTTGGGCAAGCTGGCTCTCCTGGGCGGCGAGGTCGAGGCCACCTGCGTAACCCTTCGACACCTGCAGGCGCAGGACGTCGATCATCTTGGTGTTGATGTCGACCAACTGCCGCGTGGCGTCGATCTGCGCGTTGATCGATGCGTCCTGGATCGCCGCGTTGGCGACGTTGGTGGTAAGCGTCAGGTCGACGGCCAGCATCTGGAAGCGGCTGGATTCTTCCTGCGCCCGAGCGCCTTCCGCCGTACGCCGCGTCAGGCCGAAGACGTCGGGGGAATAGGAGACGCTGACCTGCGGAGTGAAGAGGTTGTACTCGAAGGCATTGTTGCTGGGCGTTGGCGCGATGTCTCCGGACTGCCGAGTCCGTGTCGCCGAAAAGCCCGCCGAGACGCTGGGGAAGAAGGCGCCACGCTGGGCGAGCGCCGTTTCGTGTGCCTGCCTCAGCGCCGCTTGGGCGGCCTTCAGGTCAGGATTGGCTTTCAGCGCCTGGGCAATCAGGTCGTTGAGCACTTGGGAGTGGAAGAGCGTCCACCAATCGCCGGGCAGGCCCGCGTCACTAACAAGCCGCTGAGCTGCACCGCTGGCGATCGACGGGATTGCGGCAGTGACCGAAGGCTGACGCACGGTATAGGTGCTAATCGCTGGCGGCGCGGGTTTCTTGAAATCGGGTCCCACCGCGCACGCGCCTACCAAGAGGGTGGCGAGTACAGCCAACGCAGGATGCGTGCATCGCGTCAGCGACCAAACGACCGCCGTTCGCGTGCGAAATGCGTCGCGTTCCGGTCTTGCCCGGAAAAATGGGTCTTCCCTGATGGGCACCTAAGCTGGCGGCACAGGACTGGCGACGGCCTTTGTCATGATTTCACCTGTGGCGTCGGAGATTGGTGTTGTTATATTATAGCAGCTAGAGCGCAAATGCCTTTCGCGCGGCCGTATGGCCACAAAGAGGTGGCAGCATTTCAGTCTGCAACAGTCGGTGGTTCTGCTCCGCCAGCAAGGCGATTTGACTTGGACGCTGCGGCCCCCGATCTAGGGATCATGATCGACGACCTCTACTCGGCGAAACTGCTGAAGCTCGCGGCGAATATGCCGCGCGCCGGCCGCCTCGTCGCGCCCGACGCAAGCGTGGAAAAGATCGCCAAGCTCTGCGGCAGTCGGGTGGTGGTGGACGTGGTGGTGGACGGGGATCGAGTGGTCGATTTCGCCCAGGAGGTAAAAGCTTGCGCGCTCGGCCAGGCGGCGGCCTCGGTGCTGGGCGAGCACGTGATCGGCGCCAGTCTTGAGGAGCTCGAATTGGCTCGCGAGCAGTTTCGAGCTATGTTGAAGGAGGGCGCACCCGCGCCTGACGGACCATTTTCGGACCTGGCCATGCTCGCGCCTGTGAAGGACTATCCTGCACGCCACGCCTCGACGCTTCTGGCGTTTGAGGCCGTGACGGAGGCTGTCCGGAAGGCGAGTACTCGAACTAGCCCCGCCGGCGCGGCTTGATCCACCGCAGGGGGCGGCGTAATCGCTGCCCTCTCTCCCGAGATCACCGTAGCCGGCATGACTCTCTATGAACGCTGCGTCAGGGGCGCCTTTCGCGCCTACAAGCTGACGCTTTCGCCGCTGATCGGGCGGCAATGCCGGTTCCTTCCGACCTGCTCGGAATACGCCGTAGACGCCCTGATCAGTCACGGCCCGTGGCGTGGCGCTAGGCTCGCCGCTAACAGGCTGTGTCGTTGTAATCCTTGGGGCGGCGGTTCGGGTTTCGATCCGGTCCCGCCTCCGCGTCAAAGGCCTCCCAAAGCACAAGGTGGGAAGCCGTCGCGCAAGTGGACCTGTGAAACATGATCGATCTGATTTTCCCTGATGGCTCGAAGCGCCAATACGACGACGGCGCCACGGGCAAGGCGGTCGCCGCCTCCATTGCCCCCTCGCTGGCCAAAAGAGCGGCGCTGATCAAGCTCGACGGTACGCTCTATGACGTCGATCGGCCGCTGCCGCACGGCGGCCACTTCGAGATCCTTTCGCGTGACAGCCTCGAGGCGCTGGAGACCCTGCGGCACGACACGAGCCACATCATGGCCGAAGCCGTGCAGGAGTTGTTCCCCGGGACGCAGGTGACCATCGGCCCTTCGATCGAGGACGGCTTCTTCTACGACTTCGCCCGCGACGAGCCGTTTAGCCTGGATGACCTCGCTGCCATCGAGCAGCGGATGAAGGAAATCGTCGACCGGGACGAGGCAATCAGCCGCGAAGTCTGGAAACGCGATGAAGCGATCAGCCACTTCAAATCGATCGGTGAGGCCTACAAGGCGGAGATCATCGAGGGCATCCCGGCCGGCGAGGACGTCTGCGTCTATCGACAGGGAAACTGGAAGGATCTCTGCCGCGGCCCGCACTTCCCCTCGACGAAGTTCGTCGGAAAGGCTTTCAAGCTGACGAAGCTCGCCGGCGCCTACTGGCGGGGCGATCACCGCAACGCTCAGCTGCAGCGAATCTATGGCACGGCCTGGGCGTCGGAGGCCGACCTGGAGGCCTACCTCCATCGGATCGAGGAGGCCGAAAAGCGCGACCACCGCAAGATCGGCCGGGCCATGGATCTCTTCCACCTGCAGGAAGAGGCCAAGGGTATGATCTTCTGGCACCCCAAAGGCTGGACGCTTTATCGCACGGTGGAGGCCTACATGCGCCGCCGGCTGGATGCGGATGGATATGTGGAGGTCAAGGCGCCCCAGCTCATGGACCGCGAACTGTGGGAGAAGTCTGGCCATTGGCAAAAGTTTAGCCACGCCATGTTCACCTGCGAGACGGAGGAAGGCGAGGTCCTAGCCGTCAAGCCGATGAACTGCCCCGGCCACGTGCAGATCTTCAATCACGGCCAGAAATCCTACCGGGACTTGCCACTGCGCATGGCCGAATTCGGGGCATGTCACCGCTACGAGCCGTCAGGCGCTCTGCACGGGATATTTCGCGTTCGCGCTTTCACGCAGGACGACGCGCACATCTTTTGTCGCGAGGACCAGATCGAGGAAGAGTCGACGAAATTCGTCCGGCTCCTTGAAAGCGTCTACCGCGACTGCGGACTGGAACTGCACGCAGTGAAGCTAGCGCTGCGGCCGGAACTTCGTTTCGGGACGGACGAAGTCTGGGACATCGCCGAGAAGAAGCTGGAACGCGCTGCGAAGAATGCCGGTATCGCCGAGGTGGCGATGCTGCCCGGTGAAGGCGCCTTCTATGGACCGAAGCTGGAGTTCCACCTACGCGACGCCATTGGCCGCACATGGCAGTGCGGCACGCTTCAGCTAGACTATGTGCTGCCTGAGCGGCTGGACGCGGAGTATGTCGCCGAAGACGGTTCCAAGCAGCGCCCGGTCATGTTGCACCGGGCGATCTGCGGCTCAATGGAACGCTTCCTGGGCGTGATGATCGAAAACTACGCTGGCGCATTTCCGCTTTGGTTGGCTCCCGTTCAGGTATCAGTTGCCACAATCACATCTGACGCAGCTGATTTCGCAATGAAGGCCGCCGTGGCGTTGCGAGCCAGGGGGCTGCGTGTGGAAACCGATCTCCGCAACGAGAAGATCAATCTGAAGGTGCGCGAACACAGCCTAGCCAAGGTCCCGATTATCGCCGTCGTTGGACGGCGTGAAGCGGAGCTGGGGCAGGTGGCGCTGCGACGCCTGGGATCCGACGGGCAACAAATTCTCGATCTGCAAGAAGCGGTAAACCTGCTTGCCTTACAGGCTACTCCGCCCGATGTTGCGACCCGTGCTGGGGGCGCTGAATCGCCGCCGCTGGCCGATCGGTAAGGAAGGCTGGATGAACGGCATCGCCGCACCGATCGTCGCTGTGGAACCCGCTGAAATGCCGGAATTCCTGGCTGCGCGGCCCAGTGTCTCGGTAGTCATGGTGGTCTACATGACCGGCGTCGCGCTGGTGGAGAGCTTGGCGTGCGTCCTGCGCGATCAGTTGGTCGACGAACTGGTGGTGGTCGACAACGGGTCCACTGAGGCCGATGCAGCGAGCCTGCGGGCGCTGTCTGAACGAGACGATCGGGTCGTATTGTTGGCTGGGCAAGGAAATGTTGGCTTTGCCCGCGGCGCTAACCTCGGCGCGCGCGCGGCCAAGGGCGAGATCCTGGTCTTCCTCAATCCGGACGCCTTCCTGCAACCCGGCTGCATCGCTGAACTCACCCGTGAGATCGTCGGCCGGCAGGTCCCCTGCATCGTGGGTGGTCGCGTGCTGAACGCTGACCTTACCGAGCAGCGTGGCGCGCGAAGGGGTGAGATCACGCCGATGAGCGCGCTTTTGTCGCTCAGCCAGCTTGCGCAACACGTGCCGGCATGGCGGCGCTACGAGGTGCATTGGGAGGGCGAGGTTTCGC
>JAYUBY010000175.1:0-2343 GCA_043740635.1 Alphaproteobacteria bacterium
GCTCCGCCGAAGGCGGAGCGATTCAGTTGGCAGGATTGTGCTTTTCTGCACGAACGCGACCACTGCGGTCAGCATAGCCTGGCGCGTCGCGGCGTCGGACAGCCAGTGATCATCCCCGTCCATAAGGACGAACTCTGGGGCCTGGCCCGCGTACGAAAGTGCCTTTTGCATGGCGCGACTCTGCTCAATCGGCACGACGGTGTCGTTCTCGCCATGCACTAGCAGGACGGGCGCGTCGGCTGAGGCCGCGGCCTTCAAGGGAGAGATCGCGTCCGTGTCACTGGATTGGGCTCCAGTCAGGGTTCGCCAAAAGCTCTCTCAGCGACTGTCGCGCGGATCGCCGCGTTGATGATCCCAGATGATCATGCGGCCCATATCCGCGCGCCAGCGACGGACACGGCGCAACGATAAAGCCCGTGCTGCAAGGTCACGCCCGCAAAGGCCGCATAGCCGCCATAGCTCCCACCGACGATGCAGGTTCGTTTTGGGTCGATGATACCCGCCGTGGCGAGAGCCGTGAGGCCATCAGAAATGTCGGTCTGCATCTTGCGGCCATACTGCCCGTCAGCCGCGTGGCGGAAGGCCTCGCCATATCCCAGCGTGTCGCGATAGTTCGGCTGGAACACGGCATAGCCTCGTGACGCAAACACTTGCGCCCACCAGTCGAAGCGCGCGCGATCACCGACGACGATCGGTCCGCCGTGGGGCATAACCACTAGCGGCAGATTCTTGCCCTCCTTGTCCGGTGGCAGTGTGAGCACACCCTCCATCGCAAGTCCGTCCGCGGCCTTTTAGGCGAACATGCGGGTCGGCCCGACTTGGGTCGGAGGCACGTCGGGTCGGACATCACCGATCGGGATTGCGCTGCGCGCCACTGCATCGACAAGCCAATAGCGGCCAGCGTCCCTTGGCCGCTCGGTCCGGAAGATCATGCCGGCAAAGTCATGCGAAAAAGAGACGAGTGGCGCACCGCTCGCCGGGGAACGCTGCGACTGCGCCATCGATCCGCTTCTGCAGGATCGGATCCAACAGCTTCTCACCGGAAGGATTGCTCATCCCGACCAGCATATGCGTCCGATCATCAAGCAGGGCGCTGCCGCATTGTCGCCGGCGATGAGCACCGTGCCGTCACCTCCGCTCAACGGAATTTCGCGTCCTACGATCGTGTCGTTGGTGTGCTCGACCACCACAACCGTTCCAGGCGTCCGCCCCGGGCTCAGCAATTCAAGGGCATCGTCGCCCGTCCGTTGGATGACCGGCCGTTCCATGCCTGCGCCAGCGTAGACAGTGTGTTGATGGCGGTCTGGATCGTAGACGGAATTGGCGATCACTTCACCGTCGGCGCCGATCAACCAGTGGCGAATCCGTTGGGCGGAGGTTGCCACCTTCTCAGGGCGGCCCGTTTCGAGGTCCACGCGAAAGAGATCAGGATAGACCACGCCGCCGCCTGAGTGCGGGCCGATCGCCTCCCAGGTGACGCCGCCTAAGTAGGCGTACCAGTGGCCGTTGACCTCCCGAGCGCCGTAGAAGCCAAGAATGGCGTCCGCGAACTGATTGCTGTCGCCGAAGATCATGTAGCTGGCTTGGGTTTTTAGGTTGTAATCGATCAAGCCCTCCATCTCGGTGGTGCGAATGCCCTTGGTCGGCCGAGAAACTGTGGCGGTCTCGATGATCAGCAGATGGTCTTCGCCGGCGAAGCCGACTGCGCGGACCTTGGCCTTTCCGAAGCCCAACCCACCCAAGATCTTGCCGTTGGACTTTCAATCGACGACCTTGCAGCCGTCCTTGTCTGCGATCAGGAGGGCGAAGCGTGCGCCCGAGGGCGAAAGTGCAGCGTCCTCAATCGCCGGTAACCGGCCATAGGCTTCCAGCGGCGGCGGGGCGGCATGCGCTGAGATGGCCGCACTGAGCGCGATGGCTAGGGCTACTATGAAACGCAATGTCGATCCCCCGACGATCATTTGCGCCAGACTAGATCCGAAAACTCGCGAAACTCAACCGATAGTAGCGGGGTATTGCGCCAGCCGAACGCGCCGCACGCCCTAGGCGTGCGCGAAACGTACACCGGCCCAACCGTCATCGGCATTCGGCGGTTTTTTCATCTTCAGCTGGCGGCGTGGTGAATGCCTCCGCCCCGCGATCCGATTTCCGAGCGACCGAGCGCAGCGCAGCGCCAGACGGCAGATCCAAATCATCGCCGAGCGAGCCCGTTCACAGACCACACCCAAGCCGTCGCTCGCGGCCGCTAGAGCCTGTTTGGCCTTGGTTGAATCGATGATTCCGGTTGGGGCCGGATCGTGATTCAAGATGTGAGCTGGATGGAGGCCAGCTTGCATGGCTCGA
>JAYUBY010000176.1:0-45034 GCA_043740635.1 Alphaproteobacteria bacterium
ACCTTCCGATTCATCAAAGGCACCCTCGGCTGGACCACCCCCGCGTTGCGCACCCCCGAACAAGCCGACCGCTGGACCTGGCTCATCGCCGCCGCCTTACACCCAACTCCGCCTCGCCCGCGGCCACGTCGAGGACCTACGACGAGCCTGGGAACGCCCACGAGAACCCGCACTGCGCACCCCATCACGGGTCCGCAGAGGGTTTCGCCTACTGCGCGCCACCATCGGCACCCCAGCCCATCCACCGAAAACCAACAAACCCGGACCCGGACGACCCAAAGACACCCGGCGACCACCACGAACCCGCTACCCGGCCATCAAGAAGGCCACCTGACGATGTCGCCAGGTCTGATCACAAGCTCAGGCGACATTGGCTCCCCCGAGCTGCGCGTCGATCCACGCGATCAGCGCACGCCTCGGCACCCGCAGGCAACGCCCGATCCGAATCGACGGAAGCCCCGCTGCGCCACCGGTCCGCTGGAAGATCGCTACCTCGTCGTAGGCACGGCTGGGGCTGATCCGCAGCACCCCGGCCGCCTCGTCGACCCGCAACATGTCCGGCAGGGTGTCGATGTTCACGTCCATTGGAGGTACCTCCGCTCGTCGACTCCGGCGAACGGGAAGGACCACCCTCCCCCCACCGCCGAGCCCTCAGTCCGTCGCTCGTTCCAACTCCAGCACCCGCGCTCTCTGTCGCGCCTCGCCTCGACTGGTGGCCCGGAAGTGACGTCGACCAGTCGATCACTGCCGAGGTCCGAGTCGGCGTCGAAGGCGCCGGGCAGAAGGCCCCCATTGCTAACGGATTGCTAACGGATTGCCCTGGACGAGGAATCACGGGCCCCGATGCCATGGACAGCCGAAACGCAAAAGCAGCAGGTCAGCCCCACTATTGGGTACTCGAGCACACGGGTCGCCACTAGCCGGACCGGCTTGGCGACAACTTAAACCCCCCGGCCGCTCCGGCGGCGTGCGGGTTCAAGTCCCGCCCCGGGCACTCGAGCGGAACGCCACGCTTGGCGGCGTATTCCGCGGCCCGCTTCGGCGAGGCCAGGAAGACCACGGCGGCGCCGTCCGTCACCTGCCCGCAGTCCTGCTTGCGGGTGCGCCCCTCTACCACCGGATTGGCTTCGTCGTCGGCGGTGAAGCTCTTGTCGTTGAACGCCCACTGGCGGGTCTGGGCGTTGGGATTGCGCTTAGCGTTTCCGAAATTTACCTCGGCGATACGCATTAGGTGCTCGTAGTTCAGGCCGTAACGGCGCTCATATTCCTCGGCCAGGTCGGAGAAGGCCCTGGGCCAAAGGAAGGTGGCGTCCTGAAATTCGTGGCCCGCCCAGGCCGCGGCCCCGAGGTTCTCTGCTGCCTTCTGACCGCTGACGTTGCGCATCTGCTCCATCCCGACCACGCAGGCCAGGTCGTAGCGCCCGGCCTCAATCTCGGCCGTCGCCGCAAGAATGGCGACGCTTCCGGAGGCGCAGGCCGCCTCGTGACGGGCCGTCGGCAGGCCGTCGAAGTCCGGATGCACCAGGCCGAAGAAACCGCCGAGGAGTCCCTGCCCGGCAAAAAGGTCGCCGACAAAATTGCCGACATGCCCGGTCTCGACGTCCTTGGCCTCGAGACCCACCGTGCCAAGTCCCTCGCCGATAACCTCGGAGAAGGCGTCCGCGAACTCCATGCCTTTTCGCGCCCAGTTGTTCGCGAAATCACTCTGCCAGCCGCCGAGTATGTAGGTCATGGTGTCCTCGCAAAGCCGCAGCCGGCCTGGTCAGTCCGATTATACAAGTGAATTGGATCGCGCCAAGCGCCGGCTTCACGTCGTGTTATGAGCAGGCCGGCCGTCCATGAACGCGGCGAAGGCCAGATGGGCGTCGCCGTAGGTCTCGCGCGGCTCTGCGGCGAGGGCTGCGCGCACGGCTTCCCCTACCCTGTCGTCAATGATCGCGACGGGCGCACCCTCGACCGCGAAGGCGGCCCGCAGGCGACCGCCGCCGGACACCAGGGTCTGGCCGCTGACGTTACACTCCTCGCCGACCAGCCACGCCACCAATGGGGCGACCGCGGCTGGATCCATGCGTTCAGCGAGGCCAGGCGCCAGATGCCGCTCAGTCATGGCGGTGACCGCGTACGGCGCGATGGCGTTGACCATTAGATTGCGGGAGCGACCTTCAATCGCTAGGCCCCGCACAAGACCGATCAGGGCGGCTTTCGACGAGGCATAGGCCGCCATTCCATCGCCGCCGTGCAGGCCGGCCGACGAGGCGCTGACCACAATCCGGCCGGCTGGCGCAGCGGAGAGCTCCGGCCAGGCCGCCTGGACCAGATGAAGGGCGCCGAAGAAGTTGATGTCGAAAATACGCCGAAACCCTTCGCGTGTTTGACGGTGCAGGCGGAGTGTTTCCGGGACCCCGGCATTGGACACCACTGCGTCCAGTCGGCCGAAGACCTTCAAGGCCTGTTCGACAAGCGCCGCCCCTGTCTCCGGAGCCTCGGCCGGTGCGAGATTGGCGACGGCCTCGCCGCCCAGGTCACGAATTTCCATAACCACAGCCTCGGCGCTGGAAGCCTGATCACGGTTGGTCCATCGACTATTGACGACCACGCTCGCACCGCGTGCCGCCAAATCTAAGGCATAGGCTCGGCCCAAGCCCTTCCCGGCCCCCGTCACGATCACCACCCGATCGCGCAGACTCTTTGCCCGACCGGGACGCTCCCCCGTCGTGTCCAGCGTCGACAATCTCGTCTCCCGAAGTTGTATGATTGTGGGTTGTATCTTTATGGACGTGACAGCTGCGCGGTGTGCTTACTAGGGCCCTGGCCCGCGAAATGGACTTGCAACCGGCCGCGTCGCAACACCGGGCGGGGCGGCGCAGACCAATGGGATGGTGTTCATCACCAGCCCGGCCACGCCGAGCTGCTCGGCGGAGGTCGCCGTCGTGTCGCCCGGGCGCTTTTCTAGGTCGAGCGTCAACCTGACCCCGGGCTGTCCTGACACATGGATCCTCCAGAGAGGCGGATCGGGATCGGGCAGATGGGACGGCTCCATGTACCAGTGGATCGACATGGTCAGCATCGGCGCGCCGGCGATGACGCCGAGCCACCGCCAGTTCACATAACTGATCCGGCCGCGCGCGATTAGCCCTGCGCTTACGTGCAAATCCTCCGTGGATGGGAGCACGCGGTGATCGGTATCGATCCGATCCAGCCTGAGGCCCAGGTGTTCGGCCATGGCCGCAAGCACCTCGGTATACATGCCGTTCAGGGACGCCGCCGGGCCCCATGAGGGAGCGTTTGGATCGACTTGCGATGGGTCTTCCCCGAAGCCGAGGATGCTGAACACATAGTCCGGGCTACGGATCGCCCGGCAATCGACGCTTTCTACCACCTCGATATGGTCAAGTTCGGTGCAGAGCCCGCTGGCCACAACCGCGATTTGCTCGCCCGCGAAGCCGGGGTTGAGCCCCGCCCCCATCAAGGTCGACCCACCCTTGGCGCATGCTGCCTTGAGGGCCGCAAGGCGCTCGCTACCCCAATACTGGGGGCGGCTGTACCCGTTGATGCTGATGACGTTCTTGCCGGACGCCAGGAGCTTCAAGATGTCAGCGTCGTGGGATCCGTAGGGCGGAGAGAGCCGCGCGGCATGGATCACGACGTCGGCCGGAAGCGCCAGGATCGCTTCCACATTGTCGGTGGCGATGACCCCAGTAGGCGCCCGGCGCGCAATGTCGCCGGCGTCCCGCCCGACCTTGTCCTGGCCGTAGACGTAGAGGCCCACAAGCTCCATCGCCGGGTGATCTATCACCGCTCGAAGACAGGTCTTGCCCATGGCCCCGGTGGCCCACTGGATGACGCGGTATTTCATGCTGCCCCCAATCCTGGAGGAGCCTAACTTAATAAGTATCGTTATGAAAGTTACCTGCAGCGACCCCCTATTCCACCATAACCGGCGAGGTCGGAGCGTCGGCTTCAATCACTTCAAACGTCACCTGATGCGGCTCCACCGGCTGGCTGCAGCAGGAGCAGGTCACCGCGGGTTCCAAGTCATGGCCGTCGGCCTTGTGGCGTAGCAGCAAGGGCGGCCCCTCCGGCGAGACGTAGTACTTGTCGCCCCATTGCAGCAGCATCAGCAGCACCGGGTAGTAGTCGATGCCCTTTTCGGTGAGCCGGTATTCGGAGCGCCGGCCGCCTAGCTCATGCGTCCGGATGACGCCCTGGGCCGCGAGCCAACTCAGCCGCTCGGACAGGATATTCGTGGCCATTGCGGTGTCGCGGTGAATCTCGTCGAACCGACGCAAGCCGGTGAAGATCGAGCGCAGCACTAAGCTCGCCCAACGGTCGCCGGTAATCTGGGCGACTTCGACCATGAGCCCGGAAGACACTTCCGCTGCGCTGCGCGCCTGGCGTCGGCGGCTGTACCGCGGGGCCATCCAGCCGACGCCTGGGCCTTCGGTCCAGTCCACCTCGCGGGCGTTGATCTCGTCACCACACCTGAGACAAGTGGGAACCGGCTCGAAATCTTGACCGCAGATGCTGTGGCGCAATTTCAGCTTCAACCGTCCGTCAGGAGTGGCCCAGCGGCGCTCCCAGCGTAGCATCATCAGCGCCGGCCAATACAGATCGCGCCCCTTCCGAGTGAGGCGATATTCGAATCGCGGGGGCGACTGGCTGTAGATCACCTTCTCGAACACGCCCGCCGCCACCAGTCGCTTCAACCGATCGCTAAGCAGGGTCTGAAGCAGGCCCGTCCGGGCGCGAAACTCGTCGAAACGCCGCGCGCCGATCCAGCTCGCCTCGACAATCAACAGAACGGAGGTATCGCCCACCACCTCCAGCGCCCGCCAGATCGAGCACGTGCGGATCAAATTGCGCGACGGCATGGACGAAGTCACTGTTCAAAGCCCACGGGGCGATCGCGCGAGCCTCGCGGAACGCCTACGGTTCTGCAAGTTAGTTTCCACAACCGCAGGCGGTGGCGGCGGGTCTGTTTCAAACCGGTCAGGACCGGGCCACGCCGGCCAAGTTCCGGCGCAGCACCTTGCCCAGTGGATTGCGAGGCAAGACCTCCACGAGCCGCAGCTTTTCAGGCAACTTGAAGGTGGCGATATCCTGGTCCGCCAAGTGGCGGCAAAGGTCCTCAAGGGTCAGCGTTTCCCCCGGGCGCGGGACAACCACGGCGCACATCCGCTCGCCCAGACGCTCGTCCGGATAAGCGACGCAACTGGCTTCCCGCACCTTGGGGTGGCTTTCGATCATCACGTCGACCTCAGCCGGCGAGATGTTCTGGCCGCCGCGGATAATGATCTCCTTGCAGCGACCCACGAAACGATAGAATCGCCCGTTCGGCTCTGGCGCGATCTCGAAAAGATCGCCCGTGCGAAAATAACCCTCGGCATCGAAAGCCGCGACGTTCAAGTCCGGGGCCTTCCAATAGCCGTCAAAGGTCATGGCGCCTGTGATGCGCAATTCTCCCTGAACGCCTGCCTCAACGATCTCATGCTCGGTGTCAGGGTCAACGAGCCGGGTGCTGATCTTTGAAGGAAACTGCGCCGGCCAATCGATCCCTCGCGCTCCGAACCGGGGAAAGTACCGCGCGCGATGCTCCGGATCGGGGATCGCCTCGCCCGTGGAGAAGAGCGAGGTGCCCTCGTTGGAGCCGAACACGTTCATCACCGTGACACCGTGGCGGTCCTGCCAGCCCTTGACCATCCAGGGCGCGAGCGGCGCCGAGCCTGAGCCAAGGCAACGCAGCTTGGATAGATCGGCCGCCGACAGCAGAGCCTCGTTTTGAAGCAGCAGGTTCAGCACCGCGGGCGGCGCCACCGTATAGGCCACCTGTTCGTCCTGGAGCTGCGACAGAAAGATCGGCAGATCGAACGGATGATGCTGAATCAGCCGCCCCTGACAAACTAGCCAGGTCATCACCATGCCGCCGATCGCAGCGATATTGATCAGCGGGAAGGGGTTTAGGATCGTATCGCCGGGCCGAAGGCCTGCTGCTTCCACGAGAGCTTCGCCATTGACAACCCAATGGTCGTGATGCCGAGGCACGCCCTTGGGCATGGCTTCGGTCCCCGAGGTCCAACAAACCGTAAGCGCTTCGCTGGCGTCGAGATCGGCGGGCGTCAGAAAGGGCCGCCCGGAAACCGCGGCCATCAACGGGTTGAGCGCTAGGGCGCCCGTTGGCGCCTTGTCGCCTAGCGTAACCACATGAGCTGTCGTGACGCCTTCACGCCGCAACTCCGCCATCATGGCGGCGTGGTCGAAGCCGTGGAACACGCTGACCGTCAAATAGACCTTCGGCTCGACCGACGGCAGGATCTGGCGCAACTCATGGCCTCGATAGGCCATGGCGACAGGACTGAGGATCGCGCCCATGCGTGCGCAGGCGAGGAGGGCGAGTACTCCCTCTACCAGGTTCGGCAGCTGTGTCGCCACGACGTCGCCGCGACCGACTCCAAGTCCCTCAAAGGCGCGCGCGAGAGCGTCCACGGCCTCGTCGGTCTCAGCATAGGTAAGACGACGCGCCGCTGTGCCGACCAAGGCATCGCGATTTGGCGGATCGACCAGCGCCTCGGCGGCCCCGCGGACCGCGACATTTTGCCGAAACAGCGCATCGACCGTTTCACCGCGCCACCACCCTTTGCGCCGGTATTCCGCGACACGCTCAGGCGAACTCGGCCGCAAATGAAGTCTCCATCAATGGCTGGCGATCAACCTGCGCCGCCTTCGGGTCGGTAATCGCACATCGCATAGTGAGTATCATAATGCAAGCTTCCGCGCTCCCCGACTGGGCCGGTGGCGAACGACGCAAAGACGGCTTAATGCGCTATTTGGGCGCGGCGTCCGGAACGAAAATGCCGAATAGCTCGATCGGGAACCGCTAATCAAATCCGCGCTCAATCCCGATCAGGGGCCCTTTGGCGCCGAATACCCGGGGCTGTACTCAACCTTGGCGCCTACCGTGCTGTAAAGCTTCGCGACATAGGCCGCCGCCAAAGCCTCGGCCGCCTGGTTGCGCAAGAAACTGCGTGCAATCTCCTCAGCGCCCAACCCAGTCAACGGAGCCGATCGGGTTTCCAGAATTTGGCTTAGCGTCACCCCGCCAGGCGAGTTGGCTTGGAAGATGGCGCCAGGCTGGGTTGCCGCCAAACTTGCCAGCAATTTCGGATCTGCCGCGCCCGTATCGACTATATCTACGCGGCGCTCGTAGGGGACCTTGGCCTGATCAAAGAGGGCGGCGAAACCCTCAAGACCTTGGGGTGGGTGGTCCGTTTTAATAGGGGCCGTGAGCCGGTCCATCCTCAGTTGGTCGACGACAATGAATTTGCGCTCGGCAAAGGCTCTGGGGTGCTCGGTGATGAACTTCGAAATCACCTCTGGCGAGGGCTGAGGGGTCGCGGCAATCAGCTTTCGCGCCAGGGCCGCGGCCTTTAGCCCGTCGACAGCCCGCGCCTCCGCGCGCCCGAACTCCGCTGACCGGTCGAGCTTTTGCTCGTGGGCTGCCTGGGCCATAAGGATCCGCTCGATGACCCGCCTAAGCGCGGCCGACTCGGCGGCCGGGTCCGAGGTTTCCGGTGGCCCATTCGGGCCAGCTTGCTCGAGCCTTAGGTCTGTTGTGGTGATTGGTTGGCCATCGACCTTCGCCACGACCGGGGCCCTGTCGGCGGCAGGACCCCCACAGCCCCCAAGCGAAATACAGACGACTGAAATGGTTGCAAGTAGCGATCGATTCATGATGACGCCCCCCTGGCCCCAGCTATGACGGCCTGTCCGGTCCAACAACCCTAACACGAAGAAGCCATCGGGTTCGTCGAACCCGATGGCCACAGTTCTTCGTGTTGCAGATGAAGACTTCGTTTAGGCCGTAGCGACGCCCAAGGGTCTGCGCCGGCGCAGTGAGGCTCCGATACCGCCCAGACCAATGATCATCATCGCCCAGGTCGCCGGTTCAGGAACACCATTCGGACCCGTTGACGGAGGACCATTTGACACGACGTTCCCATTCCCACTGACCAGGAAGGTCTCAAGGAAGATGTTGTCGTCGCCGCTGGGGTTGACGGTGTGAAGACTGATCGTTGTGTCACCGTTATTAATGAACGGCACAAGATTGTAGCGCTCGTGATCAGCAGTATAGTCTGTCGCTGGAGATCCAGGGCTTGCTACTGTGAATGGGTCGTTGTCGCCGCCGACCGTGATCAGGCTTCCGTTTTGCGGTGACCCGCCATCGACTGAGTCGTCGTTGTTGCCAGCGACGGTGGTCAGGGTACTTCCATTGACCGTTATCGTCGAAGCCTGATTACAGCAACTGTAGCCGTCACCAATCCGCATCTCAGCTTGGAAGCCAGAGGATGAAGGGTTGAGAGGCGTACTGAAACTGATGCTGCTGTTGTCACCCGCACTAGACGAAAATCCGTCAAGAATTGCGACGGTCGATGTCGACAGGGCAGCGTTAAAATAGACCACCACGAGGGCTTCGCCGTCGGTGCTCGCCGTCGTTTCGTGAACTGCGAAGCTGTAGTTGCCGCCGGGGCCGCCGTTTACCACCGGCGCCACGATGCTGGTGACGTTAGCGCGAGACGCCTGCAGGCTAGACTGATTGGCACCAAGAGCCGTAAAGGAGAGGGTATTCCCGTTAAGCGTCGTTGCCGGCGTTTCTGTATTGTAGAGCGACGAATAGAGGTAGGCGGCGACGACTGTTGAGCCCACGGGCACGTTGGCGGTGATGTTACCGTTTTGTGTAACCGAGCCAAATCCATTAGTCGACAGGCCATAGTCGCCGACGAACTGCTGAAGAAGCGACAGCGACGCGTTTGCCGCACCTGACGCAAGGATCCCAACGGACGCAGCTGCGGCTAGCAACGCCATCTTTTTACGAAGCTTCATCTCACCCTCCAGAGGCGCCGAAGCTGCCCCAAAAACCCCAACAAAAACGGGTGAACTTCGTCGCCCGCTCCAATGACCTTAGCAGTCAGATAACGATGCTCGCCTCAGTGCAATTGGATTCACTCCCAAAGGGAATCTTCTCGCCGCAATGAGCAGCTAATGTCACCTCGCCCACGGCGCATTAGCTGGCCTTGCATAGTGCATCAGGTTTGGATCGATGACCGTGCTGTTGGAACCTCAAGAACTCTCACTCGGTCCGCTTAGATTGCACGAGCTAAACTTAAGGTAAGTTCTCAGAATGGGATTTCATCGCCGGTCTACCGCCTAGTTTTTGAGAGATTGAGGAAGGGCGTTGGTCTTAAGGGCTCCCCTGTTGCCCGCTCACCCGCGCCGTCGCCTTGGCTCTTCCACATCACGTCACTCAACCGGAACCGCCAAGGCGCGGCGGCGCAGACCAATGGCGTTGTGTCTACACGTCTGTCCGATTGTCCATTGCTGCTTGACGTCGGTGGCCAGAGTCGGAGAGTAGCGCCCTGGGCGCTTTCGGCGCTGGCGACGACGGCGGACGGCGGGCATGCGATCCACCATCAAGGACGTCTCGGCGATCGCCCAGGTCTCGACCAAGACCGTGTCGAGGGTGCTCAACAAGGAACGCTATGTCTCCGAGGAGACAAGGCTGCGGGTCGAGCGAGCTGTGGCCCAGCTTAACTTCCGCCCAAGCGCAGCGGCGCGGACGCTGGCCGGCAAGCGCAGCTATCAGATCGCGCTAATCTACGACAACCACAGCCCACACTATATCCACCAGATTCAGACCGGTGTCTGGGCTCGGTGCATTGAAGAAGGCGTGCGCCTGCTGGCCCAGCCTAGCGACGCGGGCTCGACGCAACTGGCCGAGGAGATCGGCGGCCTGATCGACCAGACGCAGGTCGACGGCGTCATCCTGTCTTCGCCAGTTACCGACGTGATCACCGCTTTGGATGAGCTGGAGCGGCGCGGCATCCCCTATGTGCGGATCTCTCCAGGGACCGAGCACGGCCGCAGTTCCTCGGTCTCCATGGATGACGTCCAAGCGGCTGACGAGATGACTAGCCACCTGATCGCACTGGGCCACCGGCGTATCGGCTTCATCATCGGGCACACGAACCATACGGCCAGCGACCTTCGCCTGTTCGGCTATCGCCGGGCGCTCGACCGGGCCGGCATCAACTTCGAACCGAAATACATGCGCCAAGGACAGTTCGATTTCGCCTCGGGCGAGGCCGCCGCCGACCGCTTGCTCGACCTTCCGAAGCCGCCGACTGCGATCTTCGCCAGCAATGACGACATGGCGGCCGGCGTGCTGACCGTCGCCCACCGCCGAGGGATGTCACTGCCTCGCGATCTGTCCGTCGCCGGCTTCGATGATACAGCATTGGCCAGCCAGCTCTGGCCGCCACTCACTACCGTTCGTCAGCCGACGCGCGACCTGGCCTATGCCGCGACGGCACTCCTCTTCGAGGACCTGGAGGACCCCGTGCACCGCCGTCTCGCCCACGAGCTCGTGCTGCGCGCCTCAACGGCCGCGCCTCGTCCGGATTGAACGTCGTCGACGGGCCTGGCGCGGCAGCCTGCGACCATTGTCAGGCCGTGGGGGGCTGGCTAGTATGACAGCGATGTCAGAACTCCCAGCAACTTCGCCGACTCGACCGCTCTATGCAGGCGGCCCGACCGTTTCCTCAGTAGCCTGGGGCATGTGGCGATTTGCCGGCGACGACGTCGCTGCTGCCGAATCGCGGGTGCAGGCGGCGCTGGACGCCGGCGTCACCCTCTTCGACACTGCCGATATCTATGGCCCCGACAACGGAGAGCCATTCGGCGCCGCCGAGACCCTGCTGGGCCGGGTATTTTCCCAGAATCCGGGGCTCGCCGCTCGCATGGTGATCGCCACAAAGGGCGGCATTGCAATGGGGGTGCCCTACGATTCCAGCGCCGGATACCTTGCCTTCGCTATTGACGCCTCGTTGAAGCGGCTGGGCGTCGAACAGGTTGCGCTGTGGCAGATCCACCGCCCCGACCTGCTGACCCATCCCGCCGAGGCCGCCAAAGCGCTCGAAGCCGCGCACGCCGCGGGCAAGATCGGCGCGATCGGCGTCTCTAACTTCACGGCGAGCCAGGTCACCGCGCTTGCCGCCCATTCTGCCCTGCCTGTCGTCAGCACCCAGCCGGAATTCTCGCCCCTGGCCTTCGGTCCACTGTTCGACGGGATCCTGGACCAAGCCATGGCCAAGGGTATGACGGTGCTCGCCTGGTCGCCGCTTGGCGGCGGACGGCTGGGCGATCCGCGGGACGACCGGACCGCTGCGGTGGCCAAGGCGCTGGACGTGAAGGCGGAAGCCTGCGGCGTCAGCCGCGCGGCGGCGGCCTACAGCTGGATCATGGCGCATCCGTCGCGGCCGATCCCGATCGTCGGCACTCAAACGCAGGCCCGCATCGCAGAGATTCCGGACGCCTATCGCCCCACTTGGACGCGGGCGGAATGGTACGCCGTCCTGATCGCTTCCATGGGAGAGCCGTTGCCATGAACCCCTGCGAAATCAGCTGGTTCTCGGCCCTTTGCGACGACGACTACGAATTCCTGGGCGTGCCGGACCCCAAACTGCGGTCGAGTTGGGAACATTGCCGCGATATCGTTTCCCAGGCTGAAGTCGGCGGTTTCGACAACATTCTGTTGCCGTCCGGCTATGAGCTCGGCATCGACACCACAGCGTTTGCCGCCGGGATCGCTCCCATGCTGAAGCGGATGCGCCTCTTGATGGCCGTGCGCATTGGAGAAATGTGGCCGCCGCAACTCGCCCGCCAAATCGCCACCATCGACCGGATGTTGGGTGGACGTCTAACGATCAACATCATCTCCTCAGACATGCCGGGAGAGAAACTGGCCTCCGCGCCGCGCTACGCCCGCACCGTCGAGGCGATGAGCATTCTGAAGACGATGTTGAATGGCCAGCCTTTGGATCACGACGGTGAGTTCTGGAAGCTGAAGCTCGATCCGCCACGGGTGACCACGGTCTCCGGCAGGGCCCCCCTGCTCTATTTCGGCGGCCTGTCGGAGGACGCTCGCGAAGCTGCCGCCAAGGGCTGCGACGTCTTCCTGATGTGGCCCGACAAAAAAGAGAACGTGGCTGCAATCATCGCCGACATGACCACCCGCGCCGCCAAGTACGGGCGCACCCTGAAGTTTGGCTATCGCGCCCACATGGTCGTTCGCGACACCGAGGCCGAAGCTCGCGTGGCGGCCGCGAGACTGCTCTCCAAGTTAGACGACGAGGTCGGGGCCGCCATCAAGGCCAAGGCTCAGGATTCCATGTCGGTGGGCGTGCAGGCCCAGGTGGCGCTGCGCATGGCCGCGTCCGATGATGGCTATGCCGAGGCGAACCTGTGGACCGGCGTTGGCCGGGCTCGCTCCGGCTGCGGCGCCGCTATCGTCGGCGATCCCGACCAAGTGCTGGCGAAGCTCAACGACTACCGAAGCATGGGCATCGAAGCCTTTATCCTGTCAGGCTATCCGCACGCCGCTGAAGCCGACCTCTTCGCCCGCCACGTGCTGCCCGATATCGACCACGGTCCGCTGGCGGCCTGACCCTAAGAAGGAGCGAGTTTTGGCTGACGTGGTCCGCTATGGCCTGGTCGGGACCGGCCTGATGGCCAACGAGCACCTCCGCAACCTTGCGATCACGGAGGGCGCCGTGGTCACGGCTCTAGCCGACCCTGTCGATAGCTCGCTCGCCACGGCGAAAAAGACACTCGGCGAGGCGGCCGATAGGGTTACGACGTTCGACAGCGGCGCGGCCCTCGCCAAGAGCGGCCTGGTGGACGCAGTGATTGTTGCAAGCCCCAACCACACCCATCGCAAGGTGCTGGAGCCTCTGTTTGACGAAGGTCTGGCGATCCTCTGCGAGAAGCCGCTTGCCACCACCCTTGAGGACGCTCGCTGGGTGGTCGACCGCGTGGCAGAGACCAAGGCCCTGTTCTGGACGGCGATGGAATACCGCTACATGCCGCCGGTGGTGGAATTCATTGAGCAGCTCCGCGCCGACCGGATCGGCGTCCTGCGAATGCTTTCGATCCGCGAGCACCGCTTTCCGTTCCTGAAGAAAGTCGACGACTGGAACCGGTTCTCGCGCAACAGCGGCGGGACAATGGTCGAAAAGTGCTGCCATTTCTTCGACATGATGCGGCTGATCACAGGGTCCGAGGCCGTGCGGGTCTACTGCTCGGGCGCCATGGACGTGAACCACCTGGACGAGCGCTATAACGGCGAGACGCCAGACATCATCGACAACTCCTACACCACGGTGGACTTCGCAAATGGCGTGCGCGCCATGCTCGACCTCTCCATGTTCGCCGAAGGCGCGGAGAACCAGGAGGAGATCACCGCCGTCGGCGACAAAGCACGCCTAGACGTGCTGATCCCCGAGGGCGCGCTGGTGTTCTCGCCGCGGGTGGGCCTCCGAAAACCAAAGCAAGTGGAGCGTAAGGTGGTCGAGGTTGACGAGGCGGCGCTAAAGGCCGGCACCCACCATGGTTCCACCTTCTACGAGCACCAGAAGTTCAACGCCGCGGTGCGAGGCGCGGGGCCGGTTGAGGTGACCGCTGAAGACGGGTTCGCGGCCGTTGCGATCGGCGTCGCCGCGGAGATCAGCGCCCGCGAAAAGCGCGCCGTTGAGATGGCCGAACTGGGGCTCTGAGCCCGGGTTTTCCGGTTACGTCGCCGCCAGGCTTTCCTCGCCGGCGGTCGGCGTCAGCCGCGGAACCCACAGGTGTAACCAGGCCAGCCCCAATAGATAGGAGACGGCCGCGATCGCCAGCAGCGGGGCGTAGCCCAGGTGGGCGGTCAGGATCTGTCCTGCCAGGAAGACGATGCCCATCCCGGCCAAATTTCCGCAGAAGGCGCCGAAGGACGTCACGGTTCCCACGCGCGACGTCGGCGTGATGTCGACGATCGTCGAAAAGATACTCACCGAAAACCCCTGGTGACCCGCCAATGTGACCGCAAGCAGGCCTGCGGCAATCCAAAGATTGTGGGTTTGCAGAGCCAGCGGAATGGTCGTCACCATCAAGGCGCAAACCAACATCACGCTCTTGCGTACGGTGTTGAGCGAATAGCCCATGGCCAGAAGGCGTGTTCCGGCCCATCCGGCCGCGACCGAGCCGATGGCTGATCCGAGGTAGGCAATGGCCAACGGCGGCCCCAGGTCGGCCACGCCGACACCGAACACGCGATGGAAGAAATCCGGCGCCCAGAAGAGCAACAGCCACCAGACCTGGTCCGACAGAACCTTGGCTCCGGCGATCCCCCAGGTGCGCCGATCGCCCAGCAGGACCTTGAGGCCGCGCAGTGAGGGGCGTGCGGCTGACGGTGGAGCTTTTGCGAACGCCATGCCGCGGGTCACCGCCAGCCACACGGCTACCCAAGCCAGGCCCAATGCACCCACGAAGATGAAAGATCCTCGCCAACCGAAGCCTACGGCCATCAGCGGCAGGAAGAGAGGGGTGACTATGGCGCCGATCGACGAGACGCCGTTCGAGAAGCCAAAGGCGAGTGATCGCGTGCGGGCGGAGAATACCCCGCCGAGGGTCTTTACGAACGACGGAGTGCCCATGGACTCGGTTGCGCCGAGAGCGATGCGGGCGACGGAGAACTGACCCAAGGTCGTTGCCCAGCCGTGAGCCATCGCCGCCACGCTCCAAGCCGCGACGCCAGCTGGCGTCGCCCACTTCACGCCCAGCCGGTCGACGATCAATCCGACGCCCAAATAGGCAAGGGCTGCGGACAGCTGAAACAGGGAGGCCAGCTTGCCGTAGTCGGCGTCGGTCCAGTGCAAGTCGACCTCGATCAGTGGCTTGAGCACCGAGATCACCTGGCGATCGACCAGGTTGAGGATCCCAGCCACAATCACCAGCCCCAGCAGCCACCATCGGCGCCGTGCAAACTGCGCGCTGAGCGAGGCTGCGGTGTCTTCGGCGGCGTCAGCGACGACGTCAGCCACGGGTGACCTGCTCCCCGTTTATGACGAGTGGAACCGCGTTGCGACGGAGTTGGCGCGTACCAGGGTTGAGCATCACCTCAGGAGTATACTGCGCCAGGTAGACCCGTCGCATGCGGTCTGTCCGATTAGCGCCCGTCGTGTGCAAAAGGTGGCTGGAGCAGGCCACGACACTGCCGGCCGCAACCTCAAGAAGCTTGCCCTCCTCATTGCCCTGCCAGCCAACCAGATCGTTGGTTCCCGGCTGCCGCTCGTGCGGAAGAATCCAGTCGCGGGCCAACGGCATGTCCGAAAATGGGAGCACGCGGACCGTGCCGTTGTCGGCGGTCGCGTCGTCTAACGGGCACCAGCAGGTGAGGTAGGGCGCATGGTCAACCGGCCCGCCGTTGCCCACCACGTAACCGCTGTCTTGGTGCCAGCCGAACGGCAACCCGCCCTCGGGGCCTTTTACGACGTACTGATCGAAGAAGAAGTAGGCATTCTCGCCCAGCGTGGCGCGGCAGACATCAGCCATGACCTCGCTGAAAAGCATCTTGCGCAGGCTGGGGTCTTGGCGTTGGCATTCGTTCGCGAAGTAACGCTTTCCGCGGTGGCTGATGCCGAGCGTATCGACGCCGGCTGCATCCATCCGGGCGTCTTCACGGGCGACGAAAACCGCGCACTGCTCGCGTAGGAGTTCGAGGAGCTCTCCTTCGAGAACCCGCTCGAACACCGCATACCCCTCCCGCGCGAACTGCTCGCGTTGTGGTTCGAAGCCCATCGCTCTTCCCTGTACCCGACGTTCTCGCGTGACACGCTGCATCGGTCATGACAACGCTATCATGACGCCAACCAACGGAGAGGCAAATCGTGGTCGAGGGGCACGACCGGCCAAGTTGCCCATCGGTAAATTGACACTGTCAGCCTAAGACCCTAGTTGAATCAGCGTGAATTCATAAAAATTGGGGAGGGCGCGAGGTATTTCCAACGAGCTCCCACAAGCTGCGGTCAGCAGTCACGACGGCGTGAGATGGTTATGACAGCGCTATCATAGTTCCAACTAGAGCGTTGGACGTCTGCGGTCGGAAGATGGGTTCAGTCGGATTCTATTCAAGAAATTGACGTCCCGACCCTGAAGTTGCGCTTGTATTCGGATTGAACAAAAGAAAATAGAATAGGGGAAGGAACAAGATGTCTTCGATTAATACTCGCAGTGAGAGCTCGATCCTCTGTGCGCGTCGCGCACTTCTCGTTGCGCTGCTGGCCAGCTCCAGCCTTGTTGGCGCGACAGCGGCGATAGCGCAGTCGGCGCCCTCAAAGTCCGGCGCTCAGGCGGTGACCACGGTCGAGGATCTGGTCGTCACCGCGCGCCTTCGCACGGAAGTTCTGCAGAATGTTCCCGTCGCGATCAGCGTCGTCACCGGCGCCGTGGCCATGCAGGAAAATCGCAACGACATCTCCAGCCTGGTCGCGATCATTCCGAGCGTGGAGTTCCGCAGTCAGCCTTCAAACAAGGACCAGGACATCCTGATCCGGGGCCTGGGCACGATCACGACCTCGGCCGGCGCTGAACCGACGGTATCGACCGTCATCGACGGCGTAGTCCTCGCACGGCCCGGACAGATGGTGTCCGACCTGATCGACCTCGACCACATCGAGGTTCTGCGTGGGCCGCAGGGTACGTTGTTCGGTAAGAATTCGTCGGCGGGCGCCATCAATATTGTAACGAAGGATCCCACACCGACGCCGGGCGGCTTCCTGGACGCGAGCTACTATTCAGGCAACGAGTATCGTCTCGCTGGCGCCATCAATGGCGAACTCATCAAGGACACGTTGAGCGGGCGGCTTGCAGGCGTGACGGGTAGTTTCGACGGCAACGTCACCAACGTCTTCAACAATTCAAAAATTAACGGTGACAACTTCCAAGGTGGTCGCGGAAAACTGCTTTGGACGCCGACAAAAGATCTTCGAGTCATATTCGGCGTTGACTATATGTATAGTAAGCAAACCGGAAATGAAGCAGTATTCTTGGCGAATTCCAACGTTTCATATCCGACCGGCGTCAGGACTACGAGCGCAAAGCTTCTGACCGTTTTGACCAACGAAGGCATACAACCCTCGTTCAGCAACACGCACGTTTCGCTCAACTCGCCTTACAATGATGTTGACCTGACGTCCGGCGCGTTCGTGCAGGCCGAATATTCGTTCTCAGACTTCACCCTGACGTCGATCACCGCCTATCGCTATTGGCGTAATGTCCAGCGTGGTGACCTGGATCTGTATTCCGCGCTGACGCCGCTTTCGCCAACGCAACAGATCGATCTGGGGCACGTCTGGGAGAAGCAATACTCCGAGGAACTTCGCTTAGCCTCCCCGAAGGGAAACCTGATCGACTACGTCATCGGCGCCTACTACCTGCACGAGCCGGACAAGGAAAACTATCGCCGCGACGTGACCCAGCTGACGGCGGCGGGGACGACCGTTGCGAACTTCGGCATGAATTCGTTCGGTGCGACGACGACGAACTATTCCGGCTTCGGCGAAGCCAACATCAATTTCACAAAGGACTTCCGCGCGATCGTTGGCCTCAGGCTCGTGCATGACGATCTCAGTTTCTACACCAACCGAACCTCGACATCTGCCACCGCTGTTCCCGGCGTTCAGCCCGCCTTCGCGGCCACCGGCTCGGTCGGGGTGAACGGTTATGCCGACCGCCTTGGGCTGCAGTACGATATCAGCAGCTCGGCCAACACCTACTTCACCTATTCCCGCGGCTATAAGGGTCCAGCCTACAACGTCTTCTTCAACATGACCGCGTTGCAAACCAACCAGCTGCAGCCGGAAACGTCGAATGCCTTTGAAGTCGGGTTGAAATCAAAACTCCTAGACAACCGCCTCCTTCTGGACGTGGCCGTGTTCGATGACAAGGTGTCCAACTATCAAGCAAATGAACCGGATCTTGTTGCGGGCACGGTCGTCACCCGCCTGATCAACGCCGGCGAGGTTTCGACGAAGGGGGTCGAAGTCGATGCGGTCGGCAAGTTCATCGACAACCTCACGCTCACTGCGGATTTCTCTTACATCGATGCGAAGATTGACAGCTTCAACTGCCCTCCAGGGTCAGCCATCAGCTGCCAGGTCAACGGCAAGCCCCTACCCTTCTCGCCGAAGACAAAATTCACCGTACGGGCAGATTACCTGGCCTATTCAACCGGCCGCTATGACGTCTCACTGAAGACCGACTATTCCTACCAGGCCAAGCAGCAGGACAGCATCGCCCAGACTCCCGACACGATTCAGCCCGCCTATGGAGTCTGGAACGCGTCCATCTCGCTCACCGACAAAATGGCGGATTGGGACGCGCGTCTAGTTGTCCGGAACATCGCCAATCAGCACTATTATACGATTATTGGTGAGGCGAACGGGGGACTGGTCGGCACCGTGCCGCGCGACTTCAGTCGCTTTGTCGGGGTCTCAATTCACAAGGACTTCTGATTTCGGTGGGAGGTTGACGCTGGTTGAAGCGTCGACCTCCCATTCAAAGGCATTTCGGTCGACTTCGCGCCATCCCGCGACCACACCGTATGGAACCGAGCCGGTCCCTTCGGCCTCCCATCGTCATCGCGGTGGTTCTCCGGGCCCTCGTCAGACCAGACGTCGCCGAATGCGGCCAATCCAGCGATAGACGACATCCTGGAAGCCACCGCGCTCGCGAACAAGATTGACCACTCATCTTAAAGCGGCAGCAGGAGTCGGGCGCCACCCGGCCACGCTTCAGTTCAGAAGGGGCGCAGGAGCGCTTGTGTACTGGGCAGGCCTGAGAGCTTAGGACGGAGGCGTTGCGTTCACGTCTGTAAGCAGCCACGCTCATGAAAAGAGCTGGGAAGAAACGAGTGCTGGAAATGTGCGGTTTGTCGCGGCGTCTCGGCGCTTGTCTGCTGGCGGTATTGAGTTTGGGAGGCGCTGCTCAGGCGGCCGATAAGGCTTCGGTGCTGTCGATCCGTGTCCTCTCCTCGCGGCCCGACATGGTCAGCGGCGGCGACGCGCTGATCGAGGTGCGGGGCGCAGCCAAGGGTGTGAAATTGACGCTCAACGGGAAGGACGTCTCAGACGACCTAAAGCTCGACCCAGCGAGCCGCACCCAGCGGGGGCTGGTCAGCGGCCTGACCATCGGCAAGAACACGCTGAAGGCATCAGCGGGCGCGGCTAAGGCTGCGTTGCCCCTTACCGACTACCCGATTTCCGGCCCCATCCTCTCGGGCCCACACATCCTGCCCTATGAATGCCGCACGGAGGAATCTGGCCTCGGAAAGCCGCTGGACGCGGACTGCTCGGCCGCGCCGCGCACCGACTACTTCTATCGAACCACCGGCGGGGCCTTCCAACCGCTCGCGAGCCCAACTGATCATCCCGTTGACCTAGCGACTGCGACCGTCGACGGGGCGAGCGTGCCTTATGTGGTCCGCGTTGAGTCCGGGACTCTGAACCGGACCATCTACCGGATCGCCATGCTCGACGGCGCCAAGGGCTGGAACCAGCGCCTAGCGGTGAGCTTCGGCGGCGGTGCGGGCGCGAAATATAACCAAGGCGTCAACAACCCAGAAGCGGCCTTGAGCGACCTCTTCCTTTCACGCGGCTTCGCCCACATGGTCGCCACTGAGCTGGTCAACAACCTACATGGCAACGCCGTGCTTCAGGGCGAGACCCTGATGATGCTCAAGGAGCACTTCATCAAGTCGCATGGTGTGCCCAAATGGACCGTGGGCTTCGGTGGATCGGGCGGGGCGATCCAGCAGCTGACGATTACGGAGATGTATCCTGGGCTGCTCGATGGGTTGCAGCCGTCACTGTCCTTTCCTGACAGCACCCTGCACACCGCCGACTGCGGCATCCTGCAGCGGTATTGGAAGTCAGACGCCGGAAAGGGCTGGAGCCAGGAGAAGAAGACCGCCGTGGAAGGCTTCACGCCCGGCACCTGCCGCGCTTGGGAGGCTTCATTCGTGCCGGTCTCCAACTCTGGCAACAAGCCGGGGTGCGACCTGAAGGACCAGAGTTTGATCTGGGATCCCAAGACCAATCCCAAGGGCGCGCGCTGTGCCTTAGCCGACTGGCGCATTAGCATCTATGGCCGCGACGCCAAGACCGGCTACGCGCGCAAGACGGAAGACAACACAGGCCTGCAGTACGGCCTGAAGGGCCTGAACGCCGGGACGATCAGCATCGATGAGTTCCTCGATCTGAACGACAAGATCGGCGGCTATGGCGACGACGGCGCCTTCGCCGATCACCGCAGCCACGGCGATCCGCTCGCCCTGCATGCAGTCTATGCCTCAGGCCTCCTCAATGGCGGCGGCGGTGGGCTGGCGACCGTTCCGATCCTCCACTACCGGACCTACAACGACGCCTTGGGCGACATCCACAGCCGCGAGCGCGACATTTCGATCCGCGCGCGCCTGATCAAGGCCAATGGCGACGCCGATAATGAGGTCTTTTGGGTGGGGCCCGGCGGCGCTCCAGGCGGTCCCCGCAACGATCCCGTCGTCGCCAAGGGTCGTGAGTTGATGTCCGTTCAAGCCCTGGACGCGATGACCAAGTGGCTGGATGCTATTGCCGCCGATCCGTCGCCGCTAACTCACGCCAAGGTGGTCCTCCACAAGCCAACCGAGGCGAAGGACGCCTACTTCGACACCTCCGGAGCCAAGCATGTGGAAAAAGCGACCTGGGATGGGCCCGGCGGCTATAACGCCATTTACCCAAACCACTCCGAACCTCGCATCCAGGCCGGAGCGCCGATCGCCAACGACGTGCTGAAGTGCCAGCTAAAGCCGGTGAGCGCGGCCGGCTACAAGGCGAAATTCAGCACCGAACAGCTCGCTCGGCTGAAAGCGGTCTTCCCAACCGGCGTCTGCGACTTTTCCAAGCCGGGTGTCGGTCAGGTGGCGCTGAAGGGAACCTACCAGCGCTATTGATGCAGAAGGGTTCGGCAGCGCTCAGCGTCAGGCGGCGTCGATGCTGACGTGCGTGGTTCCAAGCGACGCCAAGACGCCCGCCCGCTTCATCGAACCCGCGCGATAGACCAGAACTGACTTGGCAGCCTTGCGAGCCGCCTGGATCGTCGCGCTTGCCCATCCCAGGAATTCCGCATCGCCGACCTGGCCGTGAGGACACTCGAACGACAGGGCTTGGAAGCCCGCGCCGGCGAGGCGCGCAAACGCTCCAGCCGACGGGTGGGACAGCCGGCCCACCACCAGCAGTGACAGCGGGCGTAGCAGGGACGTCACCTCCATCAAGGCGCTTTGCGGAACACCTTCGATGTCGGCGACCTCGAGGATGACGCCCAACTTCACCAAGGTCGCCACCTCACGAACTGGCTCGACGAGATGGGCGCGGCCGCGGGGGTTGGAGAGGCTGGAGAAGGAGACCGGGACGATCAGGCTAAGTTGCCGCTCCGAACCACCCTCTCCGCGCAGCCGGTCGATCCCGCGGGTGACGGTGGCGAGATCAGCGCGAAGCAGGTCGATCGTCGCAAGGGCCGACACTTGTTGCGGCGTAAGCTCCTCCCCGGTTTCCACCACGATGACGCGGCGGATCATTCGGAAACCGATGCGTGTGAACCCCTTGAGCTCATAGACCGGCTCGAGCGTCGCGGTGATGCGCAGAGTGCGTCCGTCTGCGGCTTGGAATGGGCTCCAGCGGTGGACCAGGTGAGAGTTGAGCTCACCGCCTCCCTCAAATGGCGCACGGACGCCCGCTGGTCCGAATTCGAGATCCCCGCCTAGCGCAAACCCTTCCACCTGGGCCGCATCGACCGCCTCGGCCTCAAGCCGCCCCTTCCCAATCCGCGTCACCTGCAGGATGTCACGTACTGCGTTTGCATCGTTGCCGAGAAAGTGGGTGAGAACTTCCTGCAGATAACCGAGACAAGCCGCTTGGCCTGGTACGCGACCAAGGCTTCTATGGATGACTAGGAAGTCGCTATCCGATACCCGCAGAGCGACCCCTCGGCTCCCGAGCTTCCGCTCCAGAAGCTTCGCGGCGAAGGCGAAGACCTCGTCCTTGCGATCGGTCCAACGGTCACCGAACCGATGCTGGACGGTTTCCAACGACATGATGGCGATTTTGCCGGCGGCGAGAAGGTGAGGTTCACAGAACCGTTCAACGTCGTCCGCAGCATCGACGGACAACAGGCGCAGGGCGCCGGAAAACTGGGCGCGAGCCAGCGCACCGAGCTGCGCGCCTTGTGAGTCCGGGCGCGCGCCGGCGGCCTCCTTCGGACGAGCGGCCCTTATGGCGCTTTCGGCCACCTCAAACTCCCTTGGCGCTACTTTCCCGTGCCGAGGTTGGCTGATGACAGTTAAAGGTTGGCGACCGGCCACAAAATAATTTGCCTCCAAACTGCAAAAGACCTCACCCGGCTTCGCCCGGCGAGGTCCCTTGCATTTTCGGTTCGTAACGGGGCGAGATGCCTCCGCTGCGAAAAATCGGCTACTTCAGGTGGCCGGCGAGGTGCTTGTTCATTTCGAACATGCTGACCTTGTCCTTGCCGCCAAAGACCGGCTTCAGCTTCGCATCGGCCAGGATGTCACGCTTGTTTTTCGGGTCCTGAAGGTTGTTCGCCTTGATGTAGACCCAGATCTTCGAGACAACTTCGCCGCGGGACAATTGCCCCGCGCCAACCACGGCGGCCAATTCCGGCGACGGAGTCAGCGGCTTTTGCAGAGCGTTGGTCTTCTTGGCTTCGGCCATTGATGGGCTCCCCCAGCTAGATATTAGGCGCCTGCGGCCACACGTCGGAAGTGCGTGAAACTGAGTCGCTTGAGGGTATGCTAGGACCGCAATGCGTCCCGCGTCACCTAGAGAAACGCAAGAAGTCGCTCAACCTGTGCAAAACCGTCATTTATGCGCCCTTTGATAACGAGACCGTGACTCTAGCCGAGAGGCCCGGGCGCAGTTTTGCCACGTCCGGCTGGCCAGCATCGAAGCGAAGACGAAACGGCACACGCTGGACGATCTTCGTAAAATTGCCGACGCGGGGCTCGAAAGGCAGTAGCGCGACCCGCAACCGAGGCGGCGCCATCGGCATCGCGGTGGTCAACACCTGGCTCACCGATTTCGCGCGCATCCACACCGCCAATCTCAGCGCCGGCGTTGGCCGGGCGCCGGATAAGGCGCGCGCCCTAGTCGAAGGCCTGACGCAATACGCTGGCGACTGGACCCCAGACGCCAGCCACGCGCTCCAGATGGCGCAAGCCGAACTCGGCCAGATCGTCGCCGCCAAGCCGCCGCCCTCGCCTTCGCCGACACCTACCGGCTCATGGCTTGGCTGTTCATCGGAGCCCTGATGATCGTACCGTTTTGCAAGCCAGCACCCGGTGCGATCACACCGCCTACTGGCAACTAGAGGCGGACGATCGCTCCAATTCGGCGCGAGCGCCGGGGGCGTGGAAGGAATCCACGCCCCCGGCGATTGGCTCTACCTCGCTATTGCGGGGTCACCTTGGTCGTCGCGGTGACCTGGTCCGTAGAGACCGCGCCGCTTGTCGTCCTGTGCGGGATCACTTTCGTTCGCGTCGTGCGATGAGTGGTCCCATGACGGGTCGTGACGGTTGTCTCGATTTGTGGCGCTGGCGGCGTCTGAGCAGCTGCTAACGCCGCAGAATTGCGAGCGGCAGCTGCGTCTGCCGCCGAAGCGGCCGCAGATCGCTGAGCGGCTTCGGCGCGCGCGTTGGCTTCTTCGATCTGCTGTTGGGCGCTGGCGGCCTGTTGTTGGGCCGCAGCCGCCTGGGTTTGTGCGGCAGCCGCCTGCCCGTTCGCCGCGGCGACTTGATCTCGGGCTGCTTCGACAGTTGACCTCTGGGCCTCACGCGCAGACGCGATGGCGTGGTCCTTATGCTGCTGCGCCACCCCTATGATTGTGTCGGCTAGAGCAGAAGCCCGGATGGCCTCGTGAATCGCGGGCTCCTTGTGACCGGATGAGAAATCCTCCTTGGCGGTCGCCAAGGCCGCCCTCGCCTCAGCGGTTTCGCGCGGAGAGTCTGTGCCGGCCCCAAGGCTTTCTGCGGTGTGAATCTTGGCCTCTGCGGCTGCGATGGCTTCGCGGGCGCGGTCGGTTTTATCGGCCGCCGCCGCAGGCGTCACCATAGCCAAGGTGAGTGCGCTCGAAGCGAGGAGTGATGCAAAGATCGTTTTGCGAAGCATGGAGTATTCCTTCCCATGACAGATGCTCTCGCCACCGGACTTACGATTGGCGTTAGGCTGCAACGGGTGACGCCGGGATAGGTTTCAGCGTCGCCGTGGATGCTGGGCCGTCGCGGTCGGGTTCAACTCAGTGCAAGTGTCGGCCCCAGGGTCGGGCGATAGCTTGCGGCGCAAGAGACCTGAAGGGCTGTCGAGGTTGAGCGGAATGGCCACGAATTCAAAGGCGACTGCTTGCGGCGGCGGCGAGCGCCTTCGGGCTTCTCTTCGGGGTGGGCCCGATCGATTCGGCGACGGCCGGTGAGGGGCCGACAGCCGCATCTGCACAAAATTCGGCGGTTGTCGCGCCCCGCCTCACTCCAGAGGGTCTGCAGGCGCTAGACGCCAAGGCCGCGGCCAATGTGGCGGCCAAGGTCTATCCCGGGGCAGTATATATGGTCACCCTGCGAGGCAAAACTGCCTATGCTGGGTCCGTCGGCGTGAGCAATATCGAGCGTGGAACCGCGATGCGGCAAGGCTCGATCTTTCGGCTCGCCTCGATGTCGAAGCCGATCACGGCCGTAGCAATCATGATCCTCGTGGACGAGGGCAAGGTGCGCCTGGACGACCCCGTGGCCCGCTACGTCCCCGAGCTCGCGCACATGAAAGTTGGCCGATATGTCGTGGGCACGTCCACGGCCGTCTTGCCGGCGGCCAGCCTCCCGATCACGCTGCGTGATATTCTCACTCATTCCTCCGGAATTGAGCGAGATCCCGACGTCACCAAGGCTATCGTGACGACGCTCGAACAGCGCGACAATCTGGCCGCACGGATCGTGGACTACGCCGCGTTTCCGCTGGCCTGGGAACCCGGATCCAAGTTCAGCTAGCGCCCTGATCGGGTTCGAGACCCTGGGGCGGGTTGTCGAAGTTGCATACGGCCAACCCTTCGGCCGGTTTCTTCAAACTCGAATCTTTGGCCCGCTCGGCATGAAGGACACAACCTTCCGACTTTCGCCTGAACAGCAAACGCGCTTGGTCGGGCTCTAAGACGCCAAAGGTGGCGCCTTCACGGCGAGCCCGGCGTTTGGCTGGTATACCTACCCTTCTGGTGCTGGGGGCCTCTACGGAACCGCGCCTGACTACCTGCGGTTTGCGGAGATGTTGGCGGGTCACGGCGCCCGCGGATCCGTCCGAATCTTAAACCCCTAGACCGCCGACCTCATGAGAACAGTTCAGCTTGAGCCGACCTTTCCTGGCCTGGGCCGGGGTGTTTCATGGGGATTGGGTATGCGGACCGTCGTTCAAGACCCCGTCTTGCCGACCGGGAGCTTTGGGTGGAGCGGAGCGTATGGCACCCACTTCTGGATCGACCCGCAGCACCATCTTGCAGCGGTGTTCATGATCAATCTGGGCAACGCGCTCGGAGCCTTCGCCCCGACGTCCCGAGACTATGAGCGACTGGTGATGCAATCGCTCACACTTTCGGACAACCGCTCCCTCTGCAGGCCGGCGTTCTAACCCTCCGAATTGGGGAACGTGGACATACGGGGACGTGTCCGCCAGGGAATGACCTAAAACACCGGCTCGAGACGAGGGCTTTGTCGAATGCGACGGCCCTTCCCCGACATTGGTATGATCCCGCCGTGAGAGCCTGTCTTCGCGCCTGCCTTGAAACGCTGCCTTGGTCCGACCGGCCCACGCGATCCGGCTCAGTCCCTCGACAGAACCGTGTTCGCTTGTAACCCATTCGTCATAAGCGGAGCCGTTGCTAGACACCCAGGAGAGGCGATTGCTGACTGCACTGCTGATCGCCCTCGGCCTCGCCGTGGTTCTGTTCCTGGCCCTACTCCTGAGAGCGGCAATCGCTGCCAGCGTATTTGCGCCAAATCTTGAAGCTGTCGCGGTCGGCGCGGTCGTGAACTTCTTCGACACCCTGGGGATAGGGTCGTTCGCTCCGACGCTGGCGTGGCTCAAGTTTCGGACCCGCCTGCCCGACCGCCTCATACCTTGCACGATGATCGTAGCGTGCACGCTTCCGATTAAGCTCCAGGCGGCGATTTTCCTAGCGTTGCTGGGCGTGCATATCGATCCAATTTTGATGGTCGTTTTTGCGATGGGGCTGGTGGCGGGAGCGCTTGTCGGCGCGCGGCTCGTCCTGAAAGTGCGGGTCTGGATCGTTCAGGCGACGGTCGCTGGCGCCCTTGTGATCGCCTCGATTCTGTACGGGCTTTCCAACCTTCACATCATGCCCGTAGGCGGCCTGGCAACGGCACTACCCTTGCCGCTCACGATCCTCGCGACGGCCACCAGCGTGGTTCTGGGCATCCTCTTGAACTTCGGGGTCGGGCACTACGCCCCGTCCCTAATCATGCTAAGCCTCATGGGGCTGGATCCCAAGCTCGCCTTTTCCATCATGGCCACAGGCGGCGCCTTTGCCGCGGCGATGGTCAGTGGTCGGTATTTCAGCCGCGGTGCAGCGGATCTGAGGATCGTGATCGGCTTCATGCTGGGTGGAGTGCCGGGCGTCCTGATTGCAGCGTTAATCGTGAAGGACATGCCGGTCGAAGGCCTTCGCTCGCTCGTCATCGTGGTCGTCCTGTACGCCGCCGCAACAATGGCCAGAGAAGCCGTCAAAGCCTTTCGACAAGGCTCCAGCGCCGATGACGAGATCGCGCTGGCTCGCACAGAAGGCCTTAGCGACTGACCACGAGGGCGGGGATCCAGGTCGTTCGGCTCCCGGCGAACAGACTTTGACGTGCTATCTCAACGACCTATAGAATGTGGTTCTCCAAACTCAGAGAATGGCATGAAAATCGTTCTCGACCCCATTGACCGCCGAATTCTGCGCGAACTGCAGGCCGACGCCACCGTGCCCATCGCGGAACTGGCGGAGCGCGCAGGGCTGTCGCAAACCCCGTGCTGGAAACGCGTGAAACGTCTGACCGACGCCGGGGTGATCGAACGACGCGTGGCGATCCTCGACCGTGAACAGCTTGACCTCGGCCTGGTGGTATTCGTCTCGATCCGGACCAGCCGCCACGACGAGGATTGGCTCAACGCTTTTGCAAAGGGCGCTGCAAGTCTGCCGGAGGTGGTGGAGTTCTACCGGATGTCAGGCGAGACGGACTATCTGCTGAAGGTGATCGTCAAGGACATCGCGGCCTACGACACGTTTTACAAGCGCCTCATCGCCGCAGCGCCGCTGCAGGACGTAAGCTCATCCTTCGCCATGGAACAGATCAAATTCACGACCGCTCTACCGATCTGAGGGTGGTTGACTTCCCCAGCGCCAAAGTCGCCAATTTGGTCCCAACAAGAGGGCGTTTGGGAGGATTGTGGTGACTGTTTGGAACTTCGCCGACGTATGGGAGGCGATTGCAGCCGTTCAGCCTGACCACCCCGCCCACATCCGGGGCGACAGGGTGCTGACCTGGGCCGAATTCGACGCGCGTTCCGACGCACTGGCGGCCCACTTCATCGCCAAAGGGATGGACCATCAGGCCAAGGTTGCGTCCTTCCTCTATAACGGCCCGGAGTACATCGAGAGCTATTTCGCCGCCTTCAAGGGTGGCTTCGCCCCTGTGAACACCAACTACCGCTATGGGCCGGAAGAGCTCTTCTACCTATTCGACAACGCCGACGCCCAGGCCGTCGTGTTCCACTCAAGCTTCACCGATGTCCTTGAGAAAATCCGCGGCAGGCTTGGCGGCGTGACGGCCTGGGTGGCGGTGGCCGAGCCCGGCTATCCGGTTCCGGCATGGGCCGACGACTACGACGTGGTGGTTGCCAAGGTCCCGACGCAGCGGCCGGTGAAGGCGCCCTGGGGCCGCTCTGGCGACGATCTCTTACTCCTCTACACCGGCGGGACCACGGGCATGCCGAAGGGCGTGATGTGGGCGCAGGACGACCTCTTCAACGTGATAGGCGCAGGCGGCAACACCCTTCTGGGCATCCCACCTGCAACCTCGATCGAGGATCTGGTCGCCCGCATCCGATCGCCGGAACACTTGCGGCCGACGACCCTGATCGCGTGCCCGCTGATGCATGGCACCGGCCAGTTCTCCAACCTAATCGCCTTCAACCAGGGCGGGGCTGCGGCCACCTTGCCGTCTCGCAAGTTCAACGCAATGGAGCTCTGGGACGAGACCGATCGTCTGGGCGCCAGCAACATCGTCATCGTGGGTCTGGCCTTCTCGACCCCGATGCTGGAGGCGCTCGAAGCCAACCCAGGCCGCTGGGACTTATCGACGGTCCGGGCCATGAGTTCGTCGGGCTCCATGTGGAGCCAGGAAAACAAACAGGGCCTGCTGAGCTATGCCAAGAACGCCATGATCTTCGACAGCTTCGGCTCATCGGAGGCCGTCGGTTTGGGCGTCTCAGCCTCGGCGCCGGGCGCGGCGGCCAAGACGGCCGCTTTCACCCCCGGCCCCAATTGCGTGATTTTCACTGAGGATGGCCGGCGTGTGGAACCCGGTTCCGGCGAGCGCGGCATGGTCGCGGTCTCGGGCCTCCTGCCCCGCGGCTACTACAAGGACGAGGAGAAGACTGCCAAGACCTTCAAGACCATCGAGGGCATCCGCTGGAGCGTGCCCGGCGATTGGGCGGAGGTGAACGCTGATGGAACCCTGAAGCTGCTTGGTCGGGGCTCGGTCTGTATCAATACCGGCGGTGAGAAGGTCTTCCCGGAGGAGGTCGAAGAGGCTCTGAAAACCCACGTTTCGGTGCGCGACGCGGTGGTCATTGGTCTGCCAGATGCGCGTTTCGGTGAACGGATCTGCGCGGTCGTCGAGACTGATGGCAGCGCGCAGCCGACACTGGCCGAACTCTCAGCGCACGTGCGCACAACGCTGGCTGGCTACAAGGCCCCGCGCGACGTCGTGCTGGTGGAATCGATCGGCCGGGCACCCAACGGCAAGGTGGACTACAAGGCCGTGAAGGACCGAGCCATCTCGATCCTTGGCGTGACGGCCTAGAGGCGAAGCCGAGGTGGGGGCGACAGAGATTTGGCAGTGGTCTGCTGTCGAGACCGCCACTGCAATCCGCGCGCGGCGGGTCTCCTCTGAAGAGGTTGTGCAGGCCCACATCGTACACCTGCGGTCGGTAAATCCCGCGATCAACGCCGTCGTCGTCGACCTAAGCGCACGCGCCCTTGAAGCCGCCAAAGCCGCTGACCGAGCCCAGACTGCGGGCGCCGAGCTTGGATTGCTCCATGGCGTCCCGGTCACCATCAAGATCAACATCGATGTCGAGGGCCAAGCCAACTCCAACGGCGTCGAGGCCTTTCGCGACAACATCGCGCCGGCGGACTCGCCAGTTACCGCGAACTTCAGGGCCGCGGGCGCGATCATCCTTGGGATGACCAACACCCCGGAATTCTCGCTGCGGGGCTTCACCGACAATCCGCTCCATGGCCTTACGCTAAATCCGTGGGACAAGGCGATCACCTGCGGCGGATCATCCGGCGGCGCGGCGGCCTCGATCGCCGCGGGGATCGCAACCATTGCCCACGGGAACGACATTGGCGGCTCGCTGCGGTGTCCCGCTGCATTCAACGGGATCAGCACCATCAAGCCGACGCAGGGACGCGTTCCAGCCTTCAATCCCAGCGCCGCGACCGAGCGACCCCTGATGGCGCAACTCATGTCCACACAGGGCCCGCTGGCGCGGGACGTCGCCGACGTTCGGCTAGGCCTCGAGGTCATGAGCCGCCGCGATCCGCGAGACACCTGGTGGGTCCCAGCGCCGCTGATCGGACCGCCGCCGCCGACGCCGATTAGGGTCGCAGTAGCGAAAATTCCTCACGACATGCAGACCGACCCTGAGGTCATGGCGCTGATCGGCAAAGCCGCTGACCACCTCACCGAGGCGGGCTACGATGTGAGCGAGGTCGATACGCCCGACGTCTCGGCGGCCTGGACGCTCTGGGGCGATTTGATCGCGACGGAGATCGCGACCCTCCAGGCGACACAGATGCGCGAGGTCGCCAGCGCGAATTTCGTCCAAGCCCTAGACGGCCTGCTTGCCATGGCGACGATCCTCGATGGCGATGGCTACATGAAGACAATCGCCCGCCGCTCGCGGGTCCTACGCGAATGGCTGATGTTCCTTGAAACCTACCCGCTGATCCTGACGCCGGTCTCGGTCCGGCGCACACCTGCCGTGAACGCCGACTTGGGGGGCGATGAAGCGCTCCGCGCATTCTTCTGGAACGATACGAGGTTCATCTCAGCCATCAGTGTTCTGGGCCTTCCCGCGGCGGTAACGCCAGTCGGTCTGGTGGACGGCCATCCTGTTGGCGTCCAGCTAATCGGCTCGCGATACCGCGAGGACCTCTGCCTCGATGCGGCAGCTGAGATTGAAGCGCGAGTGGGCGTGCTGTCCCACCAGCTCTGGGCGCGCTGAACGCCTGGCTCAGACTGCGTCCGCAAAGCTCGCAGTTGGTGTGACGGCCCGGTACGCCCTTAGAGCGGGACCGTATCAAATTGGAGCAAAGCCGGAGTTGACGAGGTAGTTGGCGCATTCCTCTGCGGTGAAGTGGTCGAGGAGCTGACCGATGCGTCGCCATGTGGCTTCGACGGTGCGTTCGGCGGCCTTGCGAAGGAGGGCTTTGAGCTTGGCGAAGACCTGTTGGATGGGATTCAGGTCAGGGCTGTAGGGCGGCAGGAAGATCAGGTGGGCGCCGGCCTGGCGAATCGCCTTGCCCTTGTGGCTGCCGAGATTGTCCATGACCACGACGTCGCCGGGCTTGAGTGTGAGGACCAACACCTGCTCGACGTAGGCGCGGAACCAATCGCCGTTGATCGGGCCATCGAGGACGAAGGGTGCGGTGATCTCGTCGCAGCCCAGAGCGGCCAGGAAGGTCAGGGTCTTCCAATGGCCGTGCGGGACCTTGTCCACCAGCCGTCGGCCTCGCAGGGCGCGCCCGTGCGTGCGGGTCATGTTGGTCTTGGCCCAGGTCTCGTCGATGAACACCAGCCGGCGTGGATCAAGCTTGGCCTGATAGCGTTTCCAACGATCCCGTTTGCGGGCTACGTCCGGCCGGCCCTGCTCGGCGGCGAACAGGCTTTTTTGAAGGTCATCCCTTCACGCCGATAGAACCGCCACACCGCGTCATAGCTCACCACCGCGCCGCGAACCGCCTGCTCAGCCCGGATCGCCCGCAACGTCAGGTCCGGCGTCTCGGCTATCCGCGCCAGCAGCCAGGCCCGCTCCCCAGCCAGCACCGCACGCCGGACCCCGCCCATCGGACGGGCCGCCGCACTGCCGTTCGCCCGAAGCCGCTGCGACCAGCGCACCGCTGTCGCCACGCCGACCCCAAACCGGGCCGCCGCCTCGCGACAGGTCCCGCCCGAAACTACGAACGAAGCCACCCGCTCTCGAAGATCCTTGGAGTAAGGACGCGCCATGCAAGCTGGCCTCCCATCCAGCCCGCATCTTGAATCACGATCCGCATCAATTCGGAATCCCGATTCAATCCGTTACGGTCCCGCTCTAGGCGTTGGAGGCTTTTAAGGTGCGAACGAAATCGACGAGAGCCGACCGCGATGCGCCCCGCGGCAGCAGGGCGTAGGCGCGCAGCAATTCAAGGGCGCCCGGCTCTGACAGCAATCCCGCCACGTCGTCGATCGCGCCGCTGGCCGGGCTGACCTCGCCGAACATCTCGGCGACCGGCGCCTGCAGGGTCGAGGCGATACGCGAAAGCATCGAGGCGCTGACGCGGTTAGCGCCTCGCTCATACTTCTGAATCTGTTGGAAGGTGACCCCTGCGGCCTCGGCAAGCGCTTGTTGGGACAGCCCCCTGACCTTGCGCAACAGACGAATTCTCGCTCCGACAGCGATATCGATGGGGTCAGCAAGCGCTTCGGGACTGCGAGCCATGGTGTTTCCGAAAACCTCTCGTGAACTAAGCGGCGCGGGTTGGGCCGTCGGCAGGCGGAGCCCACTCGGCCTGCGCCATATTTTGATCAGTGATGAGATAACAAGCCTCGGCGATGGCGATTCCCACCGCTCGTCGCATCTGGCTGACGGCCGGATTCTCACGTTCGAGAGCGATCAATTCTTCCTCGTAAGAGGTCAGAATTTCCATCAGATTTTGAGCGAGCTCCCTGGCTCGTTCGCCGTTTGACTGGCCCATATGATCCTCAGGTTAGGATCCGAACCTTGAGCATTGGGGCGGGCGAAAGCAAGGCGCTACAACCGAAAGGAGACTACGGCGCCTGGTGCCAATTGCCGCACCGAGAACGTTGGTCAGTCAGCTGGAGCCGCGATTGGCGCGCCGCGTCGGCCGGCCAATCCTCGAACGCCGACGCCATAGGCGGGGCGCTGCTCCCAACGCAGGGCGTCTGCGACGATCTCCTGCAGCGACGAATGGCGCGGCGTCCAGCCGAGGAGATCGCGGGCTCGCGAGGGATCGGCCACGAGGCTGGGCGGATCGCCGGCGCGGCGGGCGCCAACGCTATGAGGCACGTCGCATCCTGCTGCCTTCGCCACGGCGTCGACAACCTGCATGACCGAGCGGCCCTCGCCAGTCCCGACGTTCACGGCTTCAAAGGCCCCAGCGGAAAGCTCGACGCCGAGCGCTGCCACATGAGCGCGGGCCAAATCGGTGACATGAATATAGTCGCGGAGGCACGTGCCGTCTGGCGTCTGGAAATCCTGACCGAACACAGTCAGCGGCTTGCCGTCGCCGAGCGCGGCGGCAATGGCGAGCGGGATCAGGTGGGTTTCAGGATCGTGGGCTTCGCCTATCAGGCCTGAAGGATCTGCGCCCGCGGCGTTGAAATAGCGCAGCGCAACAGCGGCCAGACCATAGGCGCGGCATTGGGCAGAGATCATCCATTCTGCTGCGAGCTTGGTGTCGCCGTAGGGACTGGATGGAGCCTTTTCGGCGTCTTCGGCGATCGATTGCTGCGCGCTGCGGTCGCCTTGGCCGTAGACCGCCGCGCTGGAGGAGAACACCAGACGGCCAACCTCGCGCTCGCGCATCACCTGCAGCAGGCTCGTTGTGCCCGCGACATTGACCTCCCAGAAGAGGTCTGGTTTCGCGGTTGAGCGGCCCACCTCGATCAGGCCGGCGAAGTGGATCACAGCCTGGACATGATGGGCTTCCATCGCCTCGCCGAGTGCGGCGGCGTCGCGGATATCGCCGTGCACCAGCGGCCCCCAGCGGACAGCCTCGCGGAATCCGGAGCTCAGGTTGTCATAGACCACTGGCAGGTACCCCTGCTCTTGCAGGGCCTTGGCTGTGTGCGCGCCGATGTAGCCTGCGCCGCCGGTGACCAGCACCGCAGGCTTTGATCCCCGATCCATGGGTCGGATAATCGCGCTACTCCCCCTGAAATTCCAGTTAAGGCCAAGCTCTCGCTTTGAGCGCGAACTTCAACTTCAAGTTCGACCCGCGTCCACTACGAGGTTCTGGCCGGTCATCATGCGGCTGTCGTCAGAGGCCAGGAACAGGGCCGCACGAGCGATGTCGTCGGGCATAATGCGATCCTTTAGGGCCGTATGCTCCAACCAGTCGGCCTCAGCCTCCGGCGTCAGCCAAAGTTTCAACTGACGTGGCGTGATGACCCAGCCCGGCGACAGGGCGTTGACCCGAATGCGATCGCCCCCCCATGCGTGAGCGAGGCTCTTTGAGAGCGCGATGATCGCGCCCTTGGCGGCGACATAGGTAGGCAGGTCACCTGGCCCTGTCAGCGCGGTGATAGAACTCAGGTTGACGATCGAGCCCCCGCCGGCCGTTTTCATCATCGGATAGGCTGTCGTCGAGGCGATGAAGGCCGGATCGAGGTTGACCGCCAAGCCCTTGCGCCAGGTCTCGGCAGACAGCGCTGCGGGATCTTCGCGCGTGTCGTTGGCGACGTTGTTGATGAGGACTGTAATCGGACCGAGCTCTGTGGCGGCATCTTGAATTGAGGCCTGCAGGGCATCGGTGTTCGTCACATCGCAGCAACTGAACCAGGTCGTTCCGCCGAGTTTGGCCGACAACGCGATACCCGCCGCCTCATCCAGATCGATGAAACCCACTTTGGCGCCCTGCGCATGGAAGGCCTCGACGAAGCTCGCCCCAATCCCAGACGCACCACCCGTGACAAAGACGGTTCGCCCCCTTAGGCTCGGATAGCTGGCGCATGCCATCAGTGAGACTCGCGCGTCACGTCGGCAGAGGACTTGCCCACCAGGAAGTCGAGGTCGACGCCGGTATCCGCCTGCAAGACCGTGTCAATGTAGAGCCGATACCAACCGCGGGTGTGTTTGGAAGGCTCGCGCCTCGCTTCCCAGGCGGCACGGCGGCGCGCCAGCTCTGCCTCTTCGACCAGTAACTCCAGCGACCGGTTCGGGCCGTCGAAGGCAATCTCGTCGCCGTTTTGGACGAGTGCGAGCGGACCTCCGGCCTCGGACTCCGGAGCGACATGCAGAATGACAGTCCCATAAGCGGTGCCGCTCATCCGGGCGTCAGAAATGCGCACCATGTCGGTGACACCCTTTTCGAGGATCTTAGGCGGCAGGCCCATGTTTCCAACCTCGGGCATGCCCGGATAACCCTTGGGTCCGCAGCCCTTGAGCACCAGTATCGAGGTTTCGTCGACCTCGAGATCGGGGTCGTCGATGCGGGCGTGGTAGTCCTCAATGTCCTCAAAGACGACGGCGCGGCCACGGTGGGTGAGCAGGGCCGGCGTGGCCGCACTCGGCTTAAGGATCGCGCCCTGCGGACAGAGGTTGCCTCTCAACACCCAAACACCCGATGAGGGTCCGACGGGGTCTTCAAGCGAGCCGATGACATCGCGATTCCAGACCTTGGCGGCGTCGGCAATCTGACCTTGCGTCTTGCCGGACACGGTCACTGCGTCGCGGCGATAGAGGGGGCCGAGTTCCTTCGCCACCGCTGGCGCACCGCCCGCGTAACAGAAGTCCTCCATCAAGTACTTACCCGACGGCATCAGGTTTACCAGCAGCGGCGCCTCCCGGGCGATCTCGTCGAAATCCTTCAGCGTCAAAGGAACGCCGATCCGTCCGGCAAGCGCCAGCAAATGGACCACTGCATTGGTCGAGCCGCCTATCGCGGCATGCATTAGGATGGCGTTCTCGAAGGCCGCCCGGGTCATGATGTCGGAGGGCTTCACGTCGTCTTTCACCAGCTGGACGATGCGGTTACCGCTCAAGTGAGCCAACACCTTGCGACGGCTGTCGACGGCCGGAAGGGCTGCGTTGTTGGGTAGAGAGATACCCAGCGCCTCCGTCAGGCTGGCCATGGTTGAGGCCGTGCCCATGGTGTTGCAGACGCCCGCCGAGCGGCTCATGCCGGACTCGGCGCTCATGAATTCATCGAGACTCATCTCGCCGGCCCGAACGGCCTCCGAGAAGCGCCAGACGTCAGTGCCCGAGCCAATGTCGCAGCCCTCAAACTTGCCATTCAACATCGCGCCCGAAGAGACGAAGATCGCTGGCAGGTCGACGCTGGCCGCTCCCATCAACAAGCCCGGCGTGGTCTTGTCGCATCCGCCCATCAGGACAACGCCGTCGATGGGGTTGGCCCGGATCGACTCCTCGACTTCCATCGCAAGCAAGTTGCGGAAGAGCATGGCCGTCGGCCGCATCTGGGTCTCGGGCAGCGACATGGCCGGAAACTCGATGGGCACGCCGCCCGCCTCCCAGATCCCGCGCTTCACGAAGTCGGCGAGGTCGCGCAGGCCGACCTGGCACGTGACGAGCTCCGACCAGGTGTTGGCGATGCCGATGATCGGACGACCGTCGAAGACGTGATCTGGCAGGCCCGTCGCCTTGATCCAGCTTCGATGGATGAAGCCGTCCTTGTCGTGCTTGCCGTAGCTCTTGGCGCTGCGCAGGGGTGGTTTGACCATGGCCTACCTCATCCCTCAAATAGCGGCAGCGCCAGCCCTTTCACGCCGGTTTCGATCGCAAAGAGGCCACCAGCGATTGGCTGCCTGGCGCGCTTTTCTGCCGGCAGTCCGTCCCAGGCGCTCGTCACATAGAGGGTCGTCAGATCCGCGCCACCGAAGGCGCAGCTTGAGGGCTGTTCGACGGGCATCCGAATTTTCATGTCGACCTGACCGTCTGGGCTATAGCGAACGACCTCCCAGCCACCCCACTGGGCGTTCCAAAGATACCCGTAGGCGTCAACGGCCGAGCCGTCCGGACTGCCGGGCTGGCCGGCTGTATGGGCAAAACGTCGGACCCTGCTCAAGTCCGCCATTTCGTGCGCAAACAGTGTCTGCAGGCTGGAGTCGGCTACATAGAGCGTATTGCCATCTGGACTGACGGAGAGGGTGTTGGGGATGTGGATCCCGTCCAGCAATCGCTCGGTTTGAAGGTCCGGCGTCGTGCGGAAGACGGCGCCCGGCCGCTTGCCGCCGTTGTCATCCATCGTCGACCACCAGAAATTTCCCGCGAGGTCGATCTTGCCGTCATTGGTGCGGAAGCCCTCCGGCAGGGCGAAGGGCCGCAACATCTCAATCGTTCCGGCCGTCGGATCACAGGCCGCCAGACCCTTTTCTGTGGCCAGGATTAGGCCACCCTGGCTGCGCGGCGCTGCGGCGCTCGCGCGCATCGGCAGATCGAAGGAACCGCTCTCGTCGGTCTTGGGCTCGTACCAGGCGAGCCGCCTTCCCTTGATGTCGAACCAGTAGAGCCGGCCTTCGAGCGGTGACCAGCAAGGCCCCTCGCCCAACTGGTCGTCGGACTTCACTACGCAACGCACGTCCATCCGACGTCTCCGATCAAAACCTCGCGCCTACTAGCCTATTCGCGAGATCCGGTAGAGGGCCGCCGGGGTCAGCGGGGCAGTTTCGAAGCGCCCATCAAGGCCTCGTCCACAGCGCGGGCGCACTGACGACCCTCGCGGATCGCCCAGACCACCAGGGACTGGCCGCGACGCATGTCGCCGCAGGAGAAAATGTTGCGCGCCGAGGTTTGGTAGTTGGAGACATTGGCCGAAACATTGCCGCGCGGGTCCAGGTCAACGCCTGCGCTCTCCACCAGGCCCGCCGTGCGTGGACCCGTAAAGCCCATGGCCAGGAGAACCAGGTCGGCTTTCAGGGTAAAGGTCGAGCCCTCGATCTCTTGCATCTTCATACGGCCGTCTGCGCCGGCGACCCATTCCAGCCGAACACATTCAAGACCGCTGATCCGGCCGTCCTTGCCGACCGCACGCTTGCTCGCGACGGCGAAGTCACGCTCGCAGCCCTCTTCCTGGCTCGATGAGGTGCGCAGCTTCAAGGGCCAGTCGGGCCAGGTCAGCTGCTTGTTCTCGCGTTCCGGGGGCTCTGGCATGATTTCGAGCTGAGTGACCGATGCCGCCCCGTGGCGATTGGACGTGCCGATGCAGTCGCTGCCGGTATCACCGCCGCCGATGACCACCACATGTTTGCCAGCCGCCGAGATCGCGCCGGTCGGCGCAGCGACGGTTTCCTCGTCGCCGGCATTGCGCTTGTTCTGCTGGGTCAGGAAATCCATGGCGTAGTGCACGCCTTCAAGCTCGCGTCCGGGAACTTCCAGGTCGCGGCCCTGCTCGGCTCCGCCAGCCATCACCAACACGTCGTAGTCGTCGAGCAGACGTTGCACCGAGACGGTGACGCCCACCTCAAAATTGGGGCGGAAGATCACGCCTTCGCCCTCCATTTGGGCCACGCGGCGGTCGATGAGGTGCTTTTCCATCTTAAAGTCTGGGATGCCGTACCGGAGCAGGCCGCCGATCCGGTCAGACTTCTCGAAGACAGTCGGGGCGTGACCCGCCCGCGCGAGCTGCTGGGCGCAGGCAAGTCCCGCCGGACCCGACCCCACAACAGCGATCCGCTTTCCTGTGCCGCGCGGCGACATCTGCGGGATGATCCAGCCTTCTTCCCAGCCACGGTCGACGATCTGGCACTCGATCGTTTTGATCGTCACTGGATTGTCGTCGATGTTCAGGGTGCAGGAGGTCTCACAAGGCGCAGGACAAACTCGGCCCGTGAACTCGGGGAAATTGTTGGTCGACTGGAGGTTCTCAAGCGCCGCCTTCCACTGGTCGCGGTAGACGAGGTTGTTGAAGTCCGGGATCTGATTGTTGACCGGGCAACCCTGGTGGCAGAACGGGATGCCGCAATCCATGCAGCGCGCCGCCTGTTGGCTTACCTGCGGCAATGGCAGGGGCTGGACGAATTCCCTCCAAGTTTTCAGGCGCTCGCCCACCTTGTCGTAGGTGCGATCGTTGCGCTCGATTTCGAGGAAGCCGGTGGGCTTGCCCATCGGGGTAATCTCCGGAACTTAAAGGATTATTCCGCGGCGACGGCAGCGGCCGTCTCGCGGTCGGCGGCCATGTCCACCAGAGCCTTGCGATAATCAGTCGGCATAACCTTCACGAAGGAGCTCAAAGCAGCATCCCAGTTGGCCAGGATTTCCGCCGCACGCGCGCTCTTTGTGTGCAGGTGATGACGCTCGATGAGTATGCGCAGACGTTCGGCGTCGAAGCCCAGCATGTCGCCCATGCCGTTGTTCTCGACCGAGATTGAGCGCTGGCTAGGCCGGCCGGATTCGTCGCCGCCCCTAGCAGGCGCCACCGGACCCAGTTCAACCATCGCCTTGTTGCAGAGCTGATCGAACCGGCCGGCCGGGTCGTAGACATAGGCCACGCCGCCGCTCATTCCGGCCGCGAAATTGCGGCCAGTATCGCCCAAAACGACGACGACGCCGCCAGTCATATATTCGCAGCCGTGGTCGCCCAAGCCCTCGACCACCGTGACGGCGCCAGAGTTCCGCACGGCGAAACGCTCGCCCGCAACACCCTCGAAATAGGCCTCTCCGGCGATTGCGCCGTAGAGGACCGTATTGCCAACGATAATGTTACGGGTCGGTTCGCGTCGAGCTTCCGGCGGCTGACGCACCACGACACGCCCACCGGAGAGGCCCTTGCCGACGTAGTCGTTGGCATCGCCAATCAGCTCCAGAGAGACGCCGCGCGCGGCGAAGGCCCCGAAGCTCTGGCCAGCGTTGCCGCGGAAGGTGAGCGAGATCGTGTCGTCGGGCAGACCCGCATGGCCATAGCGACGCGCAACTTCACCGGAGAGCATCGCGCCCACGGTGCGGTTGACGTTGCGGACCGGATATTCACCGCGCACGGGCTTGCCGGCCTCGAGCGCAGCCTTGGCCGCTTCGATAAGGGTGTTGTCGAGCGCCTTGCCGAGCCCATGATCCTGGCGGTCCTGGTTCCACAGGCCTTTGGCGGCCTCGGCCGGGGCGGAATACAGGATGCGCGACAGATCGATGCCTTGCGCCTTCCAATGTTCAAGCGCCGGGTTGACGTCGAGCCGATCGACGCGGCCGATCATCTCGTTGACCGTCGCAAACCCCATCTCCGCCATGATCTCCCGCAGCTCTTCGGCCACGAAGAAGAAGAAGTTAATCACGTGCTCGGGCTGGCCGGTGAAGCGGGCGCGCAACACTGGATCCTGGGTCGCCACGCCCACCGGACAGGTGTTGAGGTGGCACTTGCGCATCATGATGCAACCGGCCGCGATTAGGGGCGCTGTTGCAAAGCCGAACTCGTCGGCGCCCAGCAATGCGCCGATCGCCACGTCTCGGCCGGTGCGTAAGCCCCCATCCACTTGGACCGAGATGCGCGTCCTCAGACCGTTAAGCAGCAGAGTTTGCTGCGTTTCAGCCAGGCCAATTTCCCAGGGCGATCCCGCATGGGTCAGCGAAGTCAGAGGCGAAGCGCCCGTGCCACCCTCGAAGCCGGAGATGGTCACGTGGTCGGCCCGCGCCTTGGCGACACCGGCGGCCACCGTACCTACACCCACTTCGGAGACCAGCTTTACGGAGATGCGGGCCTTTTGATTGACGTTCTTCAGGTCGTGGATCAGCTGCGCAAGGTCCTCGATTGAATAGATGTCGTGGTGCGGCGGCGGGCTGATCAGGCCAACGCCAGGCGTCGAATGCCGGACGCGGGCGATGTTCTTGTCGACCTTGTGACCGGGCAGCTGACCGCCCTCGCCGGGCTTGGCGCCCTGGGCCATCTTGATCTGGATGTCGTCGGCGTTGACCAGATACTCAGTGGTCACGCCAAAGCGACCCGAGGCCACCTGCTTGATCGCCGAGCGCATGGAATCGCCGTTTGGTAGGGGCTTATAGCGATCAGACTCTTCACCACCCTCGCCCGTGTTCGAGCGACCGCCGATCCGGTTCATGGCGATGGCGAGCGTGGTGTGCGCTTCGCGGCTGATCGAGCCAAAACTCATGGCCCCGGTGGAGAAACGCTTGACGATTTCCGAGGCTGGTTCGACGTCCTCAAGCGGGATTGGCTTGTCGGCGTGCTTTAGCCGCATCAGACCGCGCAAAGTGAGCAGACGTTCGGATTGTTCGTTGATGCTGCGCGCGAATGTCCGATAGGCGTCCGGCAAATTGCCGCGCACTGCGTGCTGCAGGTTGGAGACCGACTCCGGCGTCCAAGCATGGGTCTCGCCGCGCAGCCGCCAGGCGTACTGTCCGCCGACGTCGAGCATGGTCTCGTAGATCGGGTTGTCGCCATAGGCGTCACGGTGGCGGCGCACGGTCTCACCCGCTACTTCCGGCAGGCCGACGCCTTCGATGGTCGAGGCGGTGCCCGTGAAGTACTTCTCGATCAAGGCCGACGACAGGCCGACGGCGTCGAAGATCTGAGCGCCGCAATAGGACTGGTAGGTGGAGATACCCATCTTCGACATCACCTTCAGCACGCCCTTGCCGATGGCCTTGATGTAATTCTTGCGGACCTCATAGGCGGTCTGAGAAAGGCCGTTTTGAGTTCGCAGCTGCTCGATGGTCTGGAACGCGAGATACGGGTTTACGGCCTCAGCGCCGTAGCCAGCCAGCACGCAGAAATGGTGCACCTCGCGCGCTTCACCGGTCTCGATGACGAGGCCGGTCTGCATGCGCAGGCCCTGGCGGATCAGGTGATGGTGGACAGCTGCAGTCGCCAGCGCCGCCGGAATCGGAACCCGATCTGGTCCGGTCGCCCGATCAGAAAGGATCAGGATGTTCATGTCGGCCAAGACTGCGTCAGTCGCCTCGCGGCAAAGGCGCTCGATCGCGGCCTCAAGACCGTTTGCGCCTTCATTGGCCGGCCAGGTCGTGTCGAGCGTCGCAGTGCGGAACGCGCCGTCCAGCAGTTCGTTGATTGCGCGGATCTTCGCCAAGTCTTCGTCGGTGAGGATCGGTTGAGCCACTTCCAGACGCTTGTGCGTACCGGCTTGGCGGCCGAGTAGGTTTGGGCGAGGTCCGATCATCGAGACTAAGCTCATCACCAACTCTTCGCGGATCGGGTCGATCGGCGGATTGGTGACCTGGGCGAAGTTCTGTTTGAAATATTCGTAGAGCAGCTTGGGCCTGCGCGAGAGCACGGCAATCGGCGTGTCGGCTCCCATGGACCCGATAGGATCCTCACCGGACTTGGCCATCGGCTCGAGGAAGAACTGCAAATCTTCCTGGGTGTAGCCAAAGGCCTGCTGACGATCGAGCAGGGTCGCCGGATCGTTTGAGAGGGGTGTCTCCGGTTCGGCCGCCACGGCCAGTTCTTCGAGCTTGAACTGGGTCTCGGACAGCCACTCTTCGTAGGGCGCGGCTTCGGAGAGGGATCGCTTGATCTCCTCGTCCTCGATGATGCGTCCCTCTTCCATATCTATGAGCAGCATCTTGCCGGGCTGCAGTCGCCACTTGCGGACAATACGTTCCTCCGGAATGTCCAGGACGCCGACCTCGGAAGCCATGATCACATGGTCTTCGTCGGTGATGATGAACCGCGCGGGACGCAGACCGTTACGGTCGAGCGTCGCGCCGATCTGGCGACCGTCCGTGAAGGCCACGGCGGCAGGGCCGTCCCAAGGTTCCATCAGCGCGGCGTGATACTCATAGAAAGCTCGCCGCTTGGCGTCCATCAGCGGGTTGCCGGCCCAAGCCTCGGGCATCAGCATCATCACGGCCTGGGCGAGCGGATAGCCGCCAGCAACCAGCAGCTCCAGCGCGTTATCCAGGCAAGCGGTATCCGACTGACCGTGCGGGATCAGCGGCCACATCTTATTGAGGTCCGGCCCGAGAAGATCGCTCTCCAGCGTGCGTCGCCGAGCGTTCATCCAGTTTACGTTGCCGCGCACCGTGTTGATCTCGCCGTTGTGGGCGATGTAGCGGTAGGGGTGCGCCAGGCGCCAGGACGGGAAGGTATTGGTCGAGAAGCGCTGGTGGACCAGCGCCAAGGCCGACTCCGTCAGCGGGTCAGTGAGATCCTTGTAGAAGGTGCCGACCTGGTGGGCGAGCAGAAGGCCCTTGTATACCACCGTCCGTGTCGACATCGACGGAATATAGAGTTGGGCTACGCCCGGCAGATTGTGCTTTCGAGCGAGCTCGGTGAGCGGGTTTTGCGTCTGCTTGCGGACCACCAGCAGCTTACGCTCATGGGCGTCCTGGTCCTTTACGTTGGGACCCCGCCCGATGATCGCCTGGCGGATCACCGGCATTTGAGCCAGCACGGCCTTGCCGAGGCCTTTGGTGTTGATCGGCACATCGCGCCAACCGATCAGGGGTTGCTTTTCGACGGTGAGGAAGTGGCCCAGCTGGGCTATGGCCACGATGCGCGCAGCCTCGTCCTGCGGCAGGAAGCACATGGCGACGCCATATTCGCCGGCTGGCGGGAGCGTCAGACCCTCCTTGTCAGCCCAATCACGCAGCAGGGCGTCAGGCATTTGAATCAGGCAGCCCGCGCCGTCGCCCACGAGCGGGTCGGCTCCCACGGCGCCGCGGTGGTCGAGGTTTACCAAGATCTGCAGGCCGCACTGAATCACTTCGTGCGATTTGCGCCCCTTGATGTTCGCCACAAAGCCCACGCCGCACGAGTCGTGCTCGTTCGCCGGATCGTACAAACCTTGCTTAGGGGGAAACCCCATCTCGTCCTCGTAAACCCACGTCAAATACGCACGCTAAAACGCGGCCGAACCTCACATTTTTGAGAGGCTGGCCGTGATTGCGGGCATTTACCCGGCAAGATCACCCCTTGTCGATGGGCGGAAACCTGACGGCGTGGAAGATTTTTCTGATGCCCGGCTCAGGGCGCCTCGTGCGCCGGGTCGTAACGATCAAGGCGATGAGACGTCTGGCGTGCCGGCATAGGCAAACCCCTTGTGGGTAACCCGCCGGGAGGCACGGCCTTGAAGGGGCCAGCTGCCAAGTTTCGAACGGCAATGCTTTCGAAAAATCTGCTGTGCGCCACACCTGGATTCTTGAACGGGCTCGCGACATCAGGTCGCGGCATTTTCACCTAGGTGCGCCTTCGCTGATCTCCGCATGCGCTCCACACCGACCAACGATGGGGCCGTTGACAGCCGGAGCAAGACGCCCATCCTCGCGACTACAAGAGACGGGGGTCCCAATGTCCGCCACGCCAGCCGCAACCGGCGAGGACCGCTACATCTCGATCGATGCTGTGCGTGGCTTTGCGATCTTGGGCATCCTGCTGATGAACATCGTCGGCATGGGTCTGCCTGCTTTCGCCTACATCGACCCGACCTACGCTGGCGGCTCGACAGGCGCGGACCTCTGGACCTGGGCGATCAACAATGTGCTGACCGACGGCAAAATGCGCGCGCTCTTCACCATGCTGTTTGGGGCCAGCACAGTCCTGATCGCCGATCGCGCAGAGGGCAGTCGTCCGGGTCCTGCACAGACACACTATCGGCGAATGTTTTGGCTGTTCGTCATCGGCATGCTCCACGCCTACTTCCTCTGGTGGGGCGATATCTTGGTGACCTACGCGCTCGCCGGCCTCTTCATATTCCCATTCCGCAAACTCGACGTGAGGCTGCAGGTGGGCATCGGCGTGGTAATCCTGGCGGGCCTGCTGACCGCAAACCTGATCTTGGCCGACGAGCTTAAAGCGCTTTATCTCGCCGCCTCTACGCCAGGCGCGACGCCAGCTGCGTTGAAAGACTGGCGGGAAGCCTCGCAACTCGTTTCGCCCTCGCAGGCGCTGAAGACCCTCGAGATAACGGGCTTCCGAGGCGGATTTATGGACGCCCTTCAGGTGCGTGCCCAAGCGGCCAGGCTGATCCAGATGTATTTGATGCCAACCGACGAGATCCCGGAAGCCATCGGCCAAATGTTCATCGGCATGGCGCTCTTCCGGACCGGCTTCTTCACCTTGAAGTGGTCGACGCGGGCCTATGTGATGACGATCATCGTCGGCTACCTTTTGGCCGTCCCAGCCACCGCGTGGCTTGCCGGGCAGATCCAGCAGTCAAATTTCGAGCCCCTGACCCTCAACCGGCTGGAAGCTTGGCAGCAGGTTTCCCGTCCGCTGATCGCGCTGGCACACGCCAGCGTCCTGCTGCTCATCGTCCGCGCGGGCCTCGCCCAGCACGTTGTGGCCCGCCTTGCCGCCGCTGGACGCATGGCGTTCAGCAACTATCTGATGACTTCCATCATCACGACGCTGGTGTTCTGCGGCTTCGGATTGGGGTTCTTTGACAGGTTGTCCCGGTTCCAAGAGCTGGCTGTTGTGGTCAGCGTCTGGGCTTTTATTCTGGCCTGGAGCAAGCCCTGGCTAGCCCGCTTCCACTACGGCCCCTTCGAATGGGCCTGGCGTTCGTTGGTGCGTTGGAGCCCCCAACCGTTCGTACGCGACGGCGCTGCGCCAGCCGCGGCTTAGAACCGAACTATGGGAATACCCGCAGGTGGTGCTCGATCGGCAAAAGCGGGGAATTCGCGATGGTACCAGCTCTCGGGCTTGAACCGAGGACCTCTAGATCCACAATCTAGCGCTCTAACCAACTGAGCTAAGCCGGCCCATCGCGAGGGGGGTTTCTAGTCGCCCGCCGCTCTCCAATCAAGTCAATCGGCGAGCAATGGCAGCCGATAGCGACGGCTGCCCGCGAGCGCCCGCCCATCGCGCAGGCGAACGACGAAATCGCCGGTCGACCGGGACTCCACCGCCTCCACCGCCTCGCGACGCACCAGCC
>JAYUBY010000177.1:0-1866 GCA_043740635.1 Alphaproteobacteria bacterium
TCCGCCGTGAAGCGCCTGGCTGGACGACGGTACAACGTGCGGGGGTCGCCTTCTTCGACGATGCGCCCGGCATCCATCACGATGACACGGTCGGACATCGAAAGCGCCTCGGCCTGGTCGTGGGTGACATAGACCGCCGGGATCGACAACTCTTTCTGGATCCGGCTGATTTCCGCGCGAGTGCGGTCACGCAGGCGTGCATCGAGGTTCGACAGCGGTTCGTCGAACAGCAGGACCTTGGGCCGGCCGACAATGGCGCGGGCCAGCGCAACGCGTTGTTGCTGGCCCCCGGAAAGCTCCGACGGCAGCCGTTTGGCCAGACCGGCCAGCCCGACGACTTCGAGCGCCCACGCCACCGCCTCCCTGGGGTCACGCGTTCCTCTCACGACCAGCGGGAAGGCCACGTTCTCGGCCACCGTCATATGCGGCCAGATGGCGTAAGACTGGAACACCATCCCCAGGTTGCGTTCGTGGGGAGCGACAAAGATGTCTCGCTGCGCATCCGAAACGACCTGGCCATCGATTTCGATCACCCCGCCGTTGCTGCGCTCGAGACCCGCGATGCAACGCAAGGTGGTGGTCTTGCCACAGCCGCTCGGCCCGAGCAGCGTGACGAATTCACCGTCCGCGACGTTGAAGGAAATCCCATGCACGATGGTGGCGGAGTCATAAATCTTGACAAGGTTGGTGACGCGGATACTCATCGTGCTCCCATGGTGTTGGTCATGCCTTGACGACGCGGACGCGGACGCGCGTCAGGCCCACAAGCAGCGACATGAAGGCGAAGACGACAATCATGCCGATCAGCGACAGGGAACTGGCCAGGCCCCAATTCGCCTGCTCGAAGAAGGACCAGATCGAGGTCGACAGGACGTTCGATGCCGCGGTGTAAAGCAGCACTGCGGAGGCAATCTCGCGGAAGAACGCCATGAACAGCAGAAAATAGGCGCCCTGCAAGGACGGCATCGTCAGGGGCACCAGGATGCGCTTGAGCGCCTGCAGCCGCGTTGCGCCCGCGGTCCAGGCCGCTTCTTCGAGGCTCCGGTCGATCTGGACCATCCGGCCGCCGATGGTTTCGGTGGCATAGGATAAAAAGCGCGTGATGAAGGCCACCACCAGGATGGTGAGGGTGCCGTAAATCGGCAGCGGCAGATAGGCATAGGCCCAGAGCAAGCCCAGGCCCAGGACGACGCCGGGGACGCCAAAGGGCAAACTGGCCGTGAAGTCGAGAATGCGATAACCGGGCGGCCGATGGCGCAAAGTGAAATAACTGATCAGCGCCGCCAGCAACACCCCAAGCAAGGCCCCGAGGCCGGAAACCACGAGCGTGTTCCAGAACGAGCGCAGGGTCGATCCGGATTCATACAGAAACACGTAGTTGCGCAAGGTATAGGCGCCCTCCAGCGGGTTCGCCGTGAAATACTTCAGCACCGACACGTACGCGAGGATGACGACGGGGAGAAGCAGGGCCAGGACCAGATAACCCCAGCACAGGGCTCCCGCCGCCCACTTCCAGCGCCCGAGGGGCACGGGCGTCAGGCGGCCAGCCTTTCCTGTTGTGACGGTCAGACGGTTGTTACGGGCGATCCGCCGCTGCAGCCAGATCGCAACGCCGGTCAGGGCGCTGAGCGTGAGCCCGACGGCCGCAGCCAGGCCGTAATCGGGCGGCGAAAACCGCACCAACAAGTAGAGCTGTGTCGCCAGGACGGTGACGTGGCCGGGAATTCCCATGAGCGCGGGAATCGCGAACTGTTCGATCGACAGGACAAAGGACAGCACCAGGCTGGACGTCAGAGAAAAGCTCAGCAACGGGAGCGTGATCCGGCGCAAAACCGCGGACGGCGAAGCGCCGGCTGCCCGCGCCGC
>JAYUBY010000178.1:0-7614 GCA_043740635.1 Alphaproteobacteria bacterium
TTCGTCAGCCTGCCCATAGGGGCAGCCTGATCGAGCCGGCCTTGCCGGAGATCGTGGCGATCACGACGCCGCAGCTACACCACTCGGTGGGACACGACCATGCGGCGGTGGAAGGATCTGGTCCGCTCGTCGTGCTTCAGCACAGCCTGTTAAGCGACGCGGCGAGTTGGAAACGCTGGGGATTCGTCAACGCGCTGCGCCACCTTCACGCCGCAGGCCAAGGACCAGTTCACCGGCGAGCTGAGCTATGTCGAGCAGGTGGCGCATGACCACCCAAACGACGCCTACACGGACCAGGGCCCGAGCGGCGGCGTCGGCGAGGTGTTCGACGTCAGCGGCCGCCGGCGCTTTCTGGAGACGGACAACGGCTCCTCCCTGGGTTGGAAACATACCTTCGCCGGGGGTGAGACGCTGAGCGTCGACGGCGTCTACAACGCCTCGATCTGGCGCGGCAGCGTCCTGGACAAGACCACGTTCACCTTGCCGGTCGGGATGAGCGCGCCGCTGGAGCTGTTCCACAACCACGGCAACACCCACCACCAGGAACTGCGCGTCGCCTATACCCGCAACGTCGCGGGCGGAGCGCTCAAGGCCGGCTATGAACTCCGCCACGAGGACAACGACTACCCCTTCCAGGTCTTTGAAGGGCAAAACCCCGCCGACCTGGTCGCCCAGCCAGGCCTCGCCAACCACTACCTGTTCCACCAGAGCGTCAACGCCGTCTACGCCACATACCAGCACGGCTACGGTTCGCTGGACGTCCAGGTCGGTATCCGGGCGGAGGACGTCCACTTCAGTCTCGACCAGTTCGTGACAGACCAGGACGTCGGTCAGCACTACGGTCGCGCCTATCCGAGCCTGCACCTGGCCTACAAGGTGGACGACGACATTAAGCTCTCCGCCAGCTATTCCGAGCGGATCGAACGACCGCGGAGCCTGTTCCTCAACCCGCTGCGGGTCGTCGACGGGCCGCTCGACACCCAGGTCGGCAACCCCAACCTGAAGCCCAAGGAGACCCGCTCCTTCGAGCTGGGCTATCAGCAGCACGTGGCCGACCAGGACCTGCAGGCCACCTTCTACTATCGCCGGTTCAAGAACGGCTTCGCCCAGTCGATCAAAGACGAGGGCAACGGCGCCTTCCTCTACAGCTTCGGCAACATCGGCCACGGCCAGGCGGTAGGCGCGGATCTGTCGGCCAACGGCAAGATCACCTCGTCCGTGAGCTACAGCCTGACGGCCAGCCCTTACTGGAACCAGATCGGTGGCGGCAGCCTGCTGATCGGGATCGGCGACCGGTCGGTGTTCAGCGCCAGCGGCCGGGTCAATCTGAACTGGCAGGCCGACGCGAAGGACATGCTGCAGATCAGCCCGGTCTTCACCGGCGCTCGCGTGCAGACCCAGGGTGTGCTCGAGCCGGGGTTCGCCCTCAACGCCGGCTGGCGGCACACGATCACAGATCGATTGAGCGCCACCGTCACCGGCCAGGACATCTTGGGCTCGAACCGCTTTCGCCGCGACCTCGACACGCCCACCTTACTGCAGCACCTGAGGGTGCTACCCGTCAGCCGCGCTGTTTTCCTTCGCCTCGACTACCGCTTCGGCGGCGGGGCGGCCAAGCCGGCCAAAGAGCCGAGTTTCGACTACGAAAACGGTCCGCCGGGAACCGGGTCCAAGTGAAGGACCGCAGGTTGGAGCCGTGCCAAGCTTCGATCCAGTTCGCGGCCGAAATTGCTCGTGACCAAGTCGGCTATCTGATCTGGGCGTTGGATACTTCCGTGTTCTGAAATCTGCCTTCCACCACCCTGCCCCGACCTCCCGTGTGATCGCTTCGCGGCCGGGCAATTCCTGATCCAAGTGGTCTGAGCTCCAGAAACTCGCCTCTACTTCGCGCTCGCTCCGTCGCGCGCGTAGGGCAGTTCGACGCAGCTGACCATCCGGCCGTCAGCGCGATTGCAGTCCTTGTGGGCGAAGGGTACCACTTTCTACCATGACCAAGGGTGAAGAATACCAGAAGCGGGCGCTCGCCGCCGAAGCGCACGCCGGGACGTCGCTTGGGATTACCCGTGCCCATTTCCTCGAGGCCGCTAAGCAATGGCACGAGAAGGCCCGCGAGGCGGGATTTCCACCGGTTGCGGACAAGGCGCGCCCTTCGCGCCGGTCAGCCGGCATCGAATAGAACCGCCTCCATTTTGGCGCTACCTACCTATGTTGGTCCGTGACGAGGCCGTGAGATCCAGCAGCGGCCGCGACGCGGCAGCAAACGTTTCCGGCTGCAGCTGCTGCGGGCCGCCCCGTGGACGCCGAAAGGGCCACTGCGAAGCTTAGGCTCGCGACGAAGTTCTTGCCGAGCATGCCGTTCCCCCGAGGTTGCACCGGTCCGCAGCTGATTCAAGCCGTCCTGCCGCCGCTTGTCCGTCGCAACCTTAAGTCGAAAAACAGCGCGTCGAAAAGCCTATCTTCAACCGCCCAGTTTCTCGTTTATCCATGTCCCCGCCGTCGCGATCGCGCGCCGCGCAGCGTTCAGCTGGCCGCCGAAGGCGTGCCAGACGTGGATCATCTCCGGCCAGACCTCCAGGCGGACTTCAACGCGCGCATGCCCGGCCCGTCCGCTCAGCAGGAGGCTATCGCCCAGCAAAGTCTCCTCAGACCCGACCTGGATCAGCAACGGGGCCAAGCCTGCAAAATCTCCGAAAACGGGCGAGGCCTTCGGATCGCGCGGATCGAAGCCAGCGAGATAGGCCGCCGCGCTCTCGTCCAGTCCGGCCTTGGTGATCATCGGATCGTCTGCAGCCTTGGTGCTATAGCTCTCCAGGCTTTGTGTCAGATCGACCCAGGGGCTGATCACGAACAGCCCTGCCGGTTGCGGAAGGCCCATGTCTTTCAAGGCTAGGGCCAACGCAACCGTGAGCCCGCCGCCCGCTGAGTCCCCGGCGACGACGATGCGCTCGGGCTCGGCGCCCCCCTCGAGCATCCAGCGATAGACAGCCACCGCGTCCTCGAAGGCGGCCGGGCAGGCGTGCTCCGGCCCCAGGCGGTATTCGGCGACGATGGCGGTGGCATGAGCCGCCTCGGCAATCCTCGCGACCATCGGTCGATGGCTGCGGGGACTCCCACCGACGTAGCCGCCCCCGTGCAGGTAGAGCATGCGCCGTCCGTCGATCGCTCCCGGCGATGAGACCCGCTCGCACTTCACACCCGCCGCGGCTAGCGGCTCGTGGCGACACCCGGGCGGCAAGGCTCCTTTTTCACCCAAGGCATCCGACGCGGCTCGTCGTTCCGCACGGCTGGGCTGTTGCGTACCAGGCTCCGGGGCGCGCGAGGCCAGGAGCGCACGCACAGCCGCGATCTGAGGATCCTTCCAGCTCGACATGCCCGTTCCCGTCCTTTTTTTTGATTGGAGCGCGAGCAGCGGCCGCTGTCGAGGCCCCGAACGGAGCAAGCGCTTCTTTCGAGAAGGCCAGACGTCCACGCCGCATTGCGTTCCCCGGGTGGGGGATTCATATCGGGGGCAATCAGAATCGTCCCAGTCTCTCCGGTCCATGCCAAATAAATCCGCCGCCCAACCCCAGGCCTCCCTGTTCGACGACGCGCTTAACCCCGCGCCAGCGTCGCCCTTGGCTGAGAGCCATGAGCCGCGGGCGGCAGCGGCTGCGCCCACGGGCGGCTATTCGGCCAAAGACATCGAGGTCCTCGAAGGCCTAGAGCCGGTCCGCAAACGCCCGGGTATGTATATCGGCGGCACCGATGAGCGGGCTTTGCATCACCTCTTCGCTGAGGTGCTGGACAATGCCATGGACGAGGCCGTGGCGGGCCACGCGAAGGTGATTTCTGTTCGGCTCGACGCCGACGGTCAGCTCACCGTCATCGATGACGGCCGCGGCATTCCGGTCGACGCCCACCCCAAACATCCCGGAAAATCGGCGTTGGAAGTCATCATGACGGTGCTGCATTCCGGCGGGAAATTCTCTGGGAAGGCCTATGAGACGTCCGGCGGCTTGCACGGTGTCGGCGTCAGCGTCGTAAATGCGCTGTCCGAGCGGGTCGAAGTCACCGCCTGGAAGGACGGCTTCGAATGGCGCCAGGCGTTCACCCGCGGCAAGCCCATTGGTGGCATCGCAAAGCTTGGCCCGACCCGCAAACATGGGACCGCCATCGCCTTCATGCCCGACCCCGTGATCTTCGGTGAGGGCGTCGCCTTCAAACCTGCCCGCCTCTACCGCATGGCTCGATCCAAAGCCTATCTGTTCGGCGGCGTCGAAATCCGCTGGTCGTGCGACCCGTCCCGCATTCAGGACCAGACGCCATCGGAGGCCGTCTTCCGGTTCCCCAATGGCCTCGCTGACTTCCTGGCGGAGCGGGTGAAGGACATCGAGACCGTCACACCGCAACCCTTCACCGGGCGTTTTTCCCGGACGGGCGAGACCGGCAAGGTCGAATGGGCAATCGCCTGGACGCCAGCTGGGTTCGGTGAGGCCGACGGCTTCATGCAATCCTATTGCAACACCGTGCCGACGCCGGAGGGCGGCACGCATGAAGCGGGGCTGCGCGCGGCGCTGACCCGGGGCTTGAAGGCCTATGCGGAACTGACCGGCGAAAAGCGCGGAGTAATCCTCACGGCGGACGATGTTGTGGCGCAAGCAGGATCGCTGGTCAGCGTGTTCATCCGCGACCCTGAGTTCCAGGGCCAGACCAAGGAGCGCCTATCCTCCGCCGACGCCCAGCGCCTAGTCGAAGCGGCGATCCGTGACCCGTTCGACCACTGGCTGACCGCCCAGCCTAAGTCGGCCTCCGCCCTGCTCGAATTCGTCATTGAGCGCGCTGAGGAACGACTGAAGCGGCGGAAGGACAAGGAAGTCGCCAGAGCCTCGGCAACCCGCAAGCTGCGCCTGCCAGGCAAGCTCGCCGATTGCTCGGGCAACGCTATCGACGGCACCGAAATCTTCCTGGTCGAGGGCGATAGCGCCGGCGGTTCAGCCAAACAGGCGCGCGACCGTAAGAGCCAGGCTATCCTCCCCTTGCGCGGCAAGATCCTCAACGTCGCGTCCGACCCTAGATAAACTCGGTGCGAACAAGGAACTCACCGACCTGTTGTTGGCGCTAGGAGTCCAAGCGGGTTCGAAGTTCAAGGAAGAGGACCTGCGCTACGACCGGGTCGTGATCATGACGGATGCCGACGTCGACGGCGCACACATCGCGAGCCTACTGATCACCTTCTTCTATCGAACCATGCCGGAGATGATCCGTTCGGGCCGGCTTTATCTGGCGCTCCCACCCCTCTATCGCCTGAGCCATGGGACCAAGATCGTCTATGCGCGCGATGATGCGCATCGCGATGAACTGCTGGCTGGCGAATTTAAGGGCAAGAAGCCGGAGATTAGCCGCTTCAAGGGCCTAGGTGAGATGATGCCTTCGCAGTTGAAGGAGACCACCATGGATCCTTCAAAGCGGACGTTGGCCCGGGTAACCCTGCCGCGTGCGGAAGAGGTGGTGGAAGCCCTGGTCGAGCAGCTCATGGGCCGCAAGCCTGAGCTACGTTTCCAGTTCATCCAGGAAAATGCAGAGTTCGCGGTCGCGGACCTGGACGTCTAAGCGTCGTCGCCTGAATTGCGGCGCAGTCCAGACAAGGCCGATGCTGCGCTCGACTTCCTGCGCGGCGGAATCTGCTTCTGGACCCGCGCCGCAGCACTGATCGTCTCGGCCAATTCAATGGCGACAATCGGCTTTCGGACAATGCCATTGAAACCCTCTGGCAGATCAAGCCCGTCAAGATCTGCGTCGGCGGTGAAGGCCAGGACCGGAACGCCGCGGTTGGGGCCCTTGCCCCCGCGGATCTGCTCAAGGGCGCCTGGTCCATCGAGGCCCGGCATCCGAATGTCCATCAAGATCACGTCGACCGGGCGTGACGCCGCTGCGGCCACCCCGGCTCTACCGTCTTCGGCGTCGAAGACCTCTGCGCCAAATGGCTCAAGCACCGCCCGCGCCAGCTCTCGATTCATCCGGTTGTCGTCAACCACCAGCACCCGCACCCCGTTCAAGCCCGCGATGAAGTCAGTTTCCTGTGTTTCGGCAGCCGGGGTGTCGGCGACGGGCGCGGCGAACTGGAAGTGGAACACCGAGCCGGCGCCCGCCTTGCTCTCCACGCCGATCTTGCCGCCCATGGCCTCGATCAGGCCCTTGCTGATTGCCAGCCCTAGTCCCGTGCCTCCACGTTGTGTCGCCGAGGCGTCGACCTGGGAAAAGCGCTGAAACAGCTTCTTCTGCTGGGCTTTGGTCATGCCATCGCCCGTGTCTTCAACCCGCACCGCGAGCCGTCCGCGGCGCGCCTCATAGGTCGCCACCAGCCGAACTGAGCCCCGGTCCGTGAATTTTATGGCGTTACCGACCAGGTTGAGCAGCACTTGGCAGACGCGGTCTGGGTCAAGGAGCACGCACGGCGGCAGATCGTCGGCGACGAAGGAAAGGTCCAATCCCTTGGCTTCGGCCTGCGGCGAAAACATCAGGAGCGCGTCGCGCAGCACCGCGGCTGGTGATACCGGTATGGGCGTAACTTCAAATTGGCCGGCTTCAAGCTTTGAGAAGTCCAACACGTCGTTGACGACCGAAAGCAGCGCTTTCCCAGCGCCGACAATCCGTTCGACGTGCTCGCGTGTCGCGGCCTTCAGCTCACTCTGGGCCGTCAGGAGTTCGGTGAATCCCAGGATCGAGGTCACCGGCGTGCGGATCTCGTGGCTCATGTTGGCAAGGAACGAGGCCTTCACCGCCGCGGCATCCTCCGCCGCCTTGCGCGCCGCGCGCAAATCCTGCTCGAGGCGTACACGCTCCGTCACGTCGCGCGCGACCGAGATAAACTCCAGCGGTGCGCCATTAGCGTCACGGACCATGGCCACAGTCACTTCAAGCCAAATCCAATGGCCCGCGTTGTGGCGCGTCCGGTAGGTCAGGTGCGCCCGGTCGGGAAGCTTCCCTTCAATCATCTGTCCGAGCCGGTCCTTCACGACCTCAAGATCGTCAGGATGCATCCGCCGGCGAAGCTGATCGCCAGAGTGTTCGTCCGCGGCGTAGCCGGTGACCTCGACGGCCGACGGCGATATGTAGTGCGTAGAGCCATCGATACCGACGCGCGAGACAATGTCCGTTACGTTCTCTGCGATGATCCGATACCGGGCTTCGCTTTCCGCCAGGGCCTCCAGGACGCGCCGTCGCTCGGTGATGTCACGCAGTTGCGAGATGACGGCGAGCGGCTGGCCCGCATCGTCGCGAAGGATGGTCGGGCTGCCCTCCATCCATACATAGCTGCCATCGACAGCACGGAGGCGGTAGCTTCGATCGCGCGTGCTCTCAATCTCTCCAGTCCTGAACAACTCTTCGATGAGTGCAGCCAACTTCGCGGCGTCATCCGGATGCACAATGGAATACCCGGACACACGCCGATCAGCGCCTCGGGGTCATAGCCATAGCGACGCGCCAATTAATGTTGCAATTAATTTGCTCCAATTCAACTTCAAAATTGATCGAAATCTTGCTGCGACACTGCAACTCGACGTCGACCAATGTCGCCGCCGCCGCTGCGACGGTCGCCGCGACCATCAAGACCTACGTCATCGGCGTCGGTAC
>JAYUBY010000179.1:0-2528 GCA_043740635.1 Alphaproteobacteria bacterium
CCAGCGGCTGGCGCTATCGGGCCTCGCGCGCGGCAGTCGGATGTCCCATACGGCATGGCGCGGGTTCTCGGTGGCAAGACAAACCTCGCCCGCGCCAACTCGGCATGTAGCGTACGAACGCAGGATTGAGCGAAACGAAAGGCGCTGCACATGCGGCGCCAATAGACTGCCTCAAGGCCCGCGTCAGGGCACTGATGTCATGCCGAACCGAATTCAATCCCCCAAGCCAGTCGCTTGCGGCCTTTCATCGCGCACGATTGTTGGCGCCATCAGCGAGTCATACTCTCAACGAGGCTTTTTCTCTTGCACCCGTAACCGGCACCGTCTTGCCCCCAAAGGCGTCGAGCTCCACCCAAGGCGTCAAGGATCGAGTAGGTGCGGTCGCCTTGCGAAGCGGCGCCAGACGCTGCTGGCCGCCCTGGACTCGGCTGCGACGACGGCGGGCCGGCTAGTTCACCGCCCGGCTATCGCGCCGTATTGTTCGGGGCAAGACCGACCTCGGTCAGTTCGGACTCGGGCATGCCATAGCAGTCGCCGGCGATCTTCTCGAGCAGGGAGCGGTCACGGACGATGACGTGGCCGCGGATCGACTTGATCGCCAGGAGCCCTTCCAGGGTATGCAGGGCCGCCGTGACGCCGGGCCGCCGGATGCCCAACATCATCGACAGGAACTCGTGCGTCAGCTGAATGTCGTTGCCGTCGAGCCGGTCGTTGGCCATCAGCAGCCAGCGCGCCAGCCGTTGCTCGATGGTGAACCGGCCATTGGCGAGCGCCGAATGCGTCACCTGGACCAGGAAGGTGTAAGCGAACGCCAGCAACACGTCGGCGAGCGCCCAGCTCTTGGTCATGGCGCTCCACAGCTCATCGGCGCGCATGACGTAGCCGTCACCGGCAATCTGGATGTAGCATTCGTGCGGCGAGCGACGTTGCCCCAGCAGCACCGGCACGCCGACCATGCCCTCCCGTCCGATGATCCCAACCTCGAGCGATGCGCCCGCGTGGGTGCGCGCCACCACGGAGGCGAAGCCGGACTCCATGAAGTAGACATTTTCGATCGCCGCGTTCGCCTCGAACAACGTCGAGCGGACCGGCAGATCCACCCGTTGCAGCTGCGGGCGCAACATAGCGAGGTCGTCGGGGGCGAGCGAGCGAAGTATTCGGTTGTTGAATGCAGGCACGCTGTCGGCCAATCTTTCAGCCCTCCCGGCGCGCAAAATAGCTTCTATCAATCAACGACGCTCCTCCCCACGCTAAAGGAGGGGGTCGATAGGATGTTCATACGTTTGATTTCGCGATTTGTTGAGTCATATCTTCGGCGACAGAGATCTAGCCGAACTCGGAAGCGCACGCCCTTCACGCGCTGACGGCCCCGGCAGGCGAACACTCCTTATTAGCCATGCGGAGCGTACGAGCTCTGCACAAGCATGCACCCGCCAGAGCTGCGATGCCTCGCGTCAGCGCCGTCGCCGCCCGGTGACGCGTACGTTGCCGCTCGTCCGGATCGGCATGTGGGGCCGTAGCCGATTGCCGGCTGCGGCCCCTTGCCAGTCAGGACACGTCGGCGGCGCGCTGGCTGTCCATTCCGGTCACTAGGCTCTCGACCAGCCGGGCACGCAGAAACTCGCCGGCCGACTGGATGATCTGGTTGAGCTCGTCGTGCTTGTGGTTCAGCCGGGACGTGAAGATCTTGCTGGCCAGCGATACCGCGTTGGGCGCATTGGCCTTTGACATCACGCGGCCACGGTGAACCTCGACGGTGCGGGGGCTGATGTTCAAGATCTCGGCGGTTTCCTTGTTGGACTTGCCCTCGAGCAGCAGTTCCAGCACCTCGTGCTCGCGCTTGGAGAGATCGGCCAGAATGGGGACCCGCTCGGCGCTGAGTGGCAGCTGCGATTCAAGTTCCACGGCGAGCTTGGCGAGCTTGAGGACGGTGCCGATCAACTGGGTCTCGAGCGAGGTGAACTGGCCGAGCCCAGCGCGCATCCACTCCAATTCGATCAACTGGCGATCAAGCGCGGCCATTTCGGCGGCGTGCGCGTCGGTCGAGGTGCCCTCGATCGCGGGGCTCTCGGGGGAAAGCGGGATTGGTAGATTCCAGAACTCTTGCATAGGTGTCCTCCACAGACGGACAGACACAATCAGATTCATCGTGAGTGCATCGTGAGTGCCATCAGTGGCGGCTGGCGACAAACGCGCGCTCCATCTGCCCCACCGCCACCAATGGCCCCCAATCGCGGTTCCACACCGAAATGTCTCCGGTGAGCCGCAGCGATGAGCCGGTTTCGAGACTGAGCGTGATGGCATAGGCGAGCGCCAGCGACAGCCTCAATTCCTCGTCGACGGGCGGCAGTCGCCGCCGGGCGATCTGCTCTTCGACGTTGGGCGGAACCACGATCAACGCCATGGGCCGCCGACTTGCCCCCCAACGCAGCGACAAGCAGATGGCGGCAGGATCGGGTGTCGCGGAGAAGATGAAGGCACCAAGCATGCGATTGGTCTCTGATGTCTGCCTACGGAGGCAAGCACTG
>JAYUBY010000180.1:0-20240 GCA_043740635.1 Alphaproteobacteria bacterium
AATCAGCCGCTTAAGCCCGCTCGGCGGCCGACCCGTGGATTTGTGGACGACGAAGACAGCCGTCGACCACAACCCCACAGGCCCTGCTACAACAAAGAAGCGGACATTTGATTAGCTACGAAAAGCGGACATCTTCATTAGCTACCGACAGAATTTCACAATCTGGCGAACCCTTCCGAAGCTAGTGCGGAATGATGCCGCCAAGACCTTTCATAATGGCCCGGCGGCGCGCCGCGGCTGCGTCTTGTGGCGTCTGCGGCACCTGCGCCTGGTCGCCGTCCCCGCCACCGCCACCGCCACCGCCACCGCCCGGCCGGTAGCCGCCTCGGGGGCCCCCCATACTGGGCATCGTCATCCCGAGAAGGCCGCCCGTGGCGGAGCGGTAGCGGGCCTTGACCTGCCACTGCTGGTTCCAGGTGACCTTCGGGTCGGCCGGCCTCGGCGGATAAACGAAATTGGCCTCGGCCCCATATGCCGCCATTTGCAGGAATCCCTGCGGCGAGGCGTCCACCGCCTCCTTGGGTACAGTGCAGCTCGTCGTCTGTGCGCCCATGAAAGTGTGACTTTCTACAGCGCGGGCCAGGTCGCCGGGGCTGATGTAGTCGGGCAGGGCGAAGGCTGCCGCCTGCGTCTCCGACGACGACCAAAGCACCACCGTGGAATCGCCGACGCCGCCGCGCCCTTCCCGGCCACTCGCGCCGAGAACCACCGCCGCATAGGCTTGGCCTCCGGACACCGGCGCCCAAGCGAGTTGGACGGAGCCGCTGGGGGTTTTGGCGTTGGTCGTGAGCGTGAGCGGGCCCAGGAAATCCTGCGACGAATTGAGACTGAACTTGATTTCGGGGCTGTAGTCGCCGTGGATAGTGTGCGCCCCTACCAGCGACCCATCACTGGGGACCGTTGTCCGAGCCTGAGCGTTGGGCCATTCGCCATAGGTGGCGTAGCGGGACGCCGAAGGGGGCTGCATTCGCCTAATGTCGAGACCCTTTGCCAGCAGTTCCATGCCCGGGGGGATCTTGCCCGCGCTTACCTGGGCGAAGTCGACAACGATGGGCTGGCCGGGCTTGGCGTGTTCGCCGCAGCCCCAAAAGATCAACATCCTGCCCCGAGGCTTTTGAAACTCCGGCGGTATCGACGGACGCTCTGGCTCTTCCGCCGGCGGCGCTTGAGGCTGAGCCTCCGGCGTTACAAGCGGTAGCCTCGGACCCGCGCCCAGGCCCTGTGGCGGCAGATGTTCGGCGTTTGGCGCGCCCGATGGCCGCTGCGTCGAACCAAGTTGCAGGATCAAGCTATGCTGAGCGCCGCCCCCGCCGTTCATCATGGCCATCATCTGGCTGAGCGACGGTCGCCCGCCGCCGGCGCTCCCAGGCCCTCCGCCCATGCTGGGCATCCCGAAGCCCGATTGGGTGGAGGCGCTCATCCAGTAGACCGCAACCGGCCCGGTGACCTTCTGTCCCGCCTGCTGAGCGCTGGCCGCAGTCGCCACGATTCCAGCGCCTACCAATAGAATGAGTTTCTGACCGACACCCACACCGACCTCCCGCCGAACAGTGGTACGCACACTAACAGCGTGGCCCCGTCGGCTAAAGGCGCCTAATTAGGCCGGGGCTGCCCTTCCAGGGGCGTCGTGAGCGATCTGGTTGCGAACGCCCCGGCGGGCATGCGAAGGCAAGGCTTCCTAACGCAGCGACGTCTCACCGCTTGAGATTGCCGTTCCCCCGCGCGCGTTCCGTCTCTGGAGTTTCCCGCCAGTGTCCTTTGCCAAGCGCCTGCTCCCTCTCGGCGTCGCCCTCGTCGTCGCCGCCGCGATCCCGCTATTTGCGCAAGGTGCGCCGGAGAAAGGCCCCACCGCTATGGTGGCCGCAGCCGAACCAGACGCCGTGGACGCGGGCCTCAAGGTGCTGAAAGCTGGCGGCTCGGCGGTCGACGCTGCAGTTGCCGTGCAGGCGGTGCTTGGCCTCGAAGAGCCGCAGAGTTCCGGACTCGGCGGCGGTTCGTTCATGACCTACTACGACGCCAAAACCCATATGGTCACTGCCTACAACGGCCGCGAAAAGGCGCCGGCGGACGCGACCCCAGAGCTATTCTACGGTCCGGACGGCAAACCCATGCCCAAGGACCAAGCGATTGTCGGCGGCCGTTCAGCCGGGGTGCCTGGCGCCATCGCTATGCTCTATCTCGCGCAAAGCCAGCACGGGAAGCTCGCCTGGAAGGACCTGTTCGGCGACGCAGAGCATCTGGCCGCCGACGGCTTTTACGTTCCCAAGCGGATGGCCGACGCCGCCGCCTCTCGCGCCCCGCAGGCCAGCCAGCCGGACGCCGTGGCTTACTTCACCAAGTCCGACGGAACCAAGATCCAGGCCGGAGAGCTGTTCAAGAATGCCGCCTACGCGACGACCCTTCAAAAAATCGCCGCTCAGGGCCCCAAAGCGATCCTAGAAGGCCCTATCGCCGAGCAGATCGTCGCCAAGTTGCACGAGGGGCAATACCCGAGCGCGATGACGCTCAAGGATCTGGCGAGTTACCAGCCTAAGGCCACTCCGGCGGTCTGTCGTCCCTATCGTGAGTACACCGTCTGCGTGCCGCCCGCGCCATCCGGCGGTCCGGCGGTGTTGGAGGGGCTAGGTATCCTTCAACGCACGAACATCAACAAGCACCCGAACGACGCCGAGGGCTGGTACCTGTTCAGCCAGGCAAGCCGGCTGATGTATGCCGATCGCGACCGCTACTACGGCGACCCCGACTTCGTCTCCGTGCCGATGGAAGGCTTGCTCGCGCCCGACTACCTAGACGCACGCGCCGAACTGATCGCTCCGGACAAGGCTGGCCCGCCACCTGGACCGGGCAATCCCAAGGGAGCCGGACTGCGCGCCCCGGACCGGACAAAGGAGCCTGGCGGCACGACCCACCTCGTCATCGTCGACAAGGACGGCAATGCGGTCTCGATGACCACCACCGTCGAAAGCATCTTCGGAGACGGCAAGATGGTTGGCGGCTTCTTCCTAAACAACCAGCTCACCGACTTCTCCTTCACGGCGAAGGATAGCGACGGAGCTCCGGCCGCGAATTCCCCGGCCGGCGGCAAACGTCCGCGCTCGTCCATGGCGCCGGCCATCGTGCTCGACAAACAAGGTCGGTTCGTCGCCGGCGCGGGCTCTCCCGGCGGGCCGTCGATTATCGCCTTCAACCTGAAGGTCCTTGTGGGCCTGCTGGACTGGAAACTCCCTGTCCAGGAGGCGATCAACCTGCCAAACCTCATCGCCTTCGAAACGATCTACGCTTCCGAGCCCGCTCGGTATCCGCCCGGCGTCGTGGCGGGTCTGGCCGCCAAGGGCGTCACCGTTCGCGGCGGTGGATTCGGCGAAGGCTCCGGAGAGCAGGGAATCGAGGCGACCGCCAACGGCTTGCGCGGCGGCGCCGATCCTCGGCGCGAGGGCGTTGCCCGGGGCTACTAGAGGGAGCGATTATGTTGCGGGACGATTCGCGGCTCGCCGCCGAGGCGGCGCAGGCGGCGGCACACCCGGCAGTCTGAGCTCGAATGTCGAACCCTTCGGGCCCGTTTCCGCCAGGATCAGGTCTCCGCCATGCCCCTGGGCGAGTTCGCGAGCAATGGCGAGGCCAAGGCCGGTGCTATCGGGCCGTCCAGAACCAGCGAAGGGCTGGAAAAGACGCTCGCGGACCCGCTCAGGCACCCCAGGCCCGTTATCGGCTATCCGAATGATGCTCATGTCCCCGGCTCGCGTAAGACTGATCTCGATGCGGCCGACAGCCCTGCGATCTTCCTGGTGTTCGATCGCTTCGCGGGCATTTCGCAACAGGTTGGCCAGGATGCGGTGGAGCTGGTCGGGGTCAGCGTTAACCTGCTCGGCTGCGGCGACGCCGTTCTTCAAAACGATGCTCCGCTCGGAGAGGCGCGCCTCTTCTGCCGCGGCCTCGATGGCCGCCGAAAGCGGTACGGCGCGCGGCTCTGGCGCGGCTTCCTGCGTCTTGCCGTAGGCCAGCACGCCCGACGCCAGTTTCACGGCCCGATCCAGCGCCCGTTCCAGCCGCGGCAGCACCTGTGTCACCTTTGGGTCCTTCAGCGCCGCGAGCCGCTCTGAGGCGATCTGGGCACTGGTCAGCATGTTCTTCAGGTCGTGATTGATCTTGGCCACCGCTTCGCCAAGAGCCGCCAGGCGCGCCCGCGAATTTAGCGCCACCCGCAGATCGGCCTGCATGCGATCAAGCTCCGCCTCTGCGCGGCCGATCTCGTCTCGGCGCCCGGAGAGCTGCACGCGGGCGCCGGCGTCCTCCGGATCGGCGCGGAACCGCTCCATGGCATTGGTGATCCGCTGCATGGGCCGAACGAGAAAAAGGTTTAGCGACAGATAGACCACCGCGCCCACGCCACTCGTCAGGAAGGCCGCCACGAGCACGAGCTTCCACAGGTACGACACCAGTTGCCGCTTCAACTCGGCGTCGGGGGCGACGATCTCGACGTAGTCGGCGTTGCGGTAGATGCCCGGTTTGGCCCTCACTCGAACATAACCGCCTTCACCACCCAACAGCGTCTGGAAGGGCGCTGCCAGCCACGACAACGGATCCTGCGAGCGCAGGTCGACCACATAGGGCGTCCGTTTCAGCATCGGTCCGGTGAGAATAGGAATCTGCATGCCGTCAGACTGGACCAACACCCGAACGACGCCGGCTCCATCCAGAAGCTGAGCAGCCACTTTCTGGGAGACCTTGCGATTGGGGGCGACGTCCGGCGCCATTGAGGCGAGCTCACCGGCTCTCGTGCGGTCCAGCAGCCACTTGGCTTCGAAGGACGCAAGCGCCGGCGGCACCGCGCAAGCGCCTGCCAGGACGGCGAACAGAATGGTCAGGGTCAGCAGGCGCGCGGAAAGGCCGCCCGGCCAGAAGAAGCGGGGCCTCTTGGGCCGTTCAAGCTCCTGCGGCGTGGGGGCGGCGTCCGCCATGATCCTCCCGAGTTAATCCAGCCCGACAACTTCGGCAACGCGCCCCGTTCACCCTGCAAGCCTCGGGCCCAAGAGTACGCGCCACTCGCCTATTGTGCGCCCACGGCCGCACTTATCGAGGCAAAGCCATCTGCGCGCAGCCGTGCGGCTAGATCGCGCTTGATGCGCGCGATGAGACCCGGGCCCTCGAACACCAGGGCCGAATAGAGCTGAACAGCCGCCGCGCCGGCGCGAATCTTCGCGTAGGCGTCAGCACCCGATGCAATCCCACCCACGCCGACCAAGGCAAGCCGACCCCTCGAAGCCTGGGCGAATTCCCCCAACACACGAGTGGACAGTTCCGTCAGTGGCGATCCGGAAAGGCCGCCTGTCTCATCCCGGAACGACGAAGTTAATGGCGGACGGGTCACCGTCGTATTTGAGATCATTATCCCAGCTAGGCCTTGGGCGAGGCTCGTTTCGACAATCGTCTCGACCTCGCCGGTTTCCAAATCCGGCGCGACCTTCAGGAACATCGGGACCCCCGCCGACGCCGGTAAAGCTTCCCGTGTCTCAGCCAGTCGCCCCAGCAACTCCTCGAGCGCGGCCTTGGTCTGAAGCGTCCTGAGGCCTGGCGTATTGGGCGAGGAGATATTGATCGTGAAATATGAGGCGAGCCCCCAAAGCCGCTTTAGGCCGATCACGTAGTCACCGATCCGGTCCTCGGAGTCCTTGTTGGCCCCGATGTTGGCGCCGACCACACCCGAAAACACCCCATGCCCGCGGCGCGCCAATCGGCCCGCGAAGGCTTCCAGCCCGCGATTGTTGAACCCCATCCGGTTGATCACCGCGCGATCTTCGGTGAGCCGGAAGAGTCTGGGTCTGGGGTTCCCGGCCTGCGGCTTCGGCGTGACGGTCCCGCACTCCACGAACCCGAAGCCCGCTCGTAGCATGGCGGCGAATACCTCAGCATCCTTGTCGAAGCCAGGCGCCAGACCGACCGCGTTCGGCAGGTCGATGCCTGCAAGCGACGTCGCAAGGATCGAGTCTTCAGAACCACTCCACGGCCCCAAACCCAGCTTGAGGGCTCGGATCGCCAGGCCGTGAGCGTCCTCGGGGTCCAAACCCCTAAGCGCCCGGGTCGCCAGGCCGTGCAAACTCACCGAAGCGCGCCGAGCGCCGGCACGCCGTCGCTGTCCAGCGGGGCTTCGGTGACATAGCGCACCTGGCCGGCTCCCAGAGCACCATAGAGATGTGGGAAGAGATCGCCGCCCCGCGATGGCTCCCAGCGAAGAGCCTCGCCCAGATCGTCCGCCTCGACCTCCAGCACGACTAAGTCCGACTGGCCGGCAAAGTGGCGCCGCGCGGTTTCCTGGGCCTGGACCGCAGTCGAGAAGTGGATGAAGCCGTCGGAAACGTCGAGGGGCGAGCCTTCGAAGCTTCCGGCGTCATGCGCCGCCGCCCAGGCGACTCGCGGCAGGATCTTATAAATCCGGCTCAATCGCCGCGCTCCGGAAAGAAGAGTCCGTCAAAGGCCGGGCGACCGTTGGCATCGAACAGGAAGACCGCAGCCGTCGCGGTCGGGAACTGGCGGGCGGCGCGGACGATCAGCGATGCCGGCGAGCCGCCTTCGGTCAGGAGTTGGACGGCCAGTTCCTGCAGGCCGGGATTGTGCCCGACGACCATCACTGTGCCGAGCCCAACACCAGCCCGCTCCGCCTCGCGCCGCACCCAACCGGAGTCCGCGTGATAGAGATCTTCCTCAAACTGAGCTCTAGCCATGGGGAAGCAGGGCTCAACAGCTGCCCAGGTTTCTCGCGTCCGCGCCGCGGGAGAGATGAGCACCACATCTGGTAGAAAACCCAGGTCTGCGAGCTCAGCGCCCATCTGGGCGGACTCTCGACAGCCGCGCGGCGCAAGCCGTCGGTCAAAGTCCTCGCCGCTCGAAGACTCTGCTTCGGCCTTGCCGTGGCGGAAAAGGATCAGCCGGTCCATTGACGCTCCAACCGAGGACTGAAGACCTCATAGCGGCGCTCGCGCCGGCTGCGAAGCCACCCCGCGACCATTGACACCGAAAGGCCTTGGCGGTCCAAGGCGCGCATGGACGCAACGGCCGAAACCAGCCCTGCGATCGAGACCGAAGGCGGCGGCGTTTGGCGCTCCCCAGCGGGCAAGCCGCTGCGCCTGGAGTCCGGGGCTACGCTTGAGCCTCTAGAGATCGCCTACAAGACCTATGGCCGGCTGAACGAGACCAGGTCCAACGCGGTGCTAGCGTGCCATGCGCTGACTGGAGACCAACACGCGGGCTCCGTGAACCCGCTGACTGGACGACCCGGCTGGTGGGACCGCGTGATCGGGCGGGGTCTTCCGCTCGATCCCGACCGCTATTTCGTCATCGTCACCAATGTCGTGGGCGGCTGCATGGGCTCGACGGGCCCGGCCTCTGACAACCCCAAGACCGGCCAACCCTATGGCTTGGCCTTCCCGGTGATCACCATCGCCGACATGGTCCGAGCCCAGGCCATGCTGATCGACGCACTCGGCATTGAGACCCTGTTGGCGGTAGTCGGAGGCTCTATGGGCGGCATGCAGGTGCTGCAATGGGCAGCTGACTACCCTGAAAAGTTATTCAGCGCGGTCTGCATCGCCGCTGCGCCGCGCCATTCCGCCCAGAACATCGCCTTCCATGAGGTCGGTCGCCAGGCGATCATGGCCGATCCTGATTGGCGAGGAGGCGCCTACGAGGCTGAGGGCGTTCGGCCGGAGAAGGGCCTAGCAGTCGCCCGCATGGCCGCGCACATCACCTATCTTTCCGAAGCCGCCTTGCAGCGTAAGTTCGGTCGCGAGCTGCAGCGCGACGGCCTGTCTTGGGGGTTCGACGCCGACTTCCAGGTCGAAAGTTACCTGCGCCACCAGGGCGCGAGTTTCGTCGACCGGTTCGATGCCAACTCCTACCTCTACATCACCCGCGCGCTCGACTACTTTGACTTGGCTGCCGCTCACGGCGGCGTGTTGGCCGAAGCCTTCCGCAGGGCGCGAGGTGTCAGGTTTTGTGTCCTCTCATTCTCGTCGGACTGGCTCTACCCCACCGCCGAGAGCCGCGACGTGGTGCGCGCATTGAACGCCGCCGGCTGCCGCGCCAGTTTCGCCGAGATCGAGACTGACAAGGGCCACGACGCCTTCTTTCTCGATGAGCCGCAGCTCGACGCCGCACTGCGCGGCTTCTTCACGTCCACCGCACACGCGCGAGGCCTTTAGTGGCCGCGATGCGCGAGGATTTTGCCGAAATTATGCGGCTCGTGCGGCCTGGCGCGCGGGTGTTGGACGTGGGCTGCGAGGACGGTGAACTCCTGGAGCTGTTAACCCGCGAAAAGCGCATCGACGGCCAAGGCCTGGAGATCAGTCCAGCCGGCGTCTCGGCTTGCCTGGCCAAGGGCTTGGCGGTGGTGCAGGGCGACGGCGATCGCGACCTGGATCATTTCCCGACCCGCTCCTTCGACTACGCAATTCTGTCGAAGACCCTGCAGCAGATGCGCGAGCCCCGGCACGTGCTCTCTGAACTCCTGCGTATCGCCGACCAGACTATCGTCTCCGTGCCTAACTTCGGACATTGGAGAGTCCGCCTGTCACTGATGGCGCGCGGGCGGATGCCCGAGACCCGCGCGCTGCCCGACCCCTGGTGGTCGACGCCCAACATCCATCTGTGCACGCTGCGGGATTTCACTGACCTGTGCCGTGAGCTCGGCCTCAGAGTTGACGCCTGCGCGGCGCTCTCCGGCGGTAAGCCGGCGCGCCCGATCAAGCCCGACGGCCTGTTAGAGAACTGGCGCTCCGAGACCGCCCTTTTCCTGCTCAGTCGCCGCGCCGAAGAAACGCCGGACGCAGTACCGCAGAACCTCTTCGGGGAAGTTGAGCTCCCGAAGCCAGAGGCGCCTGCGTCGAAACCCAGACGCCGCACGAAAGCTTAGGCTGCGGCCTCTGCTCCGATCTTCGTCATTCTCAAGGTCTCGCGCATCAGCTCGGCATAGGCGATCCAGGAAAACAATCTTCAGCAACCACCGTCCGAGCGGCCCCAGGAAGCCCGGGAACCGGTCGCTACCGAGGCAGAAAGCGTAGGTCCAAACCAGGTCCGTACGTCATGCATCGAGCGCCACGTAGCGGAACTCGCCAATTGCGTAGTGGATCGGCCGTGCGGTCGCGGTGGTTTAGTCCCAGACCTGATAGCGCAACCGGTCACCCGGCACGAACTCCAGGATCTGCTCGGTGGCTCTGCTGCCGTCGCTGAGGTGAACTAATCGACGCGCTCCACGACACGCCATTCGGGCGTCAGCAGGGGGGTGCCGAGGATGCCCGGCAACGCCTTGGTCGCCGGCAAGCTGTCTTCCAGCTTTGTTACGGTCATCCAATCGGACAGCGCTTTTGGCGCCCGGTTGATGATGATCCGGTCGGTCCGGGCGATCATGGGTGCAGAGGGATCGGTCTGTGGAGGGGGAGGAAACTCGCCCAGGCCGCTCCTCAACCCGCGATCGCCGCGGCGTCCTTGTCACCCGTACGAATGCGCAAGGCTTGCTCGAGGTCCATGACGAAGACCTTGCCGTCGCCGATCTTGCCGGTGTTGGCGGTGCGGGCCACGGCATCGACCACAGCATCGACGATGTCGGTCGGAACCGCGATCTCCAGCTTGACCTTGGGCAGGAGCTTCACCTCGTACTCCGCCCCCCGGTAGACCTCGGTCTTGCCGCGTTGGCGGCCATAGCCGCGAACCTCGGTGACGGTCATGCCTGAGGCGCCGGCCTCGGTGACCGCGTCGAGCACCGCATCGAGGCGGCTCGGCTTGATGACCGCAACGATCATCTTCATGGCGCAGCCCTTCCGTTCGATCTGCCAAATACGGCATGACTTGTGACGCTAAGGCCTTCGCCGCCCGCCTCCAAGGGCCCGTGGCGCATGAGGCCACCGTCTGCCTGCGAAACGGGCGCCGGAGCCAGCAGGGGACGCGCCCGACGCACACGGGCGCCGTGACCTTTGGGCTTCACAGCAAACGTCTGCTTCACCGCCTCCATCAGCAGGAGACCAGCGAAACCAGGCCAGAGCCGCGAACCGGTCTGTTCGAAGCCTTCCGCCCAACCGGCCATCCAGTTTAACGGCGGCACATAGAGCGCCCGCGTCCAGCCCGAGGGCTCCAGCTCAGCCTCGCGGAGGAGTTCGGCCAGCTGACTGCGGCTGTACGGTCGCCCGTGGCCAAAGGGAGTCCTTTCGGTATTGGCCCACAGCCCGTTCCGAGCGGCCACCGCCACAACGACCCGGCCCGAAGGCGCCAGTACACGCCAAACTTCTCGAAGCAGAGCCAGTGGATCAGGGCTCTCCTCGATGCCGTGGACCATCAGGATGCGGTCGAACAGCGCGTTCGGGAACGGCAGGCTGTCTTCGCCCACAAGCGTGGTGAGGTTGCGATCGCCCGCGGGCCAAATCTCCACGCCCTGTTGCGCGGGCATGGCGCCGACGACCCGGCGCGCGGCCTGCCGGGCAGGCGCGACGAACGGCGTCGCATAGCCTAGAGCCAGTACGTCGAGCCCGCGCGCGTCGCCCCAGGCTTCCAGCACTTTTCGCCCGACCATGGCGCGGGCGGCCCGGCCGAGGTCAGAGGCATAGAACTGGCGAAGTTCGAGGACGTCGCGGCGCATGGAACGATGGCTATGCTCGACTAAGGCCTTGCGCCAACCTAAATCGCAGATCCTGTATCTGTCGCGTTAAGGTCGGAGCCTTCACCATGTCGCTCACCGTGCATCAATTTCCCTGCCTTTCGGATAACTACGGCTTCCTCGCCCATGACGAGGCGACGGGCAAAACCGCTTGCATCGACACCCCTGAGGTCGCGCCGATCCTGGCCGCGCTTAAGGCCAAGGGCTGGACGCTCGACCTTATCCTCAACACCCACTGGCATCCCGATCACGCCGGCGGCAATGCTGAGATCGTGGCCGCCACGGGTGCGACAGTTGTGGGTCCGGCGGAAGTCACGCGCCTGACCTCTCTCGATCGCGAGGTGAAGGGCGGCGACATGGTGATGCTGGGCGAGACGCGCCTCGACGTGATCGAGACTGGCGGCCACACCTTGGGCCACATCGCCTACTTCGACGCCGACGACCACATCGCATTTGTCGGCGACACCCTGTTTGCGCTCGGCTGCGGGCGATTGTTCGAGGGCACTGCCGAGCAGATGTGGACGAGCCTCCAGCGGCTGGCCGCCCTACCAGACGACACGACCGTCTACTGCGCACATGAATACACAGCCTCTAACGCCCGATTTGCCCTGTCGGTGGATGACGACCCGGTGCTGAAGGCCCGCGCCGCTGAGATATTCGCCATGCGCGAACGGGGTGAGCCCACCGTACCCACCACCATCGGCCTGGAAAAGGCCACCAATCCCTTCCTCCGTGCGCCGGCGCTCGCCGCCCGGGTCGGGGCGTCCGGCGAGCCTGACTACAAGGCCTTCGGCGCGATTCGCGCTGCCAAGGACGTCTTTACGGGCTAGCTGGGTTGAAGGCCGGCTGGGCCACCTGGCGTTGAATCCGATCAGACGACGGTCGGCCGGCCTGGCCCTGCGGCGGCGCCAGTGTGATCAACAGCACCCCGTCGGAGCTTAGTTCAGCGGCTGCCTTGCGGCCCTCCACGAGCCGCACCCTCTGGATGCGGTCGACGAACCGGTGACTGTCGGAACGCTTGCTCATACGAACCAGGGCTTCGCTGGCGACTAGCGCCGCGTCAGCCATCAGGGCGGAGGACGCGGGCGTCGCCTCGCCTTCGAACGAGATCACCCGGTGAATCGCATGACTGGTACGAAAGGCAGCCTGGGCCAAGCGCTCGAACAGCGCCTGCGGTCCCATGATCGCAAGCTTCAGCGGATTCCCAATCCCGACCAGCGCAGCCGCCTCACCGTCAGGCCGATGATCGGTGAAGATAGTCAGGCCGCCCAGACGGGTGGCGCGAAGGACGGGCTCACCCAAATCGTTCTTGTAGATCGTGTCGCCCCGCGGCGCCTGTTGAGGCGTCAGTGCCCAGACCTCGAAACTACCGTCGAACTTCAGGAGGGCCTTGGAGCCCGTGCGATCCAGGGTAAATCCGTCACCATCTTCGGACACATACCGCCCCACCGACGCGGCTGCGACGTCCTGCCCATCGTTGGGGTGATGGCTAAAGGCTTGACGCAGGCTATCAACCGGTCCCGCCAGTGCAGGTTCAGCGCAGCTGAGCGCAGCGCAAAGCACGGCCCCGAGGATCGCCGCCGAACCAGTCCTTGCAGAAGCTCGTGGCTCGCCTGTCATGACGCAGCAGCTTATGGCCATCGCGTGTGGCGCTTTTTGGACCGGAGTAGAGCCGTCACAGGGCGGTGGAGCCCTAACCGACCAGGTACTGTCCGCCATTGAGCGATAGTGTCGTTCCGGTCACATAGCCGGCTCGTTCGCCGGCCAAAAACGCCACCATGTCGGCGATCTCGTCGCCACGACCGAGCCGACCAACGGGAATTTGGCCGATGATGGCTTCCAACACCTTTTCCGGCACCGCCTGCACCATTTCGGTGTCGATGTAGCCCGGCGCGATCACATTCACCGTCACGCCCTTCTTGGCGTTCTCCAGCGCCAGAGCCTTAGAGAAGCCAATCATGCCAGCCTTGGCGGCGGAATAGTTTGTCTGGCCGACCTGACCTTTTTGGCCGTTAATCGAGGAGATGTTGATGATCCGGCCCCATTCGCGTTCCCGCATTCCCTCGATCACCTGCCGGGTCATGTTGAAGAGCGAGTCCATGTTCACCCGGATGACTTCGCTCCACTGCTCGGAATTCATTCGGTGGAAGACGCCGTCGCGGGTAATTCCGGCGTTGTTGACCAGGATGTCGATCGGGCCGAGCTCGGCGGTCACCGCGTCCACGGCGTGCTTGCAGTCGGCGAAGTTACCAACATTGCCCTTGATGACCATCGCGCCGGTCTCGCGCTTTAGCGCCGCGGCGGCCTCGTCATTGCCCGAATAGCCGGCGGCGACCTTGATCCCGTCGGCGGACAGTCGCTCGACTATCGCCCGTCCAATGCCACGGGTTCCACCCGTGACCAGCGCCACTCTGGCCATTCACGTCATCTCCCTAAGCCGCGACGCCGGTTGGTCCAGCGCTCGGAAACTCTTCGATCAAACTTTTTCGACGCACATGGCGACGCCCATCCCGCCACCGACGCAGAGGGTCGCCAGGCCCTTGGTTGCGTCCGTGCGGCTCATCTCGTGCAGGAGGGTCGTAAGGATCCGTGCGCCGGATGCGCCAATCGGGTGGCCAATGGCGATCGCCCCTCCGTTGACGTTCACCTTCACTGGATCAAGACCCAGGTCGCGGACGACGCAGATCGACTGCGCTGCAAACGCCTCGTTGGATTCGATCAGATCGAGATCAGCGACCGCCCAACCCGCCCTTTCCAGGGCCTTTCGGCTGGCCGGGATCGGGCCGGTGCCCATGATTTCTGGGTCGACGCCGGCATGGGCCCACGAGGCAATCCGGGCGAGCGGCCTCAGACCGCGCTTCTGGGCTTCTTCGGCCGTCATAAGGACCAGGGCCGCAGCCCCATCGTTCAGCCCCGAGGCGTTTGCCGCGGTCACTGTGCCATCCTTCGCGAACGCCGGGCGCAGCCCCGAAATGCTCTCCAGCGTCGTACCCGGTCTGATGAACTCGTCCTGATCCACCACCACGTCGCCTTTTCGGCCCTTGATCGTCACGGGCGCGATCTCGCCGACGAACCTGCCCGACTTTTGCGCAGCCTCGGCCTTGTTCTGAGAGCCAACGGCGAATTTGTCCTGGTCGTCGCGAGTGATTTGCCAGCGCGCGGCGATATTCTCGGCGGTCTGGCCCATGTGATAGCCATGGAAGGCGTCCCACAGGCCGTCCTTGATCATCGTGTCGACGAAGGCCAGGTCGCCCATCTTCTGGCCGCCACGCAGGTTCTGAGCGTGGGGCGATTGGCTCATGCTCTCCTGACCACCGGCAATCACGACGTCGGCCGAACCGTCCTTGATCTGCTGCGCGCCCAGAGCCACGGCCCGCAAACCCGAGCCGCAGAGCTGGTTGAGGCTCCAGGCAGGGCTTTCCACCGGGATACCGGCGTTGATCGAGGCTTGTCGGGCCGGCCCTTGGCCAGCGCCTGCCTGCAGCACCTGGCCCATAATCACTTCGCCGACGTCAGCGGCCTGGATTCCAGCGCGCTGGATCGCCGCCTGAATGGCGATCTTGCCGAGTTCATGAGCTGGCAGGCTGGAGAGCGACCCGTTGAACGAGCCGACTGGCGTGCGGGCGGCGGAAACGATGACGATGTCGATCACAGCGAAGACTCCTGCGCACTAATGAGACGGCCCTGACCCATCTATTGAGAGAGCGACGGATTTCCGCAAGCCCACGCGTGCTGAGGCGCCGATTGCCATTCTGCTCGCATCCGCGATACTGCATTGCAGAAACAGTGGGTTGGCAGTGCGCCGGCCCGGCAAAGGATTTGGGATGGCCGATACCCAGGACTCCGCCGCCCCTGGCGAGCGTGTCATCATCAAAAAGTACGCTAACCGGCGGCTCTACAACACCGCCTCCTCCAGCTACGTTACGCTCGAACACCTGTCCGAGATGGTGAAGCAGAATATCGACTTCGTGGTCTATGACGCGAAAACCAACGAAGATATCACCCGTTCGGTGCTGACCCAGATCATCTTCGAAGAGGAGAGCCAGCAGGGCCAAAGCCTGTTGCCGATCCAGTTCCTGCGCCAGTTGATCGGATTCTACGGCAATTCGATGCAAGCCTTCCTGCCGAGCTACCTTGAGCTGTCGCTCGCGAGCTTCACCCAACAGCAGGAGCGGATGCGCACCCAGTTCACGTCGCTGGGTCACACGCCGGGCAGTAGTGTGTTCGACGAGCAGGTGCGTCAAAACCTGGCTCTTTTCGACCGCGCCATGAAGATGTTCTCACCCTTCGCCTACGCGAAATCCGAAGAGCCGGCGACAACGCCCCGCGCCGAGCCGGCGGCCGCGACTGCGAGCGCACCCGCCGACGACGCCCTTGTCGCACTGCGCAAGCAGATGGAGGATATGCAGGCCCAGATCGAGAAACTGGCGGGAAAGCGTTAACGGCATCTCGACGGTTGGCGCGAGTCCTGCACAGATAGTCCCACTATGACCCTGTACATCGATCCAGTTCCACGATCGTTCAGCTCCCGCCGGAGCCGCAAGGCGGACGCGGAGCGCTCCGATCCCGCTTCGCGGGCCGAGCCTTCGAACCTGCCGGTTCCGATCAGCGCGGCGCGCACCGTCCCACCAGGCGTCTCGCGGTTTGCCGGATCGGCGGCCATCGATGCCCAGGTGATTGGCGAGCGCCGGGGCTTGCGCGCCGGCCCCGCGATCCATGACGAAGCCAAGGCGAGCTACAATCGGACAGAATGGTCCGGCTCATTCGACCGCCGCGCACCCAAGGGTCGCGCCGCCAGGACGGAAATCTAACCCGCCTTCAGCCGCGCGATTTCAGCCTCCAAGATCGCCACCCGCTGTTCCAAGGCAGCAATCCTTTCGCCAGGAGAGGTGTTCTGACTTGGGACAGGTGTCGACACGCCTGCGCGGGAAGCCACCTCGTCTGTAGAGACACCCAGCAGCTCGGCAAAGACCGCCACCTGCCCGGCGGAAAGCTCCCTCTGGTCCTTGAACACCAGGGACAGATCGTCGGCGTTGATCCCTGCTGCCGCAGCCAGGATATCGCGCGAAAGTCCGCGTTCCCCGAGGCGGGCGTCGAACCAAGCGGCGTCGAAGAATAGGGCCATGGTCTCCGCTCTGATCTGGCGCCGGTCTTGCTTAACCATGATCGGGAACCTCGATCACGGACCGGTTGCATGCTGCATTTTGTCTTCAGATTCGTCGACGTCGCCGTGGTGACCCTGATCTTCTCCGCCTTAACCTGAGCCTTCAGACCTCGTCGACGCCGCCTGGATTGCGAGCTCGCGACTGCAGCCAGACCACCCCAAACAAATCCGACAGCGAGGCCCAAAGCCGACCCAGGTTGGTGTATTTCGACGCGCCCGTCTGGCGATGGCGGTGGTTCACCGGGCGAAACGCGACCTGATAGCCCTCCCGCTGCATTAGGGCCGGCAGGTAGCGATGGATGTGATCGAAATAGGGAAGCCTAAGGAAGGCGTCTCGCCGGAAGGCCTTGAGGCCGCAACCGGTGTCGTTAGCGCTGTCGTTCAAGAGGCGCTTGCGAACGCCATTGCCGATTCGGCTGGCCACCTTCTTGGCGGCGCTGTCCTTTCGCTTGACCCGCTCGCCGCCAACCAAGGCCAACTCCGGCGGTCCAGCGATCAATGCGTCGACCAGCGCCGGCCCGTCTGCCGGGTCGTTTTGGCCGTCGCCGTCCAACGTCACGACGACCGAGCCCCGCGCGCCCAGAATTCCCGAACGGATCGCCCGGCTCTGACCTGAATTCTTCCTGTGCCCCAGCACTCGAAGCTGCGGGATTTCCGCCGAAAGCGCCTTTAGCGCTGCGCGCGTGCCGTCGCGGCTGGCATCATCGACGAAGATCATCTCGTAGTCGCGGTCCTTGAATGCGGCCGCGATCTCGCGAGCCAGCGCGGGCGCTGCGCCCTCCTCATCAAAAACAGGAACGACGACAGAAATGTCTAGCGTCCCGGTTTGCGAGTTTGAGGAGACGGATTGGCGGGCCATTACGCCTCCCATAGCGGAAAAGCGGGCGTTGGGAAGGATCGTGCTATCAGGGCAGCGATGACGCTCGACGGTCAATTGACTCGCCTTAGCCGCACCTGGCGCGGTCCTGCCATGGCCGCCCTGGTCGCTTTCCTGGCGGGCCTGCCCGGCCTGCTTGCCGTCCCGCCGCTCGACCGCGATGAATCGCGTTTCGCTCAGGCGACCGCCCAGATGCTGGAAAGTCGTGACTTCGTGGTGATCCGCTACCAGGACGAGCCGCGCTTCAAGAAGCCCGTCGGCATCCATTGGCTGCAGGCCGCCTCGGTGTCCGTCCTGTCAAACCCGGAAGACCGGGCGATCTGGGCCTATCGCATCCCGTCCCTCCTGGGCGCAATGTTAGCCGCAGCGGCGTGCGCCTGGGGCGCGGCAGCCTTCTTCGGGGAGCCTGCCGGCATGTTGGCCGGCGTTATGCTGGGCACGACATTTCTGCTCTCAACCGAAGCGCTGATCGCCAAGACCGACGCCACGCTTTGCGGCGCCACGACCCTGGCGCTGGCGGCGCTCGCCCGCATCTATGCCGAAACACATGACGGTCCGCCGGCCGGAAAGCGCGCCTGGCTGCTGTTCTGGCTGGGGATTTCCGTCGGAACTCTGGTGAAGGGCCCGGTCACGCCAATGGTCACCGGACTTACGATCCTGGCCCTGATTGCTCTGGAACGGAAAGCTCGCTGGCTCGGGCGGTTGAATTGGATCTGGGGCCTGATCCTCTTCGTCGCCATCGTTGGCCCCTGGGCGGGCGCAGTGACCGTCGCTACGGATGGCGGTTTTTGGAGCGCTGCCTTGGGCGGCGACCTCGCCCCCAAACTCGCGGGCGGCCAAGAGACACATGGAGCGCCTCCCGGTTATCACACCCTGCTCGCGCCGCTCCTGATGTTCCCTATGACTCTGCTGCTACCGGCCGCGGCGGTGGCCGCCTGGACGCGCTGGCGCGAGCCCGGCGTGCGGTTCGCGCTCGCCTGGCTGTTACCAACTTGGCTGGTCTTCGAAGCGCTGCCGACCAAGCTCGTGCATTACACGCTGCCGGCTTACGGCGCGGTGGCCTGGCTGGCCGCAGCCGCCCTAGTCGCGCCCATCAGCCCGCGGACCCGTTGGACCGGCGCGGCGCTGGCTGGGCTCGTTGGTATCCTGTTGGCCGGCGGGACCTTCTATCTGGTCAAGCTCTATGGCGACGCCTCGGATTTGCAATTCGCAATTCCGTCTGCCCTCCTGCTTGCTGCAGCGGGCCTGGCCGGTGGCTACCTTCTGGTGCGCCAGGCGCCGCACGGGGCGGTCGTCGCAGCTCTAGGCCTAGGTCTGGTGGGCCATGCAGCTTTAGCTGCCGGACTGGCGCCTCGCCTCAATCCGCTTTGGCTCTCGTCGCGCGTAGAGAAGGCCATGGCCAAAGCCCAGCTCCTGCCCGAACAGGGCATCGCCGATGCACCCGTCACGGTCGCCGGCTACGCCGAGCCCAGCCTGGTGTTTGCGCTTGGCACGCCGACAGAACTCGCCGGGCCGGAAGACGCCGCCCAAGCGATCTATGAGCATCGCCCCGCCGTTGTCGAACAGCGCCAGGAGGCTGCCTTCGAACAGGCCCTTTCCGTCTACCGGGCCAAGACCCATCTGGTAGCCACAGTGAAGGGGCTCGACTATTCGGACGGCAAGAAAATGGCCCTTAGCATCTACGAAGCTGCCCCAAACTCGCCCCAGGCGCCCGACCTATGACTCGCTACATCGAGATCGTCGAAGTCGGGCCCCGAGACGGCCTACAAAACGAGAAGGCCCTGCTGGAGGTCGACCAGAAGCTCGACTTCATCCGACAGCTGGAAGCCGCCGGCGCGCGTCGCATCGAGACCGTCTCCTTCGTCAATCCCAAGCGCGTGCCCCAGATGGCCGGCGCGGAGGAAATCGCCGCCGCCCTGCCGCACACCTCCGGCCGTTCTCGCATCGGCCTCGTCCTGAACGAACGCGGCTGGGACCGCTGCGTCACGGCAGGCTGCGACGAGGCCAATGTCGTGGTCTGCGCCACCGACGGCTTCGGCATCCGCAACCAAGGGGCATCCGCCGCAGAACAGACCGCCGCCATGCAGGCCATCGCCGCCCGCCAAAAGGCCGAGGGAGGCCCGCCGATCACCGTGACGATTTCAGTGGCCTTCGGATGCCCTTTCGACGGTGAGGTCTCTGAGGACCAGGTGATCCGTATCGTCCGAGCCGCGGCAGAGGCTGGCGTCGCCGAGATCGCGCTTGCCGACACGATCGGGGTCGCCGATCCCTGGTTGGTCCGACGCCGTGTCGAAGCCACTCGTGACGCTGCGCCCGACCAGCGCCTGCGCATGCACTTTCATGACACTCGCAACACGGGCCTTGCCAACGCCTTCGCAAGTGTCGAAGCCGGCGTTGATGTGTTGGACGCCAGTTGCGGGGGTCTGGGCGGCTGTCCCTTTGCCCCGGACGCCACCGGGAATATCGGTACAGAAGACCTAGTCTACATGTTGGAGCGCGCCGGCTTCGAAACCGGTTACGATTTGCCGGCCCTCATCTCAACGGCGAAATGGATGGCAGGGATCCTCGGTAAACCGCCCGCCGCCTCGGTCAGCCGTGCCGGAATTTTCCCGGGCTAGGCAGACTTCTCCACCACGAACAGGTCCTGGCCGCCGTCATAGTCCCATCCGGGCGCCCAATAGCCGCGGTGGAACTTGGCGATCCGCAGCCCCGCCGCCTCGACCTCCGTCTCCAGCGCTTTCCTTCGATGGGCAGTGGCCCTTTCCGGGTACCGCGGATCGACTGCTGATGAGGTCCCGTCGAACGGTTTGAACGGAAATTCTACCGTGGCCTCGCGCTCGGGCTCCTGCGCAAAGGTCGTGAAGGCCAGACGCCCGCCAGGCCGCAGCACGCGCGCAGCCTCTACCAGATACCGTTTCACGCCCGGCATTCGCATGTGGGTGAAGACCGAAGTGGCGAAGGCCAGATCGATCGAGGCATCCGCGGCTGGAAATACTGTGTCGATCTCAGCGACCTTGCCCCTGGCGTTGTATTCGCCATTCCAGACGTCGAGGTGCTCGAAGCGCATGTGCCGCTGGCCGCCGAACTGCCGCCGACAGGCCTGGATGCCCCGCCGGGAGATGTCGAAGCCGACGTAGCTGCCGCCCTGCAGGAACGGGGCGAGTTGGGCCGCCACACGCCCGTTTCCGCAGCCGATATCGAGCACCTGGTCGACCCCTTTCAGGCCTGCGTGCTCCTGAAGATTGGCCAACTGCATCGCGCCGATTGCATGAAAGTCCCCGTTGCCGACGTTGTGCACAAACGACCACGGCTCTGAGCGGCGCGCGGGATCCAAAAGGCGTGCTGGAAGGCTCTTAAGGTCGACAATCGCGCCAGCAATTCCGCGCCGCAGTCCTGGCGGTGCAAACCCTGCAAGCTGGCGAACCATACATGATGCCATGACGCCCCTAACACGCGAATTGACTAGCGCAGTCCCCCGTTGAGTTGAATCGGTTGTGATCTTGGTGGGGATTCCATCGCTGTTGGTGATGTGAGTCCATGGAGGTCTTGTGATTTGGAGG
>JAYUBY010000181.1:0-2222 GCA_043740635.1 Alphaproteobacteria bacterium
CGGATAGGGCCAACCCCGAGCACAAGCTGGCGGCATGATCTGAACCTGAACCGACCTTAGCCAAGCCGCCAGGCTGTGTGGAGAACCGGCGCCACCTCAGACCTCCAGAATTACAACAATCCGTCCAATGACGGTGATGCGGCAGATTGGGCGAGCTCATCAGCGACAACCAAGGATTCTTACTCGGACTTCGGAACTCCAGGTCTGATCGAAAACGTAACAGCCACGGTTTTTCTGGAAGTGTCGGTGCTTGGATTTAAACCAGCGCTGGACCACTCGCGGCAAGGGCGGAAGTCCAGAACTTCAAATGGGCGCTGCGACACCCCATTCGTTCCAAGCCGCGATTTTGGGCGTCTTCGGGACGTACATGCTGTCCGCTTCCTCGATCATAAAGCCCGATGCGGTGATGGCCGCGCCGACCGGCCGTGTCAGATGGCAGCCGCCGGCGATGCGTTTCCAGATCGGCTCGATGCGCCGCTGCCACTTGGCGACGCCGAGGTCAGGCGCGAGGCCGTGTTCGCAGAACAAGAGGCGACCCGTGGGCTTCAGGACCCGGCGAGCCTCCGCCAGGGCGGCGGCGGGTGTGCAAACCGAACAAAGGGTATAGGTGCAGACCACGCTGTCGAAGCTCTTGTCTTCGAAGGGTAAGGCCTCAGCGGTCCCGTTTTGGACGTCGAGCTGCAGACGCGGGTCTCTCGGGGCCGCAAGGGCGGCCGCGCGAAGCTCCGCTGCCGGATCGACACCGGTGACGCTGGTCACCTTGTCTGGGTCATAGAAGTTGAGATTGAGGCCCAGACCGATCCCCAACTCCAGAACCCTGCCGCTGGCCCTCGGCACGATCTTGGCCCGTTGCCGCATGATCGGCGAGGCGGAACAAGCATAGGTTAGCAGTCGGGGCAGGATGAAGCGGTCATAAAACGAGGCCATGGCGTCCCTTCGGTGTCAGCGTGGATCATAGACCCTCGGCGCGGCGCCCAAAGCCACCGGGCCCAGGGTTGTGCGGCCGGCCTGGAATTCGATCGCCGCCTGAGCGGCGTCACCCGCGCCTTGCCGAGCCAGGGTGACCACAGTGGCCGCGTTTGCGGCCTCCGAGGTGATCGCCCCCGTTTCGCTCATCGCCCCCAGTGCGCGCGGCGCCTGGCGCAGAGTGACGTTGAGGACGCCGGAAAGCCGTCCGTCTACAGCCACTCCGATCGTCCCGGAGTTGGCGCCCAGCACCGCGTCGCCCGCCGTAATCCCGGCCTGCCGAACCGTCATCCGCCCGCCGGCGTCGGACCAATGACGTACGGCTTGCGGCCAGGTCTTGCCACTGAGGGCGCTCATCTTCGAAAGGGTCGCGTTCCAGACAATGGCGATCGGCTTCTCGCCGGCCACTCGCGCGAAGAGACCCGAGAGCCGTGCCTTGCCGCCGTCGACCGTGGCGAAGACACCGCCCTCGTCGTCTGGGCCGGCGCGAAGGTGGAATTCCACACGCTCGGCGGTGCTGAGCGCGAAGGGCTGGGCGCCTGCTTGAGGCGCGAAGGTTAGCTTAACGCCTTCAAACGAGAAACTTGGCGGGTGCTGGCCCATGTGGGTGAGGCTGGCCCGGATCAACTGGCCCTGGACCGCCACAGGGCCGCCTAAGGGGCGCACGAAGGTAATCCCGTTGGGCGCGGCGATGAGCCAACTGCCGAGCGCGTGCATCGGGGCCTCGGCCTCGATTCGCGGTGCCTCAAGCGCCCAGCCCGACGGTTCTCGCACCCGAGGTTCCGTCAGGGTAACATCCATCCGAAAGGGATAGCCTCCGACGATCCGCTCCTTCCAGGAGAGCTGGTAGCCCGCCTGGCCAAGCGCCTGAACGGTGGTGTCCATTCGGTGCTCCACCTGGCCTCGCGCCCAAACCCAGGCTGCACTCCAGCCACCGATGAGCACGCCGAGCGCGGCGAAGGGAAGCCACAGGCCGAGGCGACGGAATTTGCGGGGCGGAAGAGGATGAGGCAGAGACATGGGGCTTCTTACAGCGGGGCGGGATGTCGGACGAGCTTTGGGTCTTCGGCTACGGCAGCTTGATGTGGCGACCGGGTTTTGCGTTCGCCGAGCGGGCCCCCGCGACTCTGTATGGCCGCAGGCGGGCATTTTGCATCTACTCAGTTCACCACCGCGGCACCTATGAGCGGCCGGGCCTGGTCCTGGGGCTCGCTCCTGGCGGCGCCACACGTGGGACGGCGTACCGGATCGCGCCA
>JAYUBY010000182.1:0-39480 GCA_043740635.1 Alphaproteobacteria bacterium
CGGATAGGGCCAACCCCGAGCACAAGCTGGCGGCATGATCTGAACCTGAACCGACCTTAGCCAAGCCGCCAGGCTGTGTGGAGAACCGGCGCCACCTCACAAGAAGCGTGGCGTCCCGGCGCAATATCCAGCTAGAACCTCCGCGCGGCCCTATCCAATCTTATCGCAAATGGCGGGGGCACCATAAGCGGATCTGTCTGAGACGTTCGATGTTGAGGTGGAGCCCGCACTCGAATCCATAAGGTGCTACTCCTTCGGGCTTCACTAATTGCCTCCGTGATCGGCTTAAAGATAAAAAGCAGGTTGCGATTCCCTGGGGATACGAACGATGGCGGCACGGGGCTTTTTCGCTTATCCCGCCGGGCATCCACCCATTACAGACGCCATACTGGGCGCCACTGAGCTTTCTAAGCAGAAGCAGCTCTCCCTCTTGCCGTGGGAGGGGATGAATATCATCGGCTTCAAGCTCGACGATTTCGTGCGCAAGCAGGTGAGCGATGCTGACGTCCTGATCGCAGACGTCACTTACCCGAACCACAACGTGTTCTACGAGCTCGGCTATGGGATCGCGCTCGGCAAGCCGGTGATCCCTACCGTCAATGCTGCGATCGATCGAGCCGTCGAGCGCATCCAGCAGATGGGTATATTCGATACCCTGGGATGGTTGACCTACAGCAATTCAGATGAACTTTCGAAGTTATTAGAAGATTGGCCAAACCTAAGTTGGGCAAATAATTACTTAAAACCAAAAGATCACATTCAGCCGCTATTTATACTAGACACTCTTCGCAAGACGGATTTTAGAAACCATATTTTTAACTCTGTCGAGAACTCAAGTGTAAATTATAGATCCTTTGATCCCTCCGATACCCCCAGACTCTCCGCATCCAAAGCGATAACTGAAATTTCATCGTCGTCCGGGGTTATCTTGCCTCTCCTTGGAAGTGACATAGTTGACTCGCGGTCTAATAACCTGCGAGCAGCCTTCTTGTTGGGTTTATCCCATGGCTTCAACGTTGATGCCATGATGATCCAATACGAAAATAGCCCGGTTCCTCTGGATTATAGGGATTACGTCACAAACTCCACGTATCGCGCTGAAACCGTAAAGCACGTCGAGGAATATTGCGCCAAAGTTCTTGTATGGAATCAGACGGATACTGGTAGATCTCGTGCGGAAGGCGCGGGTATTTTGGGAGAAATAGATTTAGGATCGCCCGCTGCCGAACAAGAAACGCAGAAGTTGAAATATTACTTCATTGAAACTGCGGAGTATTCAAGGGCCCTACGGGCAGAGGGCGCAATCGTCGTTGGGCGAAAGGGATCCGGCAAATCAGCTGTCTTCTTCCAAGTATCCGAAGCGCTTGGAAAGGACCGACGTCGGTGCATTGTCGACTTACGTCCCGCCGCCCACAATCTTAGTGAAATGCGGGAGGCGCTACTATCAGTAGCCAACGTGGGTTTCGACCACACAATTGCTGCGTTCTGGCAGTACATCTTATACATCGAAATCATACTGAAGATGAGGGAGGTCATCCTCCCGCGGGCGCGCAACGATTTTGGCCTTCAGGAACGTATCCGATCGGTGGAGCAAGAGTTTTCGTTGAATGAAAGCCTGGTCTCGGGCGACTTCACATCCAGACTAGAGTCGGCGGTCCGAACGGTGATCCGGACAGCTCAGTCGGCAGAGACCGGCGTCAAGTTGAAAGCTCAACTTACAAATATAATGTATGAAGAGCCAATTCCGAAGCTTCGAGACACCGTTGTTTCGTTCGCGGACTATTTCGACGAGATTGTCGTATTAATCGACGACCTGGATAAAGGATGGCCGCCTCTCCGCGTGGAGGAGCACGACGTTTCAACCATTCGGCATTTGATTGAAGTTCTGAACAGAATTCGTCGCGATCTATCCAAGAAGAAGACCGATCTCCGGCATTTAGTCTTCCTGAGAAGCGATATTTACGAACTCTTGGTTCAGTCCACCTCAGACCGCGGAAAATACAATCCAATTAAGGTCGATTGGTCCGACCCCGAACAACTACATCACCTCTTGAAGCAGCGGGTGGTTAGTAGCGTGGACGTAGCTCGACAGAACGAAGCGTGGTCCGCCATTAACCCGCGGATGGGGAAAACTGACGCCATTAATCAGCTAATCGAAGGATCGCTCCGAAGACCGAGATTTTTGATCGACCTATGTGAGCGCACCTTATCTTTCGCCATCAACCGAGGTCACGGCGTCGTCGAGCCAAGCGATGTGGAGGAGGGCCTGCGCCAGATGTCGCTCTATCTGGTGTCGGACTTTGGGTTTGAGATGCGGGACGTGGCCGGTACGCCTGAGGGCGTATTTTACGGGTTCATTGGCAAGCCAGATTTGCTGACAGAGGGCGAGGTCGAGAACATTTTGAGCGGCTACAACCTGGGTATGCCTGCTGCCCGCGCAGTCGACTTGCTCCTTTGGTACGGATTCCTGGGGATCGCGCGTCAAGATGGACATCCCATCTTTATTTACGACGAGGCTTATGACTTCCGCCGCCTCGAGGCGGAGATCGGGCCGGACCGTCAAGAGGTATTATACGCCGTTAATCCGGCGTTTCTTCGAGGCCTGCAAAAGCCGAAGTAAACCGTGCGCTGTTACAGAATTCAGACTGGATTGACATCCATCACCCAACTGAAAGGCGGGTCGTATCTATTCGCGCCCACTCGGTCCTTGTGGTGCCCACGTGTTCATCGATCCCTCTTCGCTATACCCCCATCGCCCGCAAATGAGAACATCTTGCCAACCTGAACAAAATAGGTACAACTGAGTTATGCCGCGGTGACGAAGTGACGGCCCGGTTGGCGGAATCGTGGGATAGAGGGTTGGGAACATGGCAACGGCGTTGAAGCTCGTGGGTAAAGAAGACGGCGATAAGCAGCGCGCTCTGGAAGCGGCGCTAGCCCAGATTGATCGAGCCTTCGGCAAAGGCTCGGTGATGAAGCTGGGCGACAAGGGCAAGATCGTGGAGATCGAGTCCGTGTCGACGGGGTCGCTGGGCTTGGATATGGCGCTTGGCATCGGTGGCCTGCCCAAGGGTCGGATCGTCGAAATCTACGGACCGGAAAGCTCCGGCAAGACGACGCTGGCGCTGCACGTGGTGGCCGAGGTCCAGAAGGCTGGGGGCACCGCGGCCTTCGTCGATGCCGAGCACGCGCTCGATCCGTCTTACGCCCACAAGCTGGGCGTTGACCTGGACGAACTCCTGGTCTCCCAGCCCGACACCGGCGAACAGGCGTTGGAGATCACTGACACCCTGGTCCGTTCCGGCGCGGTGGACATCATCGTTATCGACTCGGTGGCGGCGCTGACGCCGCGCGCTGAAATCGAAGGCGAGATGGGCGACAGCCTTCCGGGCCTCCAAGCGCGTTTGATGAGCCAGGCGCTGCGCAAGCTCACCGCCTCGATCTCCAAGACCCACACCCTGGTGATCTTCATCAACCAGATTCGAATGAAGATCGGCGTGATGTACGGCTCGCCGGAGACCACGACCGGCGGCAATGCACTGAAGTTCTACGCCTCCGTGCGCCTCGACATCCGCCGCACCGGCTCGGTGAAGCGCGCCGATGAGATTATCGGCAACAATGTCCGTGTGAAGGTGGTCAAGAACAAGGTCGCTCCGCCTTTCCGCGAGGTGGAGTTCGACATCATGTACGGCGAGGGGATCTCCAAGCTGGGTGAGATCATCGATCTGGGCGTCAAGGCCGGCGTCATCGAGAAGTCCGGCTCATGGTTCTCCTATTCGAGCCAGCGCATTGGCCAGGGCCGCGACAACGTCCGCGACTTCCTCAAGGCCAATCCCGACATCGCTGCCGATATCGAAAAAGCCGTTCGCGGCGCCAAGGCGGTGATCGCAGAAGAGCTTCTGGTTGGCGGTCCTGTGCCGGACGACGAATAACCCTCACTCTCCAGCCGGGCGCTGCGACCGCCGCGGGCCTCCCCGCCAACGGGCCCGCAGCGTCACCCCACGCGCCGCTCGACTTTGGAGCAAGGACGTCCGGGTTCGCCCCGGGCGTCCTTTTCCTTTCGCGGCGAGTCCCGTAAACGAACGTCCTTCCCCGCCTAGGGGCGGCGGGGGCGACAACCCCCTCTGATCAACGTCTTAGATGTAAGCGCAAGATTCATGGCGAGCCTGAACCAGATCCGCAGTCACTTCCTGGACTACTTCCAGCAGAAGGATCACGCTATCATCGCCTCAGCCCCCCTGGTTCCGCAAAACGACCCCACCCTGTTGTTCGTCAACGCGGGCATGGTGCCGTTCAAGAACTACTTCACCGGCGCCGAAGCTCCGCCTTGGCCGCGCGCCGCCTCGTCGCAGAAATCCGTTCGCGCCGGCGGCAAGCACAACGACCTCGATAACGTCGGCTATACGGCCCGCCACCACACCTTCTTCGAGATGCTGGGGAATTTCTCCTTCGGCGACTACTTCAAGGAAGGCGCGATCGAGTTTGCCTGGGAGCTGCTCACCAAGGAGTTCGAACTCCCGGCCGAAAAGCTGTTGGTCACCGTCTACGCCGAGGACGAGCACGCTGCGACGCTCTGGAAGAAGATCGCCGGCCTGCCAGACGAAAAGATCATCCGCATCGCCACTTCGGACAACTTCTGGTCAATGGGCGACACCGGCCCCTGCGGCCCCTGTTCGGAGATCTTCTACGACCACGGTGCTCATATTCCGGGCGGCCCGCCCGGCAGCCCCGACGAGGATGGCGACCGCTTCGTGGAGATCTGGAACCTGGTCTTCATGCAGTACGAGCAGATGGCCAATGGCGATCGCACCAACCTACCTAAGCCCTCGATCGATACCGGCATGGGCCTGGAGCGGATCGCTGCCGTTTTGCAGGGCGTGCACGACAACTATGACATCGACCTCTTTCAAGCGATTATCGCCGCCAGCCGCGAGTTAGTCGGTGGCGTGGGTGGATCGTCAAACGGCCCCTCGCACCGAGTCATCGCTGACCACCTGCGCTCTTCGAGCTTCCTGATCGCTGACGGCGTGACGCCGTCCAACGAGGGCCGCGGCTATGTGCTCCGCCGGATCATGCGCCGAGCCATGCGCCACGCTCACTTGCTGGGCGCGGTCGACCCGCTGATGCATCGTCTTGCACCGACGCTGATCGAGCAGATGGGCGAGGCCTATCCGGAGCTGAAGCGCGCGGAGCCCGCGATTGTCGACACTCTACGCCAGGAAGAAGAACGCTTCCGCCGAACGCTTGGACGCGGCATGAGCCTGTTGGACGAGGCGACCGCCGGCCTTGCCGAGGGCGAAATCCTTTCGGGCGAGACCGCGTTCAAGCTCTATGACACCTATGGCTTCCCGCTGGACCTCACCCAGGACGCCGTTCGCACCAAAGGGCTGACGGTTGACCTCGAGGGCTTCGATGCGGCTATGACTCGTCAGAAGGAAATGGCGCGCGAGGCTTGGACGGGCTCGGGACAGGTGGCCGCGGCAGGAGAGTGGTTCGCCATTCGTGAACGGCTCGGCCCCAGCCGGTTCGAGGGCTATGACCAGATCGAGATCACCGCCGAATTGCTGGCCATCGTCGATGAAGGCCGAGTGATCGACGGTGCCGTGGCTGGCGCAAGTGTCCAGGCGGTATTCGATCGGACGCCCTTCTACGCCGAGAGTGGCGGCCAGGCGGGTGATCAGGGCGAAGTTGAGTGGGAGCGCGGCCGCGCTCGCGTGACAGACGTGCAGAAGCAGGCCGGCGATCTTTTCGTCCACCATCTTGAGATTCTGGAGGGCGTGCTGAAGCCTGGCGCCCGCGTGCGGCTGGCGGTTGATGCAGATCGTCGTGCACAGACCCGCGCCAACCACTCTGCGACCCACTTGCTGCATTCGGCGTTAAGGAATGTGCTAGGACCGCATGTGACCCAGAAGGGCCAGATGGTCGACGGCGAGCGAATCCGCTTCGACTTCAGCCATGGCGCGCCCGTGACGCCTGAGGAAATCGACCGGATCGAAGCCGAAGTGAACGTCGTCGTCCGTCAGAACCTTCCGGCGCAAACCCAGCTGATGGCGCCCAAGGAAGCGATGGCGGCCGGCGCGATGGCGCTGTTCGGCGAGAAATATGGCGAGACCGTCCGTGTGCTGACGCTGGGCGAAGCGCTTGCCGGGCAGGGCGCCTATTCGGTCGAACTCTGTGGCGGAACCCATGTCGCACGCACCGGCGATATAGCGTTGTTCAAAGTCGTACAGGAGCAGGGCGTCGCGGCTGGGGTGCGTCGGATCGAGGCGCTGACTGGGGAGGCCGCACGCCGATGGCTGCTGGACCAGGCCGCAGTCTCCAAGGGCTTGGCTGATCAGTTCAAAGTTCCGGTCTCGGAAGTTCCAGCGCGGGTCGCCACGCTGGAGGCACAACGCCGACAGCTCGAGAAAGAACTCGGCGATGCAAAGCGCCAGCTCGCCATGGGTGGTGGCGGCAGCGCAGCTGCGAGCGGGCCGGAGGAAATCGGCGGCGTAATGGTTTTGGCGCGCGTGATGGAGGGTGTCGGCGGTAAAGACCTTCGGCCGATCGCCGAGGAGTTTAAGAAGCGGCTGCCCGATGGTGTCATCGTCCTCGTCGGATCTGCTGAGGGCAAGGCCGCGGTCACCGTGGCAGTGACGGGCTCCGCCCAAGCGAAGTTTAACGCGGTCGAACTCGCCAAGGCGGCTGTCGTCGCCATGGGTGGGCAGGGGGCAGGCGGGCGTCCCGACTTCGCTCAAGGTGGCGCGCCAGACGGAGCAAAGGCGGCCGATGGGCTGGCGGCGGTGAAGGCGGCTCTAACGCTCTAGTCAAGCCCGCCATGCGTGCGCTGACCAACTTGGAAAGCCCGGACTCATCCGGCCTTCATTTTTGAGTATGGGACACCGCTCGCAGGGTCGATGTAGCCAATGGTCATCGCTCGTATCCTCGTTCCCGCACCAGCGTAGCAACGTCATGGAACGAAGAAAGAACGAACCGATGATGGCGTCCAGATACCGCTGATTAGGCGGCGAGCGCCTTTTCGAGGTTGCTTGCGACCTTGTCGATGAAGCCCTCGGTAGTCAGCCAGCCCTGGGTGTCGCCGACCAGCAGCGCCAGGTCTTTCGTCATCGAGCCGCTTTCCACAGTCGAAACGCAGACCTTCTCGAGGATGTCGGCAAATCGGGTCAGCTCGGCGTTGTCGTCGAGTTTGGCGCGGTGCTTCAGGCCCTGGGTCCACGCGAAGATCGAGGCGATGGAGTTGGTCGAGGTGCTTTCGCCCTTCTGGTGCTGGCGATAGTGGCGGGTGACCGTTCCGTGTGCGGCCTCAGCCTCCATGGTCTTCCCGTCCGGGGTAATCAACACCGACGTCATCAGGCCAAGGGAACCGAAGCCCTGCGCAACAGTGTCGGACTGCACGTCGCCATCGTAATTCTTGCAGGCCCAGACGTATCCACCCGACCACTTCATCGCGGCGGCCACCATGTCATCGATCAGACGATGCTCGTAGGTCAGGCCGGCAGCCTTGAACTGGTCGACGTAGGCAGCGTCATAGACTTCCTGGAAGATGTCTTTGAACCGACCGTCGTAGGCTTTGAGGATGGTGTTCTTGGTGGAGAGATAAAGCGGATATTTGCGAGCCAGGGCGTAGCCGAACGAGGCGTGCGCGAAATCGCGAATGGAGTCATCGAGGTTGTACATGGTCATCGCCACGCCCGCGCTGGGGTAGGTGAAGACGTCCTTCTCGATGGTGTCGCCGTTGTCACCCTTCCAGGTGACCGTAAGCTTACCTGGACCCGGAACCCTAAAGTCGGTGGCGCGGTATTGGTCACCGTAGGCGTGGCGGCCGATGATGATCGGCTGGGTCCAGCCGGGGACCAGGCGCGGAACGTTCTTGCAGATGATCGGCTCGCGGAAGACGACGCCGCCCAGGATGTTACGGATCGTGCCGTTGGGCGACTTCCACATCTGCTTGAGGCCAAATTCTTTCACCCGGGCTTCGTCGGGCGTGATCGTGGCGCACTTCACGCCAACGCCGTGGCGTTTGATCGCCTCGGCTGCATCGATCGTCACCTTGTCGTCGGTGGCGTCGCGGTGCTCCATCCCCAGGTCGTAATAGTCGAGCTCGATATCAAGGAAGGGGAAGATCAGCTTGTCCTTGATCCATTGCCAGATGATCCGCGTCATCTCGTCCCCGTCGATATCGACGACCGGGTTGGCGACTTTGATCTTTGCCATGAGGGGCAGGCGCTCCGCGCGAAACTAAGTTTGGGGCCGTATAGCCTCCGCCGACGCGGACGCAAAGGCTGGAGGTCCACGATGGGCGAATGGCGCCTAGCCGACGCTGCGCACAGACAGGCGGGCGAGGTCGGCGAAGAGGTCGCTGCGCTCCTTTTCCGGAGCTGTGGAGCCACTCAGAAAGGCGGCGACAGCGTATCGCCGTTTGTCCGCCAACGTGAAAATGCCCACGTCATTGAAGGCCGCGTTCAGGCCCTGGTCCGTGCCCGACGTGCCGGGTTTGTGGGCAAAAGTGGCGTCCTTCGGAAGCCCGGCTTTGAGGCGGTCGCTGATCCGCGCACTGTTGCTCATGATCGTCAGCAGTCGGTTAGTTGAAGCCTCTGAGAGGAGGGCGCGTTCATCGAGCAGCCGCAGAAAGCCAAGCATTCCGCGCGGCGTTGAGGTGTCCCGCGGGTCGGCCATGTAGGCAAGCATAGCCGTCCGGCGCTTCGCCGGTGAAACGGTGGCTCTAGCGGCGCTGAACGCCACATCGCCTTTCCAGGCGGGACGGAAGGAGGCCATGCCGTAGACAGCGGGCTGAACCTCGCGCTCGTAGCGGTCAACGCGGACATCATCGACCTTCTTCGATTGCAGCCACGCGGTGACCGCGCCGGGCCCACCGATGCGTTTCATGAGGAGGTCGGCGGCGGTGTTGTCACTGTTGGCGACCGCTGCCTCGAGAAGGTCCAGGACTGAGTAGGTCGTTTGCCCTGGCCATGCGTCCGCGATGGGCGACCAGGATGGCGACAGCTCCTCGGCGGGGATTGTGAGAACGTCACTCAGCCCGAGCCGTCCCGCATCGATTTCAGAGAGCACGGCTGCGCCAAGTGGAAGCTTGAAGACGCTCTGCATTGGAAAAGGATGCACGCCCAACCGCACCCAGAACTCGCCGCTTTCCAGATTTCTTAGGCCAAAGCCGAGAACCCCTGGCGCGGCGCGAGCGGCGATCTCCGCCACGCCTGAATCAAGACCCTTCATGTCGAGCTTGGGGGTGCGCGAGGACGTCATTGTCGAGGTACGGGCGCAAGCCGCCAACGACAAACTGGCGCAGCCAAAAAGGAGTTCGCGTCTGCCGAGGCTTGCACTTCGGGCGCCAAGCGATTGTAACCGGGTCATGGCTGAAGCCTCACTTGCAGCACCTGTCATCATTCTGAACGCGCCGCAGCTCGGTGAGAACATCGGCGCGGCCGCCCGCGTAATGGCGAACTTCGGCTTGTCCGAGCTGCGCCTGGTGAATCCCAGGGACGGTTGGCCCCAGGAGCGGGCCTGGGCATCTGCCTCTGGCGCCGATTGGCCCTTGAACGCTGCAAGGGTGTTCGATCGGGTGGAAGATGCAGTCGCGGACCTCAATCTTATTTATGCAACGACTGCGAGGCCACGGGAGTTGCAACTGCCCGTGCTTACGCCCCGCGTTGCAGCCAGCAACCTGGTGGCGGCGATCGGCGAGGGTTTGAAGGTCGGTCTAATGTTCGGCGGCGAGCGAGCCGGGCTCGAGACCGCCGATATCGCACTATGCCAAGCCGTGGTGACGCTCCCCGTCGACGACCGGTTCAAGTCACTGAACCTCGCCCAGGCGGTGGCCATCAACGCCTATGAGTGGCGGATGACAGTAGCGCAAGACGCGCCGCCAGCCTTTCGCGAAGGCCCGCTGCCGGCCGATGGCGCATCCATGCTGGGGCTCTACGAACATTTCGAGCGAGAGTTGGACAACGCCGGCTTCTTCCACCCACCGGAGAAAAGACCCTCGATGGTGCAGAACCTGCGCTCGGCGCTCGGACGGGCGAGCTTCTCCGACCAGGAGGTGCGCACGTTCCGCGGCGTTGTGACTGCGCTTTCGAAGGGGCGCGGACGGGTGTTGGCCAAGCTCGCGAGCCAGAAGGTTGCCAAAGCAGAGGGCGAGGCATGAGCTTTCGGGACATTCTGAACAGTCTGCCAATCCCGATCCTCCAGGCGCCGATGGCCGGCGCGACATTCGACGCCATGACCGTTGCAGTTAGCCAAGCGGGGGGCCTTGGGAATCTGGCAGCAGCGGGCGTTGCACCTGACGAGATGGGCGCGGTAGTGGACTCGATCCGGGCCCGGACCGACGCCCCGTTTGGGGTCAATCTCTTGATGTCGCCGGCAGCGACTCCGGAGCCTGCGGAAGTGGATGCGGCCCTGGTGCGTCTCGCCTCGTGGTACGCCGAGCTGGGCCTTGACGTCCCAGATCATCCGAACCGCTATTCGCAGGTCTTCGACGCCCAACTGGAGGCCCTGACACGAGCCGCCCCGCCGGTCGCTTCCTTCAGCTTCTCGATCCTGACGCGGGCCCAGGTCGACGCCCTTCATTCCGCTGGCAGCTATGTGGTCGGTACGGCCAATACCGTCGCCGAGGCGGTGGCTTGGGCCGAGGTCGGAGCGGACGGAATCTGCGCTCAGGGCTTCGAGGCTGGCGGCCACCATGCCTACTTCCTGGCGGACATTGAAGCGAGCTCCGTGGGGACCATGGCGCTGGTTGCGACGGTACTCGCAGCCGTGGACCTGCCCGTGGTTGCGGCGGGCGGAATCATGGACGGGCGCGGTGTCGCCGCCGCATTGGCGCTAGGTGCTAGCGCCGTACAAATGGGGAGCGCTTTTCTGCAGGCCGATGAGGCGATCATAGGCCCGACCTGGCAAGCCGCATTGCAGGACGCGCCAGACGACGCCACCCGTCTAACCCGCGCCTTCTCAGGTCGCTATGCCCGTGGTCTCGAAAACCGGTTCGTCCGCGAGATGCGCGAGGTTCAAGAGGACGTGCCGGCCTATCCTGTGCAGAATCGGCTTACCCAGGCGATGCGAGCTGCGGCGGACAAGGCGGGTGATCCGGAGTTGATGTCGCTGTGGGCTGGCCAGGCCGTCAAGCTCGCAAAGCCAGGCCCGGCCGGCGAGATGGTCAAGCTGTGGTGGGCGCAAGCGCAGGACGCTGCCCAGGCTCTGGTCGCGAGAACCGCCAAAACTTGACTCTGCAGGGACTGGTGGGCATACCCGCCGCCTTCCACGCCGCCGGGAAACTTGCGGACGCGGAGCTATGACGGGTTGACGCGAACGCCGCCGTTGAGATTGCGCTTCCACCTTCGGGAGGGCCGGCTCGGGTCGAAGAAGAGAACGATATGTCCAAGCGCCATAGCGCCAAGTACAAACTCGACCGCCGGATGGGCGAAAACATCTGGGGTCGCCCGAAGTCCCCGATCAACAAGCGCGCCTACGGCCCCGGCCAACATGGTCAGCGCCGCAAGCAAAAGGTTTCCGATTTCGGCCTGCAGCTGCGCGCCAAGCAAAAGCTGAAGGGCTACTACGGCAACCTGACCGAAAAGCAGTTCAGCCGGATCTACGACGAGGCAGCTCGCCGCAAGGGAAACACCTCGGAAAACCTGATCGGCCTGCTGGAAAGCCGCCTGGACGCGATCGTCTACCGCGCCAAGTTCGTGCCGACCCCGTTCGCATCGCGTCAGTTCGTCAACCACGGCCACGTGCTGGTGAACGGCAAGCGGGTGAACATTCCGTCTTACCGCGTGAAGCCGGGCGATGTGGTTACGGTGCGCGAGCGTTCGCGCAACATGGCGCTGGTGCTGGAAGCCTTGCAGTCGGCCGAGCGTGACACGCCCGACTACATCGAAATGGACGGTAAGGGCATGACCGCCAAGTTCGTCCGCATCCCGGAGCTCTCCGAGGTGCCGTATCCGGTGAAGATGGAACCGAACCTCGTCGTTGAATTCTACGCGTCCTAGCGACGCCACAAGCGATCGACGTTTGCGAAAGCCCCGGAGCGATCCGGGGCCTTTTGCTTTGGGCCTCAATATGGCGGAGTGCGCGGCATGGATCGCAGGCTCTTCGTATTGGCGGCTTTGGCTCTGGGAGGCTGCGCGACCGGGTCTGAGGCGCCGTTGGTCACGTCCAGGCCGTTGTCGCTTGGCGAGCTGGAGCCGCTTTACGCTGCGCGAAGGGACCGCGAGGGCTTGAGGGTCAGAGTTGCGTCCAATGGTTGCACAGCCAAGGCGGGCCTGGCCTTCTACGTGGAACGGCGAGGCGATGGCGTCGCCCTGGCGTTTGGGCGCAAACACGTCGACGCCTGCAAATCTTCCGTCAAAGGCCAGACTGAGCTGACCTTCACCTGGGAAGAGCTTGGTTTGGCGGCGAATGTGCCGATCTTCCTCTTGAACCCTATCGCGCCCTGGATTGGCTCTGCGTTCTGACGCCCCTTGGCAAATCCGCGACTTTCCGGTGTGGTCCGAGCGAATTTGTCTGGGGATTCCATGAAACTCGTCCTAGCAGCGGTGGCCGCCTATATGTCCTTGAGCATCGCCCACGCCGACGTCCTGACACCTGACCGGGTGTTTGCGAGCCCTGACCTTTCAGGGCCTCAGGCGCGTGGTGTCGCGCTTGCGCCAGACGGCTCGGCGGTGACCTATCTAAAGGCCAAGGCCGACGACGTGGACGTCACGGACCTCTGGATCGCGGACGTGAAGGGCGGCGCCGCTCATTTGCTCATCGACGGTCGCGCACTGTCGCCGGACAACCACGAGCTCTCCGAGGCCGAGAAAAGCCGGCGCGAGCGGTTGGGCCTTCGGACCCGCGGTATCGTCGAGTACCACTGGGACGAACAGGGCAAATACATACTGGCGCCGGTGCAGGGCGACCTTTGGCTGTACGAGCGCGCCAGCGGCCAGACGCGACGGCTGACGCAGACGCCTGGCGATGAGGTCGACGGCAAGATTTCGCCAAAGGGTGGCTTTGTCTCCTACGTGCGGGACGACAACCTTTACCTGATGCCGATTTCTGGCGGTGCAGAGCGGCCACTGACCAAGGGTGGATCAGAGCTGAAGAGCTGGGGCACAGCTGAGTTCATCGCGCAGGAGGAGCTTCACCGCTTCACCGGCTATTGGTGGTCCCCAGACGAAACGAAGATCGCGATGACGCATGTCGACCAATCCGGTGTCGACATCATCGACCGCGTGGATATCGGAGCCGAGGGCGGCACGGTCGTCCATCAGCGCTATCCGCGCGTCGGCCGCCCAAATGCGGTGATCGAGCTCTATGTAGCTGATGTGGCAAGCGGTGCGCGGGTCAAGGTCGACCTGGGATCGAACCCAGATATCTATTTGGGACGCGCCGATTGGGCGAAGGACGGCAAGACCCTCTATGTCCAGCGCCTAACTCGGAATCAGAAGCGTCTCGACCTGCTGGCCGTCGATCCGGTGACGGGCGCGGCGAAGGTAATCCTGACCGAGACCAGCCCGCACTGGGTCCCGCTCAGCGAGGACCTCAAGCCACTCAAGGACGGCAGCTTCCTGTGGTCGTCGGAGCGCAGCGGGAACAAACACCTCTATTTAATCACCGGCAACGGCAAGCTCTTGCGCCAGGTGACGAGCGGCGAATGGCCAGTGGCAGACTTGGAAGGCGTCGATGAGGCGCGCCAGGTGGCCATTTTCGGCGCCAGCAAGGACACTCCGATCGAGCGACGGCTCTATGAAATCTCCTACGCCAAACCCGGGGAGCCCAAGCCCCTGACGCCGGCCGGCGGCTGGTGGTCGGCCAACGTCGCCAAGGCGGGCGGCACGTTTGCTGGCAGCTACTCCGATCCCAAGACCCCGCCGCGCACGGGTTTGTTCAAAGCTGACGGGACCCTCGTTCGCTGGATCGAGGAGAATCCGCTGGCCGCGGGCCATCCGTTCTATCCATACCTCGAACACCTTCGGACGCCGGAATTCGGAACAATCAAGGCCTCCGACGGTCAGACCTTGCACTGGTCGATGCGCACGCCCTTCGGCTTCGACCCCAAGAAACGTTACCCGGTGATCGTCCAGGTCTATGGCGGACCAGCCTCGGCGTTGGTGGAGAAGCACTGGAGCAGTCCAGCCGATCAACTCTTGCTCGACGCGGACTACATCCTCTTCAGCATCGACAATCGCGGCACGCCTAACCGCTCCGTCGCCTTCAAGACGGCGATTGACCGGCGGACGGGCGGGCCAGATGTGGAAGATCAGTTGGCGGGCGCGGCCTATTTGAAGACGCTTCCGTTCGTCGATCCCGCCAAGCTCGGTGTCACCGGGTATTCCAACGGCGGCTACATGACGCTGATGCTGCTGACTGTCCCCAATTCACCCTTCGCAGCGGGCGTAGCCGGCGCGCCCGTGACCGATTGGACGCTCTACGACACCGCCTATGCCGAGCGCTACATGGGCACGCCGGCCGACAATGCTGAGGGCTATCGGCTGTCACAGGTGACGGAGCGTCTGGTGAACATGCGGCCCGGATCGCTGCTTCTGGTCCATGGCATGGCCGACGACAACGTCATCTTCGAGAACTCCACACGGGTGATCTACCGGCTGCAGCAGCTGGCGATCCCGTTCGACATGATGACCTATCCGGGCCTTCGCCACCGCACCGGTTGGACGTCGAAGCCTTTGAAGCATCGGACTGAGGCGACGCTCGATTTCTTCAATCGCAAGCTTAGACCTGGATCCTAGGTGAACAGCTCCAGCATCCAGGGTGGGACCCGCTTGGGCCGCCCCGTGGCCTGTTCGATCAGCACCCAGGTGGTGATGACCTGGGCGCACATGGCGCCGTCAGCGGCGTCAATGCGGATGAAACGGTCAAAGCGCGCGCCCTCGGCGGTCGCAGAGACCCAGGTGCGGCCAAAGCCGGCCTCACCGGGCAAGATTGCGCGGCGGTAATCGATCTCGTGGCGCAGCGCGACCCACGCCCAGGTGGTTAGAGCATCGGCCGGAGCAAGGCTTTGCCAGTGGGCCACGCCGAGATCTTGGGCCCAACGGAGATAGACCACGTTGTTCACATGGCCGTTTTCGTCGATGTCGGCGGTAGTTGGATAGAACCGAAGCGTGAAAACCTTGCGGCCTTGCGGTGGTTCTAGAAGTCGGCTCATGCCGTCAGGAACGCATGGCGCGTGCGCAAGGCTATGCTTCCAGCAAACCCTGGTCAAACAGCATAGTCTTCAGCTCGCCCGACTGAAACATCTCGCGGACGATATCGGCTCCGCCGACAAACTCGCCCTTCACATAAAGCTGCGGGATGGTTGGCCAGTCCGAGAAGGTCTTGATGCCTTGGCGCAGCTCGTCGCTCTGCAGGACGTTGACGCCCACGAAGTCGGCTCCCAAATGGTCGAGGATTTGCACGCAGACTGCGGAGAAGCCGCACTGCGGTTGCTCAGGAACGCCCTTCATGAACAGCACGACGGAATGGCCCGCCACGGCGCTGGCGATGAAGTCGTGGATCGGATCGGCGGTCGTGGTCTCGGTCATCGGGTGGCCCTTCGGCGCAAAACTGTCGCCCCAGAGCTAGGGAGCCGGGCCCTTTAGGTCAAGCTCGGCCAGGTCAAGTTGGCGTCGACGTCTCGAGCGCGAGGGCGTGGAGTTCGCCGCCCATCTTGCCCTTGAGCGCGGCATACACCAGCTGGTGCTGGCGCACCCGAGGCAGGCCGGCGAAGGCGGCCGAGACGATGCGAGCCTTATAGTGGTCGCCGTCGCCGGCAAGATCCTCGATCACGATCTCGGCGTCGGGGAAGCCTTCGCGAAGGATAGTTTCAAGGTCAGTCTGGGCGATGGGCATGTCGGTTCAGTAGCGTCCCGCGACTTGAAGCTCAATCAAAGACCCAGAGTAGGCGCACACCGAAGGCGGCCATCAGTGCGCCGGCGGTTCTGTCGAGGGGTTGCTGAGCCCGCGAATAGGCGCTCACGGCGCGGCTGGTGGAGAACAGCTTGGCCAAAGCCACCTGCCATCCCAGGCACGTCGCGACGCAAATGCCGATGGCCGCGGCGTGGACCCAGAGCGGCGTATCTGGCCCGACATAAGCCGAAAAGATGCTGGCGAAATGGAGGACCGACTTCGGATTGGTCATATTGATGACGAAGCCCTGCCAAAAGGCCGGCCACCAGCCAAGGCGCTGCGGCCAGCAGCGCGGCAAGGCCCAGCGCGGCCAAGGCGCACCAGACGATGCAGCTCAGTGTCGAGCCGAAGCCGGACGCCAGTGCGACACTGCGCCCGTGCCGCATCCCAAAGCGCATCAGCATGAAGTTGTTGGGCCCCGGTACGACGCAGGTGGCGAGGCTGACGGCCAGGAGCGAGGCGAGGGAAAGTATGTGCGGGCTCAAGCCCGATGCGCTCCGACGCGGGTGAAGTCCATGATCCAGTTTGTCTCCCAGGATCGGCCTTCGTCATAGGAGAAAGCCTGGGACCACTGCGCCGAACTGGCGGTGATATCCTTCCAATGGAAAGCGACCTTCACGGGTCGGCCATCGTCGAGGTCGATGCCATAGAAGCGGCCTTCGCCGTTCTCGAAACGGCCGTAGACGGGTTCCGTCATCAGGCCGTCGGTGCTGCTGACCCAATGGATTGCCCAGGTGCGGTGCGCGATATCGAAGGAGCGGAACGCGACACCTTGGAGGCCACGTTCAGGCATGTTGGCCTCCTCAACGTTGCAAAGGCCGCCCATCAGGCTGCGGCAGATGGCATTCCCGGCGAACTCGGTCCACTCGGCGGCCTCCGCGCCGCGACGCTTCAGCATCCGATGGTGAACCATCCACTCGCCGTAAAAGAAGTCGAAGTCCCGGCGGCCGTCTCGGATCATCGCAATGGCATTCATGGTGCTGTCCCCAGGTTGGAGGACAGACCTAATGAACGCCTGCTGACAGCTTCATGTCAGCAGGCGTCAGGGCCGGCGTCGCGATCTCGTCGTAGCCGCGCCCAAGGAACTGGATCAGACAGATGCCGTGGCCGAAGGGGTCGGCCAACACGATGATCTTACCCCAGCTCGAAGTGCCGATTTCGGTCTCCGCGAGGGCGCGCGCGGCCAGGGCCCGGGTGAGCGCGGCGTCAATGTCGTCAACTGCGACATCAAGGTGGTCCAGGGACCAATAGCGGTCATACCGGCGCAGACTATCGCCGGCCCCGGCTATGCTGGCGGCCTTTTCCAGAAGATAGACCCGCGCGGGCCAGCCGCTCAGTTCGACGCCCTCGCAGCCGAACCGGCAGGTTGGCTTGAGGCCGAACGCTCCACGTAGACGCGCTCAGCTGCAGCGAGGTCGGGGACGTCGATATTGACCAGCAGATCCATCGCCGACCCCTTGCTCGCGTCCCAGCTCGGGTCAGTCGATGATTGATGAATAGACGATGCTCTTGAGCTGGCCCCGGAAATTGAAAGTGCCCGACGGCATGAGCTGGGTCATGAAGACCACTGAGAGGTCCTCCTTGGGGTCTACCCAGAAAATCGTCGAGGCGGCGCCACCCCAGTAGTAGTCGCCAGCGCCAAGGGTTCCGGTTTGCACCTGGCCCATGGTGGAGGCAAAGCCCAGACCAAAGCCTACGCCCTCGTTGGCAGTCTCTGAGAAGCCGCCGATGGCCAGCTGGGTGAGGTCCTTGCCGCCCGGCAGGTGGTTCATGTGCATGACCTCGATGGTCCGCGGCCCCAGGATCCGCGCGCCATCTAGCTCTCCGCCGCGGCGAAGCATCTCGCAGAAGCGCAGGTAGTCGGCGCTGGTCCCCGTAAGCCCGCCGCCCCCGGACTTGAAACCGGGGTCGCGAGTGAAGTCGCTGGTCGCCGGGTCGTCGATCAACTTCAGCTGTTTGTCTGACCCGCGCTGATAGTTCGCGGCGAAGCGGTCGATCTTGTCGGGCGCGACGAAGAAGGCGGTGTCCTTCATGCCGAGCGGGCCGAAGATGTTGTCCTGCAGGTACTTGGCGAACGGCACACCCGAAATCACCTCGACGAGCGCGCCGCAGACGTCTGTGGCCAGGGAGTACATCCAAGCTGTTCCGGGCTGATAGCGCAGGGGCACTTGCCCCAGCTTGTTGAGGAATTCCCGCATGGTGTCGGACCCGCCGACAGAGCGGACTTTCAGCTCGCGGTAGATCTTATCGATTGGGTGCTGGATCCCGACACCAGGCAGGCCGCCGCCGTAGGTGAAGCCGGCCTGGTGTGAGAGAACGTCACGGAATGAGATCGGCCTGGTCGGCGCCTCGGTCTTCATGTCGGCGCCTTCGCCCGAGACCCATACGCGGTGGTTCATCCACGACGGGACGTAGCGGCTGACCGGATCGTTCAGCTGGAAATAGCCCTGCTCATAGAGGGTCATCAACGCTACCGAGGTAATCGACTTGGTCATTGAATAAATGCGGTAAATCGTGTCGTCGGCCGTAGGCTTGCCGCGCTCCTTGTCCATCAGACCGAAGGACTTGAAGTAGGCGAGGTGGCCGTGGCGGGCGACGCTGACCTGGCAACCGGCGATCTTGCCGTTCCCAATGTAGTTCCGCTCCAGGTGCTCGCCGATGCGCTCCAGGCGCTGGGCGTCCAGGCCAGTCCACTGCGATTGGGCGTCCATTAAATATCCTCCGGAGAAATGACGTGTTCTAATTGACCGCCATCATGGGCGCCGAAGCGGCGAGCCGCCAACAAAAAGGAAATCCCGATGGACGAGCTGGACGCATTGGCCTCCGAACTTGGCGAGCAGTTGAAAGCCCGTGGTGAGACCGTAGCTGTGGCCGAGAGCTCGTCAGGTGGCCTGATCTCTGCAGCCCTGCTCGGCGTGGCCGGGGCCTCGAAGTACTATCTGGGCGGCGCGGTGGTCTACACAGGCAAGGCCCGAATGGTGTTGATGGATCTACCCCGCGAGGCGGTGGCGGGAATGCGGTCGGCCAGCGAGCCCTATGCGTTGCTGCTAGCGCGAACGGCGCGGGAACGGTTCGGCGCGACCTGGGGGCTATCGGAGACAGGCGCCGCCGGCCCCACGGGAAATGGATACGGTGACGCGGCGGGCCACACCTGCATCGCTATCTCCGGACCAATGGAGATGGCGGTCACGCTGGAAACGGGCGCGAGCGACCGCGCGGCGAATATGACGGCGTTCGCCGCAGCGGCCCTCGAACTGCTGAAACGGGCAGTCGCCTAGGACAGGAACGCCTTGCCGCCGGTTCCCGCCCGCCGCGTCGGAGCGACATTGTCGGCCTTGGCCGTCACCGCCGGTGCGTCCATCACCTTTTTGAAAGCGGTGCGGAATTTGGCCATGTCCTCGGGAGAGCCGACCGAGATGCGAACGGCGTCGCCCCACACGGGCCAAACGCGGCCGATGTAGACTTTTTCCTTCTGCATCGCGGCGATCACGCTCCTAGCCGGACGGCCGGTGTCGATCATGAAGCAGTTGGAGACCGAAGTACCGATCGGCTTGTAGCCATTGGATTTGAGCCAGGCGATGGTCTCGACGCGGCTATCGGCGATCCACTTCTTGCGGGTCGGGATCAGATCCTTGTCGGCGATTGACGCTCGCGCGGCAGCCAGCGCGGTGACCGGCATGGCGTTCTGGTAGTAGGGCATCAACTTATCGAGCAGGTCGGGTCGCGCAATAGCGACGCCACACCGAATGCCGGCCATTCCATAAATCTTTGAGAAGGTACGCAAGACAATGATGTCCTTGCCGGCCGTGACTTGGTCGAGGACATGCTGTTCATCCGAGAGGTGGATGTAGGCTTCGTCGACGAGGAGGATTGAGCCCTTGGGCTTATTCTCTAGGGCCCAAAGGATTTCTTCACGCGGCGTGATCGTGCCCGTCGGGTTGTTCGGGTTGACGATGTATATGAGGCCGGCGTTCGGATCGACCGAGACCATCTTCTTGACGTCGTGCGAGAAGGCGGGAGTGAGCGGGACCTTGTGCACCGTCGCCTTGGAAACCTGGGCCGCCATATTGGCCGATTCATAGGACGGGTCGGCCATCACCAGGCTCTTCGAGGGTGAGGTGAAGGCAAGTGTCGTGTAGTGCAGCGGCTCGGAAGAGCCGGCATAGAAGGCAATGTTCTCGGGCTTCAGCCCGTGCATCGCGGCGTATTCTTTAGTGAGGGCGTCTAGTTCGCCCATTCGGTCATAGCGCCCGCCGAGCGGCAGGATCTTGGTGATCGCCTCGCAGGCAGCCTTACAGGGCCCCAGTGGATTTTCATTGGCGTTGATGATCACCGCATCGGGTGGCAACACGCCCATGCTCTGGGACGCGAGCTTGGCGTGGGCGAGATCCGCTTCGCTGAGGATTGGCACAGCTGTGGCCAGCGCAGTGGCCCACAAGAAGGAACGGCGGCCCATCAACGGCTGATCAGTCTCGGCTTCGCTCATGATCCAAAGTCCCTTTTTTTGTCGCCTCGGTCTGCGAACCGACTGCGAACGCAAATCAATGCTGGACGTTGGCGACTAGCGCGCTGCGATCGCAACCGGAAATGGCGATTAGCGCGTCGGCGGGGGGCGTTTGCACAAGCGGCGTTCAGCCATGCTCCCTACAGGTCGATTCTTCGCCACTCGAAGGGTGTTCTGCGGCGGACGCGATCGCGATGGTGGGGCGCTTTGAACCACTTGGAAACGCTCTTGCGGTAATTGTCATCGCAACTGTGGGCGGTTCACGCTCCGATGGGCTTGGTGGGATGAGAATCGCGGCGGTGGCGATATTTGCGTTGGCGCTTGGTCAGGCGAGCGTCGCTGTGGCCCAAATCCAGATCGTCTCCGCAGACCAGGAATATGATGCCGCGCATCCGCGGCCCGTCGCCAAGGCCTCGGGCGAGGACTTCCACTCGACGATGGATCGCGTCTTTGGTGAGGGGCGTTGGCGCCAGACGAGCGGCTACCGAACGAAGGCCCAAGAAGACGCCCTGCGGCGGCGGGGTGCGGGCACTGTCGCGCCAGGGCACACGTCGCTGCATTCAGTTGGCGCGCCGGACGCGCCGCATGCCTATGACGCAGTTGTCGACCGCATGACGTTGGCGAGCGCTGCAGCCAAGCTGAAGCAGGCCGGGGGAGGTTTCTCGCGGGTTCTGGCTGAACGTGCGCATGGCCGCGAAGGCGCCCACCTGCACGTAGAGCTGACCCATGCGCCGGTGCGAGCTGGAGCGGGGGCGTCGAGCAACTAGTCGTACGCCCGAACGTGCGACGCCGTCCTGCTTAAGGGCTACTGCGACGCCCCGCGGCCCTCAACCGGGGCGACCTCCACCAGCACATCGCTGCGCACGAAGTGGATGACATCATAGCGGTCCAGTGTCGGATCGACGTGCGGGGGGACGAAGTCGACCCGCTCGCCGCGCACAACCGTCTGGCTCTCTGGACGAAAAAGTCGACCGTGTTCGTCGCCAAAGAATCGATAGGCGCTTTGGGCGAACTTGGGCGTCACAGCGACGGGCAATGGTCCGTCGGTGGCGAAGGCCTTCAGGCCGGCATCGACCGTCACCCACTGGGGATGGTTTGCGCTGATGACCGTCGCCGCGATGGTCAGCGCCTGTTCAAACGCACCATCGGGGTCGTCCTTCAGGGCATCGCGATACTCGCGATCCATGAAGGCGAAGGAGCCAGGCTGGACCTCGGTCAGCACGCCTTGCGCTGCATCGGCCGCGAAGCTGCCCGTGCCACCGCCAGTGACCACATCGATCGTAGCGCCCGACTGGCGCAGTCTGGCGATCACGCCTGATAAGTAGGCCATCCCGTCAGCGACGGCCGCGGCCCGGGCATTGGCGCCCTCCAGGTGTTGCCAGTGGCCGCCATAGCACTGGACGCCGAGCAGCCTAAGGTTCGGTTGGGCGGCAATGGCCCGGAACACTTCCACGGCCTGCACAGCGTCGTGGACACCTGTGCGGCCCAGGCCGGGGTCGACATCGATGAGTACCTGGATCGGGCCTTGCGCGGCCGCGCCCAGCTCTGCTGCGCCGTCGGCGTGGTCGATGACGACCCGGAAATCAGCAAGGTCCTGCGCCAGCCTGGCGGCGCGCTCCGCTTGGGCGGCTCCAGCGATCGGTGAAGTGACCAAGATCGCGCTGACGCCCGCAGCCGCCATCGCTTCAGCCTCCGCCAGCTTGGCGCAGCAGATACCAACCGCGCCAGCCTGGATCTGGCGGTGGGCGACAGCAGAGCATTTGTGCGACTTGGCGTGTGGGCGCAGGGCCAGGCCGGCGGCCTTGGCGCGCGCGGCCATCTTGGCGACGTTGCGGTCGAATGCGTCGAGGTCCAGGACTGCGGCGGGCGTCGGAATCTGAGCGCGTGATCCCGGCTGTCCGATCAGGCTGGCGCCAGCGGCGTGGCTCGTCATCAGGCGCCCATGAATTCAGGCATCCAGCCCTCGTGGGCCGAACGGAGCTTCGCGATTTCTAGGCTGAAGAGACCCGGGCGGGCGAGGACTTCGCCGCCGGCGTCACCGACGATGCGAGCCGGAACGCCGCTGGCTCCTGCGGCAGCAAGCAGAGCGTCGGCCGCTGGGGTGGCGATGAGATAGCGGGCCTGATCTTCCCCGAAGAACCAAGCCTGCGGCGCCAGATCTTCGGAGGCAAAGATCTGGATGCCGACGTTTCCGGCGAGCGCCATCTCAGCTAAAGCCGCTATCAGTCCACCATCCGAAAGATCATGAACAACAGAGACTTGTCCGGATTGGATCAAGTTTCGCACGAAGTCTCCGTTGCGGCGTTCGATGGCTAGGTCGACCGGTGGCGGGGCGCCGTCCTCGCGGCCAAGGCATTCGCGCAAGTACATCGAGGCGCCAAGCTCGCCCATGGTCTCACCCACCAGGACCAAGGCGTCGCCGGATTTCATGGAAGAGAAGTCCGCGCGTTGGGCGTAGTCGGCGATCAGGCCTACCGCGCCGACAGTCGGCGTGGGCGGAATGGCTGAGCCGTTGGTCTCGTTGTAGAGGCTGACGTTGCCACTCACGACGGGGAAGTCGAGCGCGCGGCAGGCCTCGGCCATGCCTTCGATGGCGCGAACGATCTGGCCCATGATCTCCGGCCGCTCGGGGTTACCGAAGTTGAGGTTGTCGGTGATCGCGACGGGCGCCGCGCCGACCGAGGTAAGGTTGCGCCAGGCTTCGGCGACCGCTTGTTTTCCGCCCTCATAGGGGTCGTTCTGCACGTAACGCGGGGTGACGTCGGAGGTGACCGCCAGGGCCTTCTTGGTCCCGTGCACGCGGACGATGCCGGCGTCGGCGCCGGTGGCGGAGTCCTCCAGGGTGTCAGCCATCACATGTCGGTCGTACTGTTCCCAGAGCCAACGCTTGGATGCCATATCGGGAGCGCTCATCAGCTTGATGATGGCGGCCTCCCAGTCGGTCGGAGCTGGCACTTGGGTGGGGTCGAGGCGCGGCTGGAGGGTCGGAGCCGTCCAGGGGCGATCGTAGAGCGGCGCGTCGTCGAACAGAGGCGCGAGCGGCACGTCGCAGACAGTCTCACCCTTGTGCTTCAGCACCAGGCGCCCGGTGTCGGTGGTATGGCCGATGGTGGCGGCGTCCAGGCCCCATTTGGCGAAAATGCGCTCGCCGTCGTGTTCACGGCCGGGCTTGAGGATCGCAAGCATGCGCTCCTGACTTTCGGACAACATCATCTCATAGGCGCTCATTCCCTCTTCGCGCTGGGGCACCGCGTCGAGGTTGAGCTCAACGCCGACCCCGCCCTTGCCGGCCATTTCGACTGAGGACGAGGTGAGACCGGCCGCGCCCATGTCCTGGATCGCGGCGACCGCACCGGAGGCCATCAACTCCAGCGTAGCCTCAATCAGCAGCTTCTCGGCGAAGGGGTCGCCAACCTGGACAGTGGGGCGCTTTTCGTCGGAGGCGTCGTCGAATTCGGCGGACGCCATGGTCGCGCCATGGATGCCGTCGCGGCCTGTCTTGGAGCCGAAATAGACGACGGGCAGACCGGCCGCCGGCGCGGCCGAATAGAAGATCTTGTCGGCGTCGGCCAGGCCTACGCACATGGCGTTGACCAGGATGTTGCCGTCGTAGCCGCGATGGAAGTTGGTCTCGCCGGCCACGGTGGGGACGCCCACGCAGTTGCCGTAACCGCCGATACCGCTGACGACGCCGGACACCAGGCGCTTGGTCTTCGGATGGCTGGGGTCGCCGAAGCGCAGCGCGTTGAGGAGCGCGATGGGTCGCGCGCCCATGGTGAAGACGTCGCGCATGATGCCGCCGACGCCTGTGGCCGCGCCCTGGTAAGGCTCGATGTAGGAGGGGTGGTTGTGGCTTTCCATCTTGAAGATGCACGCCTGGCCGTCGCCGATGTCGATGACGCCGGCGTTCTCACCGGGACCGCAGATCACCCTGGGGCCGGTGGTGGGGAACTTGCCGAGGTGCTTCTTGCTGGATTTGTAGGAACAATGTTCTGACCACATCACCGAAAAGACACCGAGTTCGACGTGGTTGGGCTCGCGGTTCAGGCGCTGGACGATGACACCATATTCCGCCGGGCTAAGCCCGAATTCTGCGGCCGTCTCGGCCATGGTCTTGGAAGGCTGGGCGCTCATGGCGAGCTTCTAGCCGGACTCGGAAGCGAGCGCGATAGGTCCGCGCAATGCGTGACCGGATCTCATTGGCGATGGGAGAAAAGGCGTCGGCCGACCTGCGCCCAATCTGGGGGCTGGGGGGGCTGTTCAGGATCCGGACCGGATGCCGATCAACCGACAATGCCTTTTAACCCTGCGGATGTGGCCACGACTGGGTCCCAATGGGGCCATTTCGGGGCGTTGTGTTGCAGCAACAGGGAGCGGCGAACTGTAAAGGTGTGACGTCGCAGCTCTTGTCACCGGTGAAGCGACGGTGAAACAGTTAAGGCAACGGCGGTCGATTGCTCGACCGTCGGGGCAAGGGGCCCCGCGGCGTTTCCCAGGATTTCGGTCCTGCGCGGTTCTAGAGGAAACGGCAAAGGCAGCCCGAGAGGGCTGCCTTTTTCGCAGTCTTAGGGATGCGAATAGCCTGGCGGCAGGGCACGGCCGAGGTCCTTGTAGCGATCTCTCAGTTCGGTCTGACGCGAGGTCAAAGGCTGTTGCGCGCCATGAATAAAGATGGCGATGGGTTGGCTTAGCGGTTCAAAGGGGTCGCCCGTCCAAAGGACCAAGTCGGCGTCTTTGCCAGCTTCCAGGCTTCCGGTCCGATCGGCCACTCCGAACATTTTCGCCGGGTTGATCGTCACCGCCGCCAGGGCCGCGGCGTAAGGCATACCGTGCGAGACGGCGTTGCCCGCGCCGTAGCGCGTTTCACGAACGCGGCTAGAGCCGCCAGTGGCCTCCAGAGCGACAGTCACGCCGGCGGCCTGCAGGCGTCCGGCGTTGTCCATGGTGGCTCCCAGCATCTCGTAGCTCTCGGGGCGGTCGTCCAGGGGGTTGAGGATCACCGGGACGCCAGCCTTGGCGATCTCGGCCGCGACCTTCCATCCCTCTTCTGCGCCTTGCAGGATCACCTTCAGATGCTCTTCGCGCGCCAGCCGCAGCACCTCGTGGATGTCGGCGGCGCGGTGGACCTTGGCTACGATCGGCATGCGGCCTTCAATCACCGGAATCAGGGCCTCTAAGTCTGACCTTGAAAGCGCCAGTTCGCGGTAGCCGGCTTTGTCGTAGGCCGCCTTGTTTTTCATGAAATCGCGAACGTCGGCGAGGGCCGCCTTGAAGGCCCCAAATTCCGCACCACGCGCCCCGCCGGCGACACCGGCTCCGGCCTTGCCGAACGGCACGACCATGGCGACCCTGGGCTTGGTCAGGATGCCGTCACCCTGGCCCAGATTGATCACAGCGGCCTGGCCTGCAAAGAGGCCACGACTGCGCGGGCCGCCGCGCTCGGGACCGGCGGTGTAGTCTTCCGCCTCGTCTTCATCCTCGCCGCCGCGATCAAAAGCCGATTGCGGCAGGACGATCGCGCTCGTCAGACCCCCGAGACGGGCGACCGGAAGCTGGACCGATTCCGGATTGAGCCCAGCCTGGACGTCAAAGGCCGCGCCCAGGTCGGGATTGTCCACCGTGGCGTCGTTGCCGAGCGAGCCCACTTCCACGAGGCCCAGAACTGAGCCTGTGGCGAAGAAGCCGGGGGCGACGACGCCGCCCTTGCCGTCGATTATCCGCGCGCCGGCTGGCGCGGCTGCCGCGCCAACAGAAACGATTTTGCTGTCCTTGATCACCACGGTGCCCGAGGCGATTTCGCCAGCTGGACCGGCGGTCAGGATGTGGGCGTTGGTGATGGCCACGGTTTCGGCGTGGCCGGCGGTGGCGAAGGATAGGGCGGCCAGTGCCGCTGCGTTCATCAATACTCTACGCATTAGCGGACTCCTGCGCCGGCCTGGCCGAGGTCGAAGTCCGACCGGGGCTGGTAACGGGGATCGTGGCGGTCATAGGCGATGGCGCCGTCGAGATAGACCCGGTCTGTTCGCGCGTAGATCGAGAAGGGGTCGTGGTCCCAGATCACGAGGTCTGCGCGCTTGCCGGGCTCAAGGCTCCCGGTCTGCTTGGCGATGCCCAGAGCCTTCGCCGGGTTCGCCGTGATCCACTTGATCGCTTCGGCCTCGCTGATCTCGTATCCGGCTGCGCGACCCGCGGCGAGAGCCTCGGCGGCCTCCTGGTTCAGGCGTTGGATCAGGTCGGGGTCGTCGGACTTGATGATGGCGCAGCCGCCCTTGGCCGCATTGACCATGGCCGCGTTGGCCTCGATGCCGTCCAGCATCTCCATCTTGCCCCCCCACCAGTTGGTCCAGGTCGCAACGCAGATGCCGTTGTCGGCCAGCAAGTCAGCGATCTTGTAGGCCTCAACGGCGTGGTGGAAGGCCGCGATGTGGTAGCCGAACTCCTTGGAGATATCGATCATCTGAGCCATTTCGTCGGCCCGGTAGCAGTGGTTCTCCACCAGGATTTCGCCACGCAGGACGGCGGACAGGGTGTCGAGACCCAGATCGCGCTTCGGCGGGTCGGCCTTTTCGCCTTTTGCGACTTTGGCCCTGTAGTCGTCCCAACGGCGCTGGTAGTCAGCCGCGTTGATCCAGGCGGCGCGGTAGCCGGCAACATTACCCATGCGTGTGGATGGCGCACGACCCTTGGAGCCGTAAACGCGCTTGGGGTTTTCACCGCAGGCCATCTTCAATGCGTAGGGCGCGTCAGGGAATTTCATGTCCTGGACGGTGCGGGCCGGGATGTTGCGAAGCACGACGCCTCGGCCGCCGATCAGGTTGCCTGAACCCGGCAGAATCAGCAGGCTGGTGACGCCTCCGATCCGGGCGGTGTTAAAGCCGGGATCCTGCGGCCACACGGAATGCTCGGCCCAGACCTCGGCCGTCACCGGATTGGTCAGTTCGTTGCCGTCGGAATTAGCCTGCACCGCGGGCGAGGCGTAAACGCCCAGGTGCGAGTGCGCATCGATCAGACCGGGGCTGATCCACTTGCCGTGGGCGTCGACAGTCTCGTAACCGGCAGGAACACTGAGGCCCGCGCCGACCTGTTCGATCTTGCCATCCTTCACCAGCACAACGCCGTTTTCGATCAGCTGGCCGGTTCCGGTGAAGACATGGGCGCCGACGAAGGCCGTCGGGTGGCTCGGCATGGCCTTATAGGTCGACGGAAAGGCGTCGGCGTGGACCATCGGGTCGAGGCCCGGCGGAAGCGGCTTGGCCTTAGCGGGAGGCGGCGCCTCTACCGCCTTTGCGGCCAACTTCGTTGGTGGCGCGGTCGTCGCGCACCCCGCCATTGTCACGGCCGCCGCGAGTGCGACTGACCAAGTCCATAACCGCATGAAATTGAACCCGGCCCCAAAAAGAGGTCGGACGATAGGCCTAGGTTTTGGTCGCCGTAAACAGGCCTGACCAAAGAATCTCAAGGACCATTGTTCGATTCAAACTCAGGTCGATTGCGTAATATCTGGAAGCCCAAGGATACGTTTGGAGATGATGTTGTTCTGGATCTCAAAAGACCCGCCATAGATCGACATCGCCTTGCCGGACAACCAGCCGCGGACTGTCTCGATCTCGTCTCGGCTAAAGGCTTCACCCTCCCAACCTAAGCCCTGGCCTCCCATGATTTCCAAGGTCAGTTCGGCGCGGGTCTGGGTGACGTTGGTGGCGGAATTCTTCAGGACCGAGGCGGCGTTGGTCGCGCCGTTAGCTTCCTTGGCCTCGGCCATGGCCCGGGCGAGTGTCAGGGTGTGCGTGCGCGCGTCCATCTGGTGACGAACGAGCCGCGTACGCAGGTCGAGGTCGGCGATTCGACCGTCCCCATCTACCTCGCAGTAGCGCTTGGCGATGTCGGGCAAAGAAGTCGTGCGACCTCCGCCCATCGCACCCGTCTGGCTGGCGCGCTCGTGCTGCAGGAGGCGTTTGCCGACCGTCCAACCGACGTTGAGCTGACCAAGCAGGGCGTCCTTTGGGGCCGTCGCGTCGGTGAAGAAGGTCTCGCAGAAGGGAGATGCGCCCGCGATCAGCGGGATCGGCCGGGTCTCGATCTCCGGCTGGTGCATGTTGATCAGCATGAAGGAGATACCGTCGTGCTTCTTGGCGGTGGGATCGGTCCGCACCAGGCAACCGCACCAGTCGGACCATTGCGCGCCGCTCGTCCACGTCTTTTGGCCGTTGATGACCCAGTGGTCGCCAGCGTCAACCGCCTTGGTCTGGAGAGACGCCAGGTCCGAACCGGCGTTGGGCTCGGAATAGCCGACGCACCAGCGCACCTCGCCGCGGACGATCGACGGGATATGCTCTTTCTTCTGCGCCTCAGTTCCGTAGTCGAGGATAGTCGGACCGATCATGGTGATGCCCATGCCGAACATCAGCGGATTGAAGGCCCCGATCTTGGCCATCTCCTGAGCGAGCACACGGGCCTGCTGAGGCGAAAGGCCACCGCCGCCGTATTCCGCAGACCATGTGGGGGTCGCCCAGCCTTTTTCGCCGATCGCTTTCTTCCAGGCTGTCAGCTCGGGCGTTTCGGCAAGCGAGTCGGTGAGAGACGCGCCGCCCCTACCGGCTAGCGAAATAGGGAAATGGGCCTTCAGCCAAGCGACTGCCTCGGCGCGGAAATCCTCAAGCCCGAGGTCGCCTCCGAAGTCGGCCATGCTGCTTCTCCCACGCTATCGATCTAATCGAGGTTGCCACCTTAGTCGGAGCGGAGGCGGCGACAAGCGTGCCGCAAGGTGAAGTCAGACTATCGTGAGGCGGTCTTCGTCGGGCCCACGCTCGTGTCTATCAGCTGGTCGCCGCCCAGGGTGCGATAGAGGCTCACGAGGTTGTCGGCGCGAACCAGGCGCGTCGAGGCGAGCGTCCGGCGTGCGGCATAGAGCGTGCGTTGGGCTTCCAGGCTGTTCAGGAAGGGATCGACGCCCTCCCTGTATCGAGCGTCCTCCAGCACGTACTCGTCGTTGGCAGCGGCCACGAGCGCGTTCTGGGCCGCCATCTGGTCGTTGATCGTTCCACGACGGGCGAGTGCATCAGCAACTTCGCTGAAGGCCGTCTGGATCGCCTGCTGATATTGGGCGACCGTAAGTTCGCGCGTACCCTTGGCCAGGGCCAGGTTGGCGACGTTGGCGCCGCCAAGGAAGAGCGGCAGCGTCGCGCCGGCCGTCGTCGACCAGTTGAAGTTCTTGCCGTTGAAGAGCGCGCCCAGCGCCGGGCTCGCAGCGCCGGCCAGGGACGTCAGGTCGATGGTTGGGAAGAAGTTGGCTCGCGCGGCGCCAATCTGCGCGTTGGACGCGCGCAACTTATACTCTGCCTGCACCACATCGGGGCGGCGCAGGAGGATGCGGGAGTCGAGGCCCGCAGGGACTTCGGCCAGCAAGCCGTCGACGCTCTCGATCGAAGTCGGCAGGTCAGCTTCGGCGACCTGCGCGCCCACCAACAACTCAAGTGCGTTTCGATCCTGGGCGAACACGGCGGTCAGGTTGGCGGCGTCAGAATGGGCCTGTTCAAGAACGGTTTGAGCCTGGCGAAGCTCTGTCCGTGGGGCGATACCACCAGTGAGCCGGGCCTGCGTGAGGTCCACGCTGCGCTTGGCGCTGACGACGGTTTCATTGGCCACGGTCAGCAAACTGCGGTCCGTGGCGAGTGTCAGATAGGCGTCGGCGACCTCGGCGACGAGCGTGAGGCGGGCGGCATGAACGCCGGCCTCACTGGCCAGATACTGATCCTGAGCAGCGTGGCTGAGCGAACGAAGACGCCCGAAGAGATCGACCTCGAAGGCGCTGAACCCAATGTCGGCGTCATAGGTGCGGGTGGTTTGGCGCGAGGAGGTGATCGACCCGTTGGGTGGGATCGAAGTAGCCTTGCCGCGAGCTTCGGTGACCCCGGCGGCTGCGTCGATCTTTGGCAGTAGCTGGGCGCGTTGCACTCGATACTGCGCACGCGCGACGGTTACATTGGCGATTGCAATCCGCAGGTTCTGGTTGTTGGCGATGGCCCGATCAATGATCGCTTGTAGATGTGGATCCTTGAAGACATCACGATAGCTTAGCGAGGGCAGGCTGGCTGTGGTCGAAGTTTCGTAGGGCGAACCAACGGGCCAGGTCTGCGGCGTCGCGGGCGTCGGGCGCACATAGTGCGGCTCCAGCGTGCAGCTGGCGAGCGCTGCGCCGCTCAGAAGGACGGCAAAGAGCTTCCTCATTCCGCGGCCTTGGCTGGTTCGACATGCGCAGCTACGGCCAGCGCGGTGGGCGCGTGGCGATTGCGGACGACGCGACGGACCAGCACGAAGAACATCGGCACGAAGAAGATCGCCAGCGCCGTAGCAGTCAGCATGCCCCCCATCACCGCCGTGCCGATCTCAATCCGGCTCTGAGCGCCGGCTCCAGTAGAAATTGCCAGTGGCAGCACGCCAAAGATGAACGCCAGGCTGGTCATCAAGATCGGTCGAAGGCGAAGTCTCGCGCCTTCAAGCGCGGCTTCGTAGGACCCCATGCCCCGTCGCTCAGCGCCCTCAGCAAACTCGATGATCAGGATCGCGTTCTTGGCTGAAAGACCCATGGTCGTAAGGAGTCCCACCTGGAAATAGACGTCGTTAGTCAACCCCCGTAGCGCCACGGCTAGAGCTGCGCCAAGCACGCCAAGCGGGATTACCATCATGACCGAAAAGGGCACCGACCAGCTTTCATAGAGCGCGGCCAAGCATAAGAAGACCACCAAAAGCGAGACTGAATAGAGGAACGGCGCCTGCCCGCCGGACAGTCTCTCCTGATAGGAAAGCCCGCTCCAGGCGACGGCCACGCCCGGCATCTTGGCGGCGATGGCGGCGATGTGGTCCATGGCCTCGCCCGAGCTCTTGCCGGGCGCGGCGTCACCCTGGATCTCGTAGCTAGTGACGCCGTTGAAGCGCCCCAACGTCGACGGCGCCTGCGCCCAGCTGATCTGCGAGAACGACGAGAATGGGGCCATCTCCCCGCTGGACGAACGCACATACCAGTTGGCCAAGTCCTCTGGACGGCTCCGGTACTGAGCGTCGCCCTGGACGAACACGCGCTTTACCCGGCCACGGTCGACAAAGTCGTTGACGTAATTACCACCCCAAGCGGCCGTAAGGGTCTGATCCACCTGCGACTGGGAAATGCCCAGCGCCCCGACTTTTTCCTCGTCGATGTTGACGCTCAAAGTCGGATTGTCATCCAGCGAGTTCTGCCGGACGCCAGTGAGGAGCGGATCGTCCTTCGCCTGGGATAGCAGCTCCTTCATCTCGGCTTTGAACTGCTGGCGGCTCAGCCCGCCGCTGTTGAGCAGCTCCATCGTGAAGCCGCTCGACTGGCCAAGCCCGCGCACGGGCGGTGGGTTCAGGGCGAAGAACTGAACGTCGCGGACAGCGCCGCCGATGGCCCGGGTCGCACGCTGCGTGATGGCGGGAGACGCGTTCTCCTTGCCTTTGCGCTCGTCCCACGGCGTGAAGGAGATAAATCCCCGCCCGGCGTTCTGGCCAGCGCCGGCCTGACCTTGGCCCAACACTTCATAGACGGCCGTGACGTTGTCTTTTTCCTTGTTGAGGAAATAGGCCTCAATCTGCTTCACCGCGGCCAGGGTGCGCTCCATCGTGGCACCCGGTGGCAGAGTGTAGGACAACTGCGCCGTGCCCTGATCCTCGGACGGCAGGAAGCTGGTCGGTAGCCGCATGAACACGACCACCAGGACCGCTACGAGAAGCGCGTAGACCAACATGGCGAGGCGCATCTTGCTGATCACCCACTTCACGCCGCGCTGGTAGCGATCGGCATTGTGGTTGAACCAGACGTTGAAGCGGCCTCCGAACAGGGTCAGCGCGCGGTCCAGGGCGTTGCCATCGTGGTGCTCCTCGCCGGGGCGCTTCAGGATCGTTGCAGCCAGCGCGGGGGACAACACGAGCGCCACCAACACTGACAGGACCATCGACGAGACGATGGTGATGGAGAACTGCCGGTAGATCACCCCGACCGAGCCCCCGAAGAAGGCCATAGGCAGGAACACAGCCGAAAGAACCAGGGCGATGGCGATCAGCGCGGTCTGCACCTGATCCATCGATTTGATGGTGGCATCGCGAGGAGAGATTCCGGGCTCCTCATGCATCACGCGTTCGACATTCTCAACGACCACGATGGCGTCGTCGACGAGGAGGCCAATCGAGAGCACGAGGCCGAACAGCGTCAGCACGTTAATGCTGAAGTGGAAGACAGCAAGGATGCCGAACGTACCCAGCAGCACGACTGGGACGGCGATCGCAGGGATCAGGGTCGCGCGCCAGCTTTGCAGGAACACAAACATCACGATGACCACCAGGATGATGGCCTCGACCAGCGTCAGCACGACCTCGCGGACCGACAGCTTAATGAAGGCCGTCGCGTCGTTCGGGAAGGCGTAGGTGTAGCCGGGCGGGAAGGCTTTTGCCTTTTCGATGATCGTGGCCCGAACCAGTTCGGCTGTCTTCAGCGCGTCAGCACCCGGGGCAAGCGACACCGCGATGCCCGAGGCCGGATGGCCATTCAGGCGGCTACTGGTGCTGTAGTTCTCACTTCCCAGCTCGACGCGGGCGACATCCCGCAGAAGGACGCGAGATCCGTCGCTCTGGGTCTTCAGGATGATCTTCTTGAACTGATCGACGGAAGTCAGGCGCGAGTGGGCCGTGACCGTCGCGTTAAGCATCTGGCCAGCCGGTGAGGGCAGGGAGCCGATCTGCCCGGCGGCCACCTGGGTGTTCTGAGCCTGAAGGGCGCTGATGACATCCCCAGGCACCAGCTTAACGCTCGCCAGCATGTAGGGGTCAAGCCAGATGCGCATCGCGTATTGGGCGCCAAACACTCGGATGTCACCGACACCTTCAATGCGGCCGACCGGCTCCTGGAGGTTGGACACGACATAGTCGGAGACGTCGGCGCTGGTGTGCCGGTCGGTGGTGTCGAAGATCGAGGTGATCAGCAGGAAGTCGGGGTTGGACTTGGTGACGATAAGCCCTTGCTGTTGCACCTCTTGCGGCATGCGGGGCAGGGCCTGCTGCACCTTGTTCTGCACCTGGACCTGGGCGATGTCCGGGTTGGTGCCCTTGACGAACGTGACCGTGACGTTGACCTGGCCGGTGGAGTCCGAAGTGGCTGAAAAATAGATCAGTCCATGAATGCCGGTGAGCTGCTGCTCAATGATCTGGGTGACGCTGGCTTCGAGAACTTCGGCAGATGCACCGGGATAGCTGGCCCGAATGTTGACCGAAGGCGGGGCGATGTCGGGATACTGCTCAACCGGCAGGATGCGGATCGCGCCAAGGCCCGCAAGCATGATCACTATCGCGATCACCCAGGCGAAGACCGGTCTGTCGATGAAGATCCGGGAGATCATTTCCCTTACTGCCCAGGTCGACCGGCGCCGCTACCAGCGCTGCCGCCATTTTTGCCGCCAGGGCCATGGCGCGGGGCCGATCCTGCCGGGACGGGCCGAACGGTTTGGTTGGGCTTCAGATTATTGAGGCCCTCAGTGATGACCTTGTCGCCGACCGCGAGGCCGCTGACGACCAGCCAATTGTCTCCGACAGTGCGATCGGCCTTGATCATCCTCGGCACGGCCTTGTTGTCCAGCCCGACCAAATAGACGGTCGCGTTGCCGCGCGGGTCGCGCGAGACGCCCTGTTGCGGGACCAGGATCGCATTCTGGGCCGTCGCCTGTGAGAGGCGGGCACGGACATACATGCCCGGAAGCAGGAGGCCGGTTGGATTGGGGAACGTTGCGCGCAGCGTCACCGTGCCAGTGTTCGGGTCGACGACAGGCTCGGCGAATTCCACCTTGCCGACGTTCTCATATTCGCTGCCATCCTCGAGGATCAGCTTCACAGCCGCCGACGACGATGTCGCGCCGCCTGACGTCGGGGTTCGGCGCAGCGCCAGGAGGTCGGCGCTCGACTGTTGAATATCCACGAAGATCGGATCCAGCCGCTGGATCGACGTAAGCGCGTTGGTCTGGCCGCTGGTTACAAGCGCACCGGTGGTCACCAGCGAGCGGCCGATACGGCCGTTGATCGGCGCGGGAACGGTTGTGAAGGCCAAGTTGATCTTGGCAATGTCGAGGGCGGCCTTGGTCTGCGCGACCTGTGCCGCTGACTGGTTCGCCGCGGCGCGAGCGTCGGTGTAGTCCTGCTTGCTCACAGCTTCGATGTCGGCCAGCGGTTTGTAGCGAGCAGCCTTGGCCACCGCCGCCTCATGGAGGGCTTGGGCGTTGGCGAGATTCGCCTGGGCTTGGGCGACAGCTGCGCGATAGAGGCTGGGATCGATCTCGTAGAGGGTCTGGCCCTTGTGGACGATGCTGCCCTCGACGAAGTTTCGCGCCTTGATGACGCCGGAAACCTGAGGCCGTACCTCGGAGGTCTCATAGGCGGTCGTGCGGCCGGCCAGTTCAATGACCAACGGCACGGTCTGCCCGGACATGGTCACGTAGCCGACCTCGGGCGTGCGAGGGGCCTTCTTAGCCTCCTTGGCGCCGCAGGCTGACAGCAGCAGCAGCCCGATTACGGGCAGTCGGGACAGCTTGAATTGGGTACGCACCCGCAGAGACCTGTTTCAGAAGACAACCCGTCGCGGGTCGATGGAAGGCAGCATCAGTCGCATCGTTCCGTGACGCCTGTGGCACAAGGGTGTTGCCGAAACGCGGCGCCAGGATTTCGATTTGTTGCCAAACCGCGACGTGGCGCGGGCGCAACATACTGATCTCGCTCAGCCGATCAATGCGCCTCTACCACAGGAAGCTGGATGTTCGTCGCCTGAACGCCCGAGTGGAAGACCCGTTGCGTCGCCTTCACATAGTCGGCCGGTTTGGCGAAGAAGATATTTGGCACAAAGGTCTGCGGATTGCGGTCATAGAGCGGGAACCAGCTCGACTGAATCTGCACCATGATGCGGTGGCCGGGCAGAAAAACGTGGTTCGTCGTTGGCATCACGAACCGGTATTTCTCGACCGCATTGGATAAGATTGGCTTTGGCGTCTCGAAGCTCTCACGGTAACGGCCGCGGAAGATATCCATGGCGATCGGCAGTTCATACCCGCTCAGATCGAGGTCCGACGGCGCCATGTCGGGATAGACGTCGATGATTTTCACCACCCAGTCGGAGTCGGTGCCGCTGGTGGAGGCGAAGAGATTGGCAATCGGGGCGCCGGATATCTGCATGGGCGAAGTCAAAGGCTCGCTCGTGTAGGTCAAGACGTCGGTGCGGCCGTCCACGTGACGCTGGTCGGTGGTCAGCCAGTAGCCCCACTGGTCGCCGTCGTCGTTGCGAACGGGCCGGTGAACGTAGGGCACCGGCTTTGCGGGATCGGAAATATACTCATCGTAGCCTGAGCTGGATGCGGCGGGGACCGTGAAACCCAGACCCTGATTGGGTTCCAGGTAGAGGGACTTCATCTGAGCCGCGCAGCCGCTTTCGCAGGCCGGAGGCCACTTCTGCAGACGATCCCACTTGTTGGCGCCGGTACGGAATATGAAAACGAGCGGGGTGTTGGCCTTGGGGCCGTTGGTTTTCAGGTGCTCGTCAAAGAAAGGCTTGAGCACCTCCACGCGAAACTGGGTCGCCGTATCGCCGGGCAGCTTCACGGCATTCAGTTGGCGCTGTTCATAGTTGACGCCCGAGTGACGCCAGGGGCCCAGCACCAGGTAGTTCATGTCGTTGTTCACGTCCTTGGACTCAGTCGCCAGATAGGCGTGAATCGTGCCCCACATATCTTCCTGGTCCCAAAGTGCGCCGACCCACATGGTGGGGACCTTCAGCGGTTGGCCCGCGAGCGTCTTATCCAGCGCTTGCAAACTCCAGAACGAGTCATAGGACGGGTGCTCAGTGACCTTTCGGTAGAAAGGAACTTGGTCGAGGCCGTAGGCTTTGCCGAAATCACCAGCCGAGCCCAGGCGCAGGAAGTTTGTATAGTCATCCATCCCCTAACGCGGGATCTGCTTGCCCTCGCCACGCGCGGTCATCTGGCTGGTGAAGTAGTCCATGTTCTTCTGGCGGAAGGCTCCGTAGTGGAACCAGTCGTCGCCCATCCAGCCGTCGACCATCGCGCTCTGTGGCACGGCGGCTTTCAGTGCCGGGTGCGGATTGATCAGGCCCATGACGGTGGTGAAGCCGTCGTAGGAGGAGCCGATCATACCGGCCCGGCCGTTGGTCTCCGGGATGTTTTTTCACCAGCCAGTCGATGGTGTCCCAGGTGTCGGTAGTGTGGTCGACTTTGGTGTCATTCAAAGGACCAATCAGCGGGCGCGTGACGACCTAGTCGCCCTCAGAGTCGTACTTACCGCGGATGTCTTGATAGACGCGGATATAGCCATCGGTGACGAACGGCTCGTCCAATTGAGCCAATTCGGCGGTGATGTGCGGCGAAGAGAAGCGTTCTGCGCGGCGCTTGGCGTTATAGGGCGTGCGCGTGAGCAGGATCGGGGCGTCCTGCGTCCCCTTCATCATGACGATGACCGTGTAGAGCTTGGTCCCGTCGCGCATCGGGATCATCACTGTGCGCTTGATCCAGTCGTTTTTGACCGCCGGGAAATTGAACTGGGCCGGAATGTCCGGCGTCATCGGCGGGGTCTGGCTGAGGGCCGGAGTCGCGGCGAGTGCTAGGATCACGGCGCCAAAGGCGCGGGCACGAAGGGTCATGTCAGGTCTCTATGCGCTCGCGAGCGCGCTTTGGAAGAGAATGGCGCCATCTGCCGAGCCGAGCTCCACCTCGAAAGCGCGGTCGGGGTGAGGCATCAGGCCAAGCACATTGCCTTTGTCGTTGACGATGCCGGCGATCCCGCGGGCAGAGCCGTTGGGGTTGTCGAGATAACGGAACACCACCTGGCCCTCACCTTCGAGGCGGTCGAGGGTGGCCTCGTCTGCGAAGAAATTACCCTCGCCGTTGCCGACGGTCATAGCCACCTGTCGGCGTCCGGCGTAGCCGGCCGTGAAGCGGGTCTGGGCGTTGGTGACCTCCAGCTCGACGGTCTTGCAAACGTACTTCAACTGCTCGTTCCGCAGCAACGCCCCCGGCAGCATCTGCGCTTCGCAGAGCACCTGGAATCCATTGCAGATGCCGACAGTTGCAACGCCGCGTTCGGCGGCCGCCTTGACCGCGCTCATCACAGGAGAGAGCGCCGCCATGGCGCCACAGCGCAGATAGTCGCCGTAGGAGAACCCGCCCGGCAGCACGATCAGGTCGACGCTGTCTGGCAAGGCTGTGTCGCCGTGCCAGACCATGTCGACGCGCGCGCCGGTCGAACGCTCAATGGCCACCTTGCAATCGCGGTCGCAGTTCGAGCCGGGGAAGACAATGACGGCGGCTTTCATATGACGGGGTCCGTAAGCGTTGGCTTGGGGTAGCGGTTGCGGAAGTCAAAGGCGTGGGCGCTCGGGCCGTGGGCATCGAAATGCTTCAAACGGGCGAAGGCCTCCGCGCGGATGGGAAGGCTCCCTGCGGGAATCCACCACATGGTGAGGTAGGCCTCGGTTGCCGGTTCGAACCAGCGCTCGCGGTACTTCACGAAGTGGCCGTGGCCGCTTCGATAAGAAAAGGCCGCGAGCGTCTCAGCACTTTCCCACACAGAGAGATTGGCAAGGATCATCGGGTCAATGTCGTCGGCGGGGGATTCGCAATCGAATCCAGTCCCGGTAGCGCGCCAGACGAAGCCGGGAGAGGCCTCCGCGAGCGCATTGATCCGGTCCAGGGCCTCGCGAAACTCCTTGCTGGCCGGTGCGTCGATGGGGGCGGCGAGGCGGGCGATGTTGAACTGGGCGAGGTAAAAAGCGCTCATCGCCGGGCCGCTGCTTTCAGGGAGTCGATATAGGCGCGGACCTGTTTGTAGCCCTTCAAGTCACCGTAGGGACAGCCTGTGGTCTTCACTTGGCCGCCGCCCGCCGTCTGCATCAGGATCGCCGGGTGCCCGGGCGCGCCCTGCTCGGTGATGACATAGGAGGCAGCGCCGCTGTCGGTTGAATAGAAGCGATAGGGCTCGCCAGGCTCCTTTGGCGCTGGGATCAGGCGCGGCTGGGCGGCGAGTCTGACGGCCTGAACCTCGAAAGACAGGGTGCAGTCAAGAGCCAGAGGTGCTTGCCCCGGGGAGTCTGCCGCCTTCGGCGCGCAGGCGCAGAGCGGGAGTGAAATGAGGAGGGCAGCCGTCAGGCCCCTCACGCCACCTCCACGCGGTAGCTTTCGATCACCGTGTTGGCGAGCAGCTTGTCGCACATCGCCTTGACCTCGGCCTCGGCGCCGGCGGCGTCTTGGGAAGCAAGGTCGAACTCGATGGTTCGGCCGACCCGGACGCTGCTGACGTCTGTCCAGCCCAGACCATGGAGGGCCTGCTCGACAGCCTTACCCTGGACGTCGAGGACGCCGGGCTTGAGGAACACATGCACTGTCGCCCGCACTAGTGGAGGCCTCCTTGGATCACGGTGGGCATCTCTTTCATGATGCCCAGGCGTCGCGCCACCTCGGTGTAGCTTTCGATGACGTTGCCGAGGTCGCGACGGAAGCGGTCTTTGTCGAGCTTCTCGTTGGTGGTCGAGTCCCAGAGGCGGCAGCTGTCGGGGCTGATTTCGTCGGCAAGGATTACCCGCGCAAAATCGTTCTCCCAGACCCGCCCGAACTCAACCTTGAAGTCGACGAGCGTAATGCCGACCGCGCCAAACATGCCGGTGAGGAAGTCGTTCACCCTCAGGGTCAACGCCATGATGTCGTCGATCTCCTGGGTCGAGGCCCAGTTGAAAGCGGTGATGTGTTCTTCCGACACGAGCGGGTCGTGCAGCTTGTCGTCCTTGAGGCAGAACTCGATGATCGAGCGTGGCAAGGCCTGGCCTTCGGGCAGACCCAGGCGCGTCGAAAGGGAACCCGCTGCGACGTTGCGGCAGATCACCTCCAGCGGGATGATCTCGACCTCGCGGATCAACTGCTCGCGCAGGTTTAGCCTGCGGATGAAGTGGTTTTGCACCCCGATCGAAGCGAGCTTAATCATGATGTGCTCGCTGATGCGGTTGTTGATGACGCCCTTGCCTTCCAGCACCG
>JAYUBY010000183.1:0-11186 GCA_043740635.1 Alphaproteobacteria bacterium
CGGCCAGGCGCCTAGGCTCACGTCGCGCCAGGCATGCCAGGCCAGAAACGCCACCTTTGAGGGCCGAAGCCCAAAGCGGGTGATGTGGAAGAGACTGAAGTCCTGAAGTTCGTAGGGCCCAACCTTGGCCTGGGTCGACTGTATCGCCCCCGAGGCGTCGGCGGGCACCAACTCCGGCGATATCTCGGTGTCGAGGATGGCGTGTAGCGTTTCGGCGGCGCCGTCGAACTGGCCAGTCTTCACCGTCCAGCGGATGAGGTGCTGGATCAGCGTCTTCGCCAGCGAGCCGTTGACGTTGTAGTGGCTCATCTGGTCGCCGACGCCATAGGTGCACCAGCCGAGCGCCAACTCCGAGAGGTCACCGGTTCCAAGCACGAAGCCAGAGTGCTGGTTCGCCAACCGGAACAGATAGTCGGTCCGAAGGCCCGCCTGGACGTTTTCGAAGGTCACATCATAGACCTTCTCGCCGCGACTGAACGCATGCCCGATATCTTTCAGCACGCGCTCTGCGGCGGGCTTGATGTCGATCTCCTGGCCTGTGACGCCCAGCGCCGTCATCAGCGCCCAGGCGTTGGACTTGGTCCCTTCGCTCGTCGCGAAGCCGGGCATGGTGAAGCCCAGGATGTCCGCCCGAGGCAGACCCAACGCGTCGAACGCCTTGCAAGCGACCAACAGGGCGTGGGTGGAGTCTAGACCGCCTGAAATGCCGACGATCAGATGTTTGGTCCGGGTAGCCCGCAGCCGTTGCGAGAGCCCCTGCACCTGAATATTGAAAGCCTCATAGCAGTCCTGATCGAGGCGCGCGGGGTCGTCCGGCACGAAGGGAAAACGATCGAGGGAGCGTTCGAGGCCGATATCTTCAAACTTTGGACTATGATCGAACGTCACTTTTCGGAACGCCGCCTCCGGACGGCCAGCGGCGACCGTTGCGTTGTTGAATGTGGGCGTGCGCATTCGCTCCAGTCGCAGCCGCTCGACGTCAATATCGGCGACCGCCATCTGAGCCTTGGACGGAAACCGCTCGGTCTGAGCCATCAGCCGGCCGAGCTCATGGATCGAAGCCTGGCCGTCCCAGGCTAGGTCCGTAGTGCTCTCGCCGGGCCCAGCGGCGGAATAGAGATAGGCTGACATGCAGCGCATCGACTGAGATGCGCAAAGCAGCTCCCGATCGTCTGCCTTGCCGACCACGATGTTGGACGCCGAAAGGTTGCAAAGGATCAGCGCGCCCGCCAGCGCGGCCTGGGTGGACGGCGGGGTCGGCGACCAAAAGTCCTCGCAGATCTCCGCGGCGAAGCTGAAATCAGCGAGGTCGCTCGCCTCGAACACCAGATCCGTCCCGAACTTGACCTCCTGGCCAGCGAACCGGGTCGTCAGCCCGACTACACCCACACCCGGTGCAAACCAGCGATTCTCGTAGAATTCCCGATAGTTGGGCAGAAAACTTTTCGGAATGATTCCGAGGATTTTGCCCTTTGAGATGACCACGGCGCAGTTGTAGAGCGCGCCCGAATGTTCGACCGGCGCACCCACGATTAGAACGGGCGAAAGGTCTTTGCTGGCGGCGGCGAGCCCATCGATCTCTGTTTCTACTCGGCGCAGCAGAGCGTCCTGCAGAAAGAGGTCATCGATGGCGTAGGCCGACAGTCCCAACTCTGGGAACAACATCAAGTCGCAACCGCGAGCATGGCCGTCCTGGGCCAAAGCCAGGGTCTGGGCCGCATTGAAGCCTGGATCGCCCACCGCCACCGCCGGCGTGCAGGCAGCCACACGCACAAAGCCGTGGCTGTGGATCGCGTGGAACGGTTTGGCGCCAGATTTCGTCACGGGCGGTTGGCCTCTCATCCTCCCGCCACTAGCGCCTGATTTGCCGCCCGAGAGAAATGCTCACTTTGAGCATATATAGGGTGAGCGTTGAGAATTGGCAAAAAAAGTCGAAAATCGCTTCCTCGGAAGGATGTGGGACGAAGCCTGAGACGAGTGAGAAATAGCGCACCACGACTCTGAGTGCAGCGTTTGAACGCTGAGCCCACGCCCTCGCCGCTTTGCAACCTTCCCTCCCCTAAAAGGAGGGATCATCGCGCTAGTCGTCGCGGTGGACGCGCTCGCGGCGCTCGTGTCGCTCCTGGGCTTCCAGGCTAAGCGTCGCGATCGGGCGGGCGTCGAGGCGAGCGACGCCAATTGGCTCACCCGTCTCCTCACAGTAGCCATAGCTCCCGTCATCGATCCGGCGCATAGCCTCGTCGATCTTGGAGATCAGCTTCCGCTGACGGTCGCGGGTGCGAAGCTCTAGAGACCGATCAGTCTCCGACGACGCGCGATCGGCGACGTCAGGATGATTTTCGGTTTCGCTTTGCAGGTGCTTGAGGGTCTCTCCAGATTCGCGGAGAATATCCTCTTTCCAATCAATGAGTTTCTGCCTGAAATACTCAAGCTGACGCTCGTTCATGAAATCCTCGTCCTCGGAAGGACGATACACAGGCCTGTCAGCCAGCACTTCGGCTGCCTTCATGGACACTCCGAGCCCCCTATACATCGCGAGACACGCGCCGGGCTTATAGCAAATAGAACGGTGGTTTCAATCTGCCTAACAAACCATCCACAGCTACGCGGCACGGCGAGCCTGTTCGAGTTTCGCCACCTCGACAGCGGCGCGCAGTTCGATGTCATTGAGGACGGCCTCCAGGCCGGGGTCATCGGTGTTGTCGCGCTCGTCGCGCAAGGCGCGGCGCAAGCGATCCAGATCGGCGCTTGAAAGCTCACCTTCCAAAAGGGCGACCTTGACCTCGTCCAGCACATCTAAGATCCGCCCAGCGCGACGCACGGCGCGACGCTTGCGTTCCAAGGGGCTTCCGATGTCCTGGAGGGCCAGCAGGGCTTCAACGCCCATGACACCTTGGGTTGCTGAGACCGAAGAGGCCTGACTGACGCCCCCGGCCGCTCCTGGCATGGCCAAACGGAAGCCGTCGCCGCCCGCGCTGCGCGCCGGGCGTGCGCCTGACGACGATCCGATCCCGCTTGGGCCGGTGACCTTCATGCTGCGCGCTTAAACCTCTTATCGCTGGAACTCTAAGCTATGTTGTGAGCCCGCAAGCTTGAAGCATGGTTAATGCCGGGCAAAATCTGCCGACGGACACAAGAAGGGTCGTGTGCGCTCGTCACTCTTAACTGATTTTCCTGACGATTTTGGAAGTTCTGAACTGGCACGCTGATCGCATAGCACGGTGCGTAGCAGCTGCACCCGGTATCCCATGCGTCAAACTGTCCGCGCCTTCTCCGTCGTCTTGCTGGCCGCCAGCCTCGCCATCGGTATGGGAGCAGGCCCAGCCGCCGCCAAGTCGCGCATCAAAGACATCGTCGAGTTCGAGGGTGTTCGAGAAAACCAGCTGGTCGGCTACGGCATCGTCGTCGGCCTCAACGGCACGGGCGACGCTTTGCGCAATGCGCCGATGACGCAGCAGAGCCTGCAGTCGATGTTGGAGCGCCTGGGCGTCAACACCCGCGCGGCCACGATGAACACCAAGAACATCGCCGCGGTGATGGTCACGGCCAAACTTCCGGCGTTCGCCGCCTCTGGTTCCCAGATCGACGTCACCGTTTCTGCGATGGGCGACGCCAAGAGCCTCCTCGGCGGCACGCTACTGATTACCCCACTGATGGGCGCCGATGGCAACGCCTATGCGGCCGCGCAAGGGACGGTTCAGACCGGCTCAGTCAGCGCTTCCGGCTCGTCAGGAACGACCATCTCCAAGGGCGTACCGACCGCAGGCCGCATTGCGGGCGGCGCGATCGTTGAAAAGGAAGTGGGCTTCCAGCTGGCCAGCATGTCGACCCTGCGCCTAACCCTGCGCAATCCTGACTTCACCACCGCCGGCCGCGTAGCCGACGTGATCAACGGTCGCTTCCCAGGCTCGGCCGCCGCGCTCAATCCAACAATCATCTCCGTCCATCCGGTGGGTGGCATGGACATGGTGAGCTTCATCACCCAGCTGGAGAACCTCTCCGTCGAGGCAGACGCTCCCGCCAAGGTGGTCATCGACGAAGTCGCCGGCGTCATCACCATGAACGAGAACGTACGGATCTCGACCGTCGCCATCCAGCAGGGCAACCTGACCATCACGGTGCGCGAGAGCTCCCAGGTCAGCCAGCCCGCCGCCTTCTCCAAGACCGGCTCGACCGTCATTGTCCCGCAGAGCGACGTCTCGGTGGACGAAGAGAAGGGCAAGAAGTTCGTGACCCTGAAGTCCGGCGCCTCGCTGGCCGCCATGGTAGCAGGCCTCAATACGCTCGGCGTCACGCCCCGCGACATGATCTCCATCCTTCAGAGCATCAAAAGCGCCGGCGCCCTGCAGGCCGATATCGAGGTGCAGTGATGACTGACTTTAGCGCCGCCCTCACCCCGCCCAGCCTGAACACGTCCCCCACGCCTGCACAAAGCGCGGCCGAGCTGGCCAAGCGCGGTCAGATCAAGCAGACAGCCAACAAGTTCGAGACCTCGTTCCTTTCGGTCATGCTGGAGCAGATGTTCGACGGGACGGACACGCCCGCGCCCTTCGGCGGCGGCCCTGGCGAGAGCATGTTCAAGTCATTCCTGACGGAAGCCATGGCCAACAAAATGACCGCCAACGGCGGAGTCGGCATCGCAGCCTCCGTCCAGCGTGAAATGCTGAAAATGCAAGGCCTGAAGCCATGAATTCGTCGCCCGCCGAGGTCACTGAGCGCGTCGACCAGCTCGTCATTCTGACGGACCGCCTGACCTACCTGGTGGCTGAGCAGGCCAAGGCTTTCGAAGCCCATCGGCCACAGGATGCGCTGCTCCATCTCGAAGAAACCGGCCGCCTGGCCAATCTCTACCGCCACGAATCGGCTCGCATCCGCGGCGCGCCCGAGTTGATCGCCAGCGCCGACCCAACTCAGAGGATGCGGCTAAGGCGCGCCACCGAGGCCTTCGACGCGGTCCTCGCCCGCCAGGCCCGCGCGGTCGGCGCCGTCAAGACCGTGACCGAGGGCTTGGTCCGGGCTATCGCCGAAGAGGTTGCCGGCCAGCGGCAAAAAAGCTCTAGCTATGGTGCAAGCGGCCTGCAAAATCCCACCGCAGCTGCCACAGCCATCACCCTGAACAAACGCGCTTAGGCTTCAATGGGCGCTGGTTACGCCAGGCCCGCACAATTCTGCCGTGCTGGACAGTCGCCCCAGCCGGGCGTCTCGTCCCCTGTCGCGCTCATACGAGCTCAGCCACAGTTGGGGGAAAATCGAATGACACTTTCAAAACTCGCACCCATTGCGTTGTCCGTCGTTATGGCCGCATCGCTCGCAGCCTGCGCCAAGCCTGAGGCGGCGAAGTCCGTCGACACCGGCAAAATCATTGAGGCAGTCAAGGCTGACGCGAACCAGTTGATTGCCGATTTCAACGCTCATGACGCCACCAAGGCCGTCTCGCATGACGCCCCACAGACCCTGGGCATGTTCCACGGTGCGCCAAATGCGAACAATCAGGCTGAAGACCTCGCGGCCACCAAGATTCAGCTCGCCGACCCGGCTGCCAAGGTGTCCGTCACCAACGATACGGTGGACGTCGCCCAGGCCGGCGACATGGCGGTCTATCGCGCGACCTACGCCTTTACGATGACCGATCCCAAGACCAAGATGCCCGCAACCGAGAACGGCAACTGGCTGATCATCTACAAGCCCCAGCCAGACGGGTCCTGGAAGATCGCCATCAGCATGATCGCCGATACTCCGCCCGCCGCGCCTGCAGTTGACAAGAAATAGACGGCTCCCGGAGACAATTCAAACAACTGTTTGACGCGCGCTGACGACGAGCGTTAGGCTCGTCTGTCGTCGGAGCGTTTCCGGCGACCTACGTTCTCAGGGCGGGGTGAAAGTCCCCACCGGCGGTAATGCCTCGGCGCAAGCCAGGGACGAGCCCGCGGGCGCCCTGCGTCGCTCCCAAGGGAGTGAAGCAGGGGACAAGCAGACACCGGTGCGATCCCGGGGCCGACGGTTAGAGTCCGGTTATGAGAACCGCTGACGGGATGGGGGCGGCGTTTGTCGTCTGCGCTCCGGCGGCGTCTCCCTGAGTCGTGGCTCCTCGAACCCATCAGGGAGAAGACCCATGACCCAAGCCAGCGTCCAAACCATTCAACCCGCATTGGAGCTGCCTACCGCAAACGGCGCCTTTCGCGCCGCGCGGATCGCCTTCATCCACGCGCTTTGGCACCACGATATCGTCGAGCAGGCCTACGGGGGGTTCGTCGACGAGATATGCTCGCTCGGCTTCAGCCCAGAGGCCGTCGAGCGCTTTGAGACTCCCGGCGCATTTGAGATCCCGCTGCACGCTCAGACATTGGCGCGCACGGGCCGCTATGCCGCGATCGTCGGCGCGGCCTTTGTGGTAAATGGCGGCATCTACCGCCACGAGTTCGTGGCTGAGACAGTGGTCTCCGCCCTGATGCAGGTGCAGCTTGCCACCGAGACGCCGGTGTTCTCCGTCGTGCTCACTCCGCACCACTTCCATGAACACGAGATCCACCAGCGGTTTTTTCATGACCATTTCCGGGTGAAGGGCCAGGAGGCGGCGCGGGCCTGTGTCGGCACACTGAACAGTCTGGCCCAGCTCTCGGCCGCGGCTTGAGGAGGCGACGATGAACATTCAAACCGAAGCCCCGCCCACGGGCTTCCAGCGACACGACCGCAAGAGCGCCGTCACCGACCCGTGGGAGCCGCTCTACAGTCGCAAAGCCGAGCGCGCCGTGATTTTGGGCCTCCGCGCCGGTCCGGCCCACATCAACAGCCGCGGCTTCGTCCATGGCGGACTGATCGGCGCCTTAGCAGACAACGCGATGGGCCTTTCCTGTGCGTGGGCCAGCGGGCATGGCGGCGGCTTCGTCACCGTCAACCTGAACGTCGACTTTCTGAGCTTGGCATTCGAAGGCCAGTGGCTGGAATTTGACACGGTCTTCGTGAAACCCGGCCGCACACTCGCCTTCGCTCAGGCCTTCGTCACCGCTGACGGTCATCCCTGCGCCCGCGCCAATGCGGTCTTCAAGGTGATGAAGAGCCAGGTCAGGAGGACGGCGCAGTAACTGTCGGCCCTCAGGGTTCAGGGCGTCGAACCAAACCGAAACTGTGGTATGCAACTCTGACGCGCTCAGCGGGTTGGAGTTGCATGACCCAGCTCACCTCAAGACAGGTTCGAATTTGTGCGGGTCTCGCTATCGCGGTGATGCTGGTGGCGTACACATCGCCCACATTCGCCCAGCCTGACCCCTACCAACCGGCCCTAGACCGTGCGCCACCGCGACCGGCGGCCGCCACTTCGGACCGTAAAGCGACAGAACCGACTCCTGCAGAGCAACGCGAGACCCGCACCCTCGCTGGCGCCGTCTTCGCCAAGCCCGCAGCCGCCGCGCGGGCTGGCGACAAGGCCGTAGCTGCGACCCAGCCGGACCTGACGCCCCATGTGCAACCAAAGCCGGAATGGACGAACAAGGACGGCGTGCAGGTCACTGATAAGGGCCTGGAGTTCAAGTCTCCGTTCTAAGTCCTCCCGGCATCCACAGCCGTCCCAAAAGCCCTAAGCGCAGTGTCCGTTGGCAGTTCGGTCTGTGATCTGAGATCACAGATTGGAAGCGGAGATGTCGTTTCCCGCTGAGCTCGCAAACCGCTATACCCGGCCAAATTCTTGTGAGCTGAGGTCACATGGCCAGGCGAAGTCAACTGCCGCTGACGGCCCTTAGGGCCTTCGAAGCCTTCGCAAGGCGTGGCAAAATGAGCTTGGCCGGGGACGAACTCTGCGTCACCCACGGCGCGGTCAGCCGTCAGGTCCGCAGCCTCGAGGCCCTCTGCGGCGTCAAGCTTACCCAGGGGCCGCGCAACGCGCTAAAGCTCACCGATGCTGGCGAGCGCATGGCCCGCTCGCTGGGACGCACCTTCGACGAGCTTGAAGAGACTTTCCGCGAAGTCCGCGCCGCCGCCGACCGGGATTTGCATGTATCGTGCGTCGGCACCTTGGCCATGAAGTGGCTGATCCCGCGCCTTTCCGGATTCCACGCCCGCCACCCAGAGCTTTCGATCCGCGTCACTGAGGCATACGGGCCCGTGGACTTCACCCGTGAACCCTTTGACGCGGCCATCCGCCTGACCGAGAGCGTCACCGGCGAAGGCCTGACCGCGACGCCGTTTCTCGACAATTTTCACGGCCCGGTGGTTGCACCCGACCTGGCCCAAGGCGGCCTCGACTTCACCCGTACGCCACGCCTGCATACGCGGCCGCACCGACAGGCTTGGGCTGAGTGGTCCGACCATGCCGGCGTGCCTGTCCCAGAAGCGCCGGAGAACCGCGAATACGAGCACCTTTTCTATATGCTGGAGGCCGCGGTCGCGGGCCTGGGGGTCGGGCTGTCGCCCTGGATTTATGTCGCCAACGACATCGCCGCCGGCCGTCTCGTCGCGCCTTTCGGTTTCACGCTGACACCGGCGCGCTTCCACCTGATCCTTCCGGGCTCACCACCCAAGCGCGGTCTGAAAGACTTTCGGGAATGGATGATTGAAGAGGCAGCCGCCGCTCCAGCGCCACCAATACGGATTGCTGCAGAATAGTTTATGCAACCGACGGCAGATGACGACTTTGTATGTGCCGGGCGGGCCGAGGATCTCCGGGCTTCGGCTACCCATCCAAGCCCTGCAACGCCATCGAGATGGTCCTCGAATTTGGCCCTCCTGCGGCATCTCAAGGGCGTTCCGGGGTCCCAATCGAGCGAAGTCTTCGATTTCCCAGTCGACGTATTCGACGAGAAACCGGGGCAGACTGCATGAACGGGACTGCGACCGGAGCTTGACCATTCCTCGGAACCGCTGATCCTTGCGTATCGGCGTTCTCGGGAGCGGGAAGATGCGTGGATTGGCTCTGATATTGGTGGCCATGATGGCGCTCGAAGCCGGGTGTTCTCGCAAGGCGCCGCCTGCCCAGCCCGCTCCGGTGGCGCCGGCGCCAGTGGCCGCAGCAGTTGCCCAGCCCGCGCCTCAGGTTCCACCAACGCCTTCCGCGACACCAGCCTATGCTCCGCCCTTGGGGACGCCGGTGGAACAGATCGTTCGGTTCTCGCCGTCAGACTACGCCGCCAAGGAGCGTCGCATAGACGCGCTCATCAACAATGCCGAAAGCCGCGACACCTCCGGGGAAACCCAGTACGTCGCCGATCGGTCCCGGGCCCAGCGCCAGCACTGCACGTCCAGGGCCTGTATCGAGCACTCCTACGCCGCCGAAGAGGCCCTTCTGCGCAAGTGGGAAGGCTCCAGCGATATCAACTAGCCGCGCGTTCGCGGCTTTCGGACGTGTGTTGATTTCGCCAGATTGGCCTTAGGTCCCTCCGCCCCGATCCTCTGGGACGCAAAGGAGGACCTTATGTCCTATGTCGTTTCCGGCCTTCCCCTGGAGCCGTTCCGCTTCCTATTCGGCTTATCGGACGAGGCTCTCGCCGAGCGCGGCGTGGTCCGACGCACAGTTGATGCGCGCCCGGGTTTTCCCTGCCGCATCTCCCTAGACGATCCAGAGCCTGGCGAGACCGTCCTGCTCTTGAACTATGAGCATCAAGGCGCCGACACCCCATTCCGAGCCCGCCACGCCATCTACGTCAGCGAACGAGCCGTGGAAGCCCGCCCGATGGTCGGGGCGATACCGCCCTCCCTACGGGCTCGTAGCGCCATCTCGCTGCGCGCCTTCGACATCGCCGGCATGATGATCGCAGCCGAGGTCGCGCACGGAGAGGCGCTGGAGCCAGCGATCGAGCGTCTATTCGCCGATCCGGATGCGGCTTATCTGCATGCACACTACGCAGCGATGGGCTGCTACGCCGCACGCATCGATCGGGCTTAGCCGCCAGCGATCCTGGCCAGCCCCTCCAACCACCTTTGGTGCCAAGTCTTCATGCGCGTGGGGAAAATCACCCGGCCGAGGCGAGCGGCAATACCATACTGGCTCTCCTCGGTAATGACGTGGCAGCCGCCAGAGACAGCCTGGATCAGCCAGGCGTGGTAGGCCTCGACACCTGCAGAACGCGCGAGCCACGAGATCCGCTCGACAGGTTCGAACTCATGGACCTCAGTCTTCAGGTCGACACCGAAGGTGCGCCAGCAGAACCGCGCGCCGGCGAAGAGCTCCGGCCCGCCCCCCTCGACCACCACCTTCGAGGCATTGTCATAAAAACCGGACCAGTCTGTCGCCCGGATCAGCACCTTCCAAACGGCCTCGGGCGCTGCGGCGATGGTGAGTTCATTGAAAACGTGTATCGGGGCTCTGTCCGGTGAGTAGCGGGCCGGCCAGCGGATGGCGGAGTCGATCATGGCGCAACATAACTGACCATCGCCGCGTCTGCTGCCACCGTCATGTCAGCAATCGAACTGCGGCTCGCAGACGCAGGATATTTGTTCTCTATATGTTCCTATGTTATCTCTGACTCTCGGCATTACATTAGGACGCGGTGCTGGGGACCTCTGGGCGGCGCCTTTAATGCTTTCCGAGAAGGGCGTGTTTCCGGGACAGATGGCCGAACAACTGAACTTCATCCGTGTGCGCGGGGCTCGCGAGCACAATCTGAAGAACGTCAACGTGGACATTCCGCGCGGCGAACTCGTCGTGCTGACGGGGCTCTCCGGCTCGGGCAAGAGCTCGCTGGCTTTTGACACTATCTACGCCGAGGGCCAGCGCCGGTACGTTGAGAGCCTGTCGTCCTACGCCCGCCAGTTCCTCGAGCTGATGAGCAAGCCCGATGTCGACCTGATCGAGGGCTTGTCACCGGCGATTTCAATTGAGCAGAAAACCACCAGCCGCAATCCGCGCTCAACCGTGGGCACAGTGACTGAGATTCACGACTACATGCGCCTGCTCTGGGCGCGAGTGGGCGTGCCTTATTCGCCGGCCACGGGCCTGCCAATCGAGACCCAGACCGTCAGCCAGATGGTCGACAAGCTGACGGCGCTTCCGGATGGCGAGCGCCTCTACCTGCTGGCCCCGGTGATCCGCGGCCGCAAGGGCGAGTACAAGAAGGAGATCGCCGAATGGCAGCGCTCCGGCTTTCAGCGACTCAAGATCAACGGTGAATTCTTCCCCATCGAGGACGCCCCGACCCTCGACAAGAAATTCAAGCACGACATCGACATCGTGGTCGATCGGCTCGTGACCAAGGCTG
>JAYUBY010000184.1:0-4584 GCA_043740635.1 Alphaproteobacteria bacterium
TCGCCACCTGATCGAGAATTTCTTCGAAAAGCTCAAGCAATACAGAGCTATCGCCACGCGTTACGACAAAACAGCTCGAAACTTCCTCGCCGCCGTCTAACTTGTGGCCGCAGCCATCTGGCTTAAATGACGATACCCCCTAGTCGCCGAGGCCGCTCAACTGCGCGGCGGCAAGAGCTATTCGATCGGCGCTGGGTCGAAGAGCCGCCACGGCGTCTTGAACCCGAGCGACATGACTGTCGCCGATGCACCTGCCGACATGTTGGACAATTTTATGGGTCTTGGCTTCCTGACTGCGGCCGTCTCAGATCGAGGGCCGGTGCTGATGAATCTGCGGCCATTGCGGCCGCTCCTGAGCGCACCGGCAAGAATCGCCCAGTTCGCCAACTCTGAGGCCCCGCGAGCGATCCTTGCGTTCGACGCATTGCTCGTCTGGAACGGCGCCGCCTGTGCGCGGATGCTCGTCTGACGACGTATAATCAAACCCGCACCCAGGCTGTGCGCGGCGTTGCTTGTGCTGAGTGGGGGTGCGTGATTTCCTCAGCCAAACAACAATAGCGCGCCAGCGCTTTCCCGACAGAGGCAAGGTCGCGCTTCATGGACATCGTAATCGTCGCCGGCCTCGTCATCGCGGTCGCGACGGCCGTCCCGGTCATCCTGCAACTGCGCCACCATCCGCGGGGTCTGCGGATCTTGTTCTTCGCCGAGATGTGGGAGCGCTTTTCCTACTACGGAATGCGCGGCCTACTGATCTTCTATCTCACCCAGCACTTCCTGTTCGACGATACTGCGGCAGCCGGCGAATATGGGGCCTACACCTCGCTCGTCTATCTGTGTCCGGTGATTGGAGGCCTACTAGCCGACCGTTTCCTGGGCGCGCGCAAAGCGGTGGCGTTCGGGGCGCTTCTACTGGTGCTGGGCCACCTCACCATGGCGATCGAGGGCGAGCCCTCGACCCAGGTCCTGACCTATAAAAACGCGGCCTACAACTTCCAGGTCATCGGCCGTGGGGAAGCCCGCAATGTAAAGCTGCTAGTGGGCGGGCAGGCCTATGGCTATGCCGCATCGACTGATGGCGGGCTCGACATCAAGGCCCTTCCGGCGACCGCTCCGCTGCCGGCCCACATCGCCAAGAGCGACTACAAGATCTCGGTCGCCAAGCAGGACCCGCTATTCAAGAACATCCTCTTCGTCGCTTTAGCCTTAATCATCGTCGGCGTCGGTTTCCTTAAGGCGAACATCTCCGCGATCGTGGGCCAGCTCTATCCAGAGAGCGATCCGAGGCGCGACCCCGGTTTCACCCTCTACTACTACGGCATTAACCTCGGCTCATTCCTGGCCTCGATTACCTGCGGCTGGCTTGGCCAAACGGTCGGCTGGTGGGCGGGTTTCGGGGCCGCAGGCGTCGGCATGGCGTTGGGATGGCTGGTCTTTGTGCTCGGCAAACCCATGCTGGAGGGCAAGGGCGAGCCGCCGGACCCGGTCGCGCTCGCCAAGCCAGTGGCAGGCCCTCTCAACACCGAGTGGCTGATCTACCTCGGCGGGATCGTCGGCGTCGGCGTGATCTGGGTCGTGGTGCAGAGCTTTGCGATCGTCAGCGTGCTGCTGGGAATCGGGGCGGTCTGCGTCCTGGCCTACCTCGTCTGGTACATGATCGTTGTTGCAGAAAAGGTTGAGCGCGATCGGCTGATCCTGGCCATCGTCCTGATTCTGGCCTCGGTGGTCTTCTGGGCCCTCTATGAGCAGGGCGGCTCCTCGCTCAACCTCTTTGCCGAGCGCAATGTCGACCTGCATCTCTACGGCGACCAGGCGATGAAACCCGCGCAGGCGCAGTCGTTCCAGTCAGGTTGGATTCTCATCCTGGCGCCGGCGATGGCGGCGCTCTGGACATGGTTGGGCCGCTCCAGGCGCGATCCCAATCCAGTGGCGAAGTTCGGCGCCGGCCTCCTGCTGATCGGGGCGAGCTACTATGTGCTGATCCTCGGCGGCAAATTCGCGGGCCCGGACTTCAAGGCGCCGCTGATCTTCCTGGCTGGTGCCTATCTGATGCAGACCACGGGGGAGATGTGCGTCTCGCCGGTTGGCCTGTCACAGATGACCAAGCTCGCCCCGCCGCTCCTGATCTCGACCCTGATGGCCACCTGGTTCCTAGGCACGGCTGGCGCGCAGTTCGTGGCGGCCAAGATTGCTCAACTCACAGCGTCCGACACCATTGGTGGCCAGGTGCTCGATGCGGGCAAGGCGCTCGCCACCTACGGCCACGTGTTCGGCGTAATCGGCCTCTGGGGCCTGGGCGCGGGCGGCGTGATGCTGGTGATCTCGCCGTGGCTCAAGAAGCTCGCCCACGGCGCAGGTGGGGTCGCGGACTAGACGCCGAACAGCTTTCGCAGACGGATCGAGAAGAGTCGGGATGGTTGCTGGAGCCGGTTCTGAATTGCGGTCAAGGCCGCGATGTTGCGAGGGCCACCGAACACGTCGACCGAACGTTTGAACGAGCGATCCACGGCATTGTCGATCTCGAAGCGCCATTGGATGTCGGCCCGTGGCTTCCATTCAAGGAACGGATCGAGCTGGCCTTCGTACTTGCGCGTATCGACGGCGTTGAACCGGAAGTAGCGCTCGCGCTGCTGGACATAGTAGTCGACGCCCCAGGTCCGATGCGCCGGTAGGTCCTGAGTGAAATGCAAGTCCGCATCGACCGGATGCAGGCCGGAGATTTCCCGCGGCGTGTGCGTGGTGGGATCGGTCACCTGCGACTGAAGCTGGGTTACGTTTACCACGAAGCGGCCCCCGGTTACGCCAAACTTGTCGAGCGGCAGGGTCAGGTTGAGGCTTTCCTCGTTCTTCGAGCCTTGGCCAATGTTGGCGGGCGCGTCAAAAGTTCCGCCGCTGGCCTGGAAGATCGGGGCACGGTCGACGGCTTGGCTGATCGCGGTGTGGCGCAGCGTCACCACCACCGAGCTGCGGCCCTAGAAGCGGCGTTCGATAGCGACCTCGCTGACCAGATCCTGTTCCGGAACCAACTTCGGATTGCCAACCGTGACCACACCGGCCGAGAACGAGGTGGAGGCCACGAAGGCCCCGAAGTCGAGCTGACCCACGGCCCGCTCCAGGCGGAATCGCACCTGTGTGCTGTCGTCTGGGGACCAGGTCACCAGCGCGCGAGGCTTGGTGTAGTAGAGTGTCTTCTGCTGGATCACGTCGCCGGATGAAGCGATTTCGGAGCCTTCTTCCCGCACGCCACCTTCGACCGTGAGCGTTCGGCTCGCCTGCCAGACGACCTTGCCGAAAATCTCGCCTCGCTTTTCGTCGACGTCAACATTTGAGGCCGGCAGCGGAATCGGAGTGCCGTTGTCCGAGAAAAGGATTCGGTTCTCGAAGGTGTTGTCGGCAGCCTCAGCGCCCACCTCCCAGGAAAGCTTTGGAGTTTGTTGGAACTTCGCCACTGCGCGCGCGATGGTTTCGGCGGTGGTGGTGTTCTGGTGGAGGGGCTGGGCGTCGGTCGGGGTCTGGAAATTGTCGGCGTAGCGCTCGGTCTTGTCCTGCCGCAGCAGTACCGTCTCGAAGCTCGACCGTTTGCCAAGGCCGTGACTGTAGCGCGCGCCGAATTCGGTCTGGAAAGGATTGTCGTCCTGGTGCTCGCGGGTCGTTTGGACGGTGGGCGTGGTGAAGCTATCGCTCTTGTTGGAATCGTAGGGGTTGCGCAAGACGCGGGCATTGACCCGCAGCCGGCCGCCCCAAAGCGGCTCCTCGGACGCGCCGTTCAAGATAAAGGTCGCACCCTCTCCCTGTGCATGGATATGTCCTAGGGACTGAGGCTTGTGGCTTGGATCGACGGTGTTGAAGCCGCCTTCGCCCAGGCCACCGTCCTGGCCCTGACCGATTAGAAGACCACCTTCCCACGTCCCTGGGCCAAGCTTGCCCAAGCCTTCGGCGCCGCCCAGTACGTACGTCCATCGCCCAGCGAGGTGCTTTGGGCGGCCAACAGGCCATGGAATGCACCGCCAGCCTTGGGGACCACATTGGCGATGACCGTCTTGCCCTGCATGTCGATTCCAGGCGCCCCGCCCCGGATGATGTCGATATGGTCCACGGAGCCAGCAGGGATCCGATAAAGCAGCTGATCGAGCGTGTCGGCCTTGGTGGCCGGCCGTTGGCCATCGACCAACACATTTCCCGCTGCGCCTTCGTACCCACGCACACCGGAGCCGGTGTCAAGCGAGAAGCCCGGCACGCGGTTCAACATCTCCGACGCATTGTCCGGCCGATAGGCGGCGAAGAACTCCGGATCATAGCGGGTGACGCCGCCGCGGGCGGGAGCTGCCACATTCGGCGGAGTTACGGACGAGGTGGCGGTCGCCGGGGCGACAACGGCCGCGGCGGCCTGTGCGAGCACGAACAGAAGCATTGAGTTTGAAAGTCTCCCCAGAGCCGCAGCTTCCTGGCTCGCTCAACATAATTACGCCAGTAATTTTCGACGAAACCACCTTAGAGACCGTTTGGAAATTCACGGGTGGGCGTTTCTGCGTAGCAGATTGCCGCCCATGGCGACGAGTATCATGGCCTCGGAGACGTCGAGGCGGG
>JAYUBY010000185.1:0-35174 GCA_043740635.1 Alphaproteobacteria bacterium
TTGTTGGAGTGCAACTTGGTGCGGTGCTCCTTGGGGAAGGCCATGTAGGCCAGCACATCGGTCTCGGCCTGGTCCATGAAGGCGGCAAGCTTGGGCACGGGGGGCCGGAGTTGATCGGCCACCTGTCGCCATTGGGTCTTGGCAACGTTGCCGCGTCCACTTCATGAGGAACGCGGCAACGTTGCCAGACCGATCCGCAGAGCACCCTGGAGACCGCCGCCTTGATGCCCCCGTGAGCGTCGGAGATGACCAGCTTGACGCCCCGCAGGCCACGCCAGGTGAGCTTGCGCAGGAACTCGATCCAGAAGGTCGCCGCCTCGGAGACCCCGATGTCCAGGCCCAGAACCTCGCGCCGGCCGTCCGAGTTGACGCCCACCGCCAGGATCGCCGCCACCGAGACAATGCGCCCGTTCTGGCGGACCTTCAGATAGGTGGCGTCGATCCAGATATAGGGCCAGTCGCCCTCAATCGGCCGATCCAGGAAGGTATGCACCCGCTCGTCGATCCCTCGCACAGGCGCGAGACCTGGCTCTTGGAGATGCCACTCATGCCCATGGCCTTGACCAGGTCGTCCACCGAGCGGGTCGAGATCCCCTGGATGTAGGCCTCCTGGATCACCGCGGTCAGCGCCTTTTCCGCCAGCCGCCGGGGCTCCAGGAAGCCGGGGAAGTACGAACCCTTCCTGAGCTTGGGGATGCGCAGCTCCACCGTCCCGGCCCGGGTCTCCCAGTCGCGGTCACGGTAACCGTTGCGCTGGGCCAGCCGCTCAAGGCTCTTCTCGCCGCGCGCAGCCCCGGTCAGGCCACCCACCTCCAGCTCCATCAGCCGTTGGGCCGCGAAGCCGATCATCTCGCGCAGCAAATCGGCGTCGGGGCTCTTTTCCACAAGCCCGCGCAGGGCCATCATCTCATCGGTCATCTTCGGTCTCTCGGTTGGGGTGAGCGTCACAACCCAACCCTACCGAAGATCGTGGATGACCATCGCTGCGCCGCTCACTCGCTACGGCGCCCCGTGACGGGCGCGCTTCGCGAGAGGCGCTGCTACCGACGAGCTACACCACGTCCGGGGACACGACCTAAACGAGCGCTTCAGGCACGAAGGAAACCAATGCGCATAGGGCAGTCAAGCCTAATCGGTAGTTCTTCGGCAACGTAATTCAGCGGACCAGATCTTCAGTAGAAGATATGCCTCTCGGCCCATACAGAACAATTACTGAGCCGTTCAGGTAGAACGATTAAGAAAAATGAAGCAAGTTGTCTTCAGTAGTTGTTGATCCTCTCAGCCCATACACGACTTATACTGAGCTGGAGATGATGGTGCCGCCTGCGTGACTCGAACACGCGACCCCCGCATTACGAATGCGGTGCTCTACCGGCTGAGCTAAGGCGGCCCATGGGCCTAATCCGGCAGCAGCGCGGGAGGGCCCGGCCGCGAAGGAGCACTTATTTAGCGGCTCTCGGCGCGCTCGCCAAGCGGCCACGGCCAGACCGGCGGCGAGGGGCCGCAGGCTGGGCCATTTCGTCAAGATCCTCGTCCTCGCCATAGGTGTCGTCGTCGACTGGATAAAGCACCGGATCAAGCCCCCCCTCAGTCATGAACGCGGCACTGTCGGCATAGGCGATCGGAAGATCGGGCAGGGGGCTCAAGGTCCGTTCGCGACGCTCGTGGCGCGGATGGATCAGCTCGCCAGTCTCGGCATAAGTCATCACGAGCCGGGCCCAGTCTGATGCCGAGTAGGCGAAAGCGTGGCCATCCGGATCGAGATCGGACCACTCGGGCTCCGACGGCGCATTCAATCCCTGACTCAACCATAGGCGCGCTTCGTCGGGTTGGCCGGACGCAAAGGCGACCCGGGCGCGGAGGCCCGCGATTCGAGCGGTCAGCAGTTCGGAGTCTAGGGCGGCCAGGGCGGCCCGCGCAGCTAAGGTGTCGCCGGCGATCAAGTTGCGCTCGACATTGAGCAGGCGGCTTTCGCGGTGAGCGGGGTTCTGCGCCGCGAGCTCCATCAACCTCTGGCCACGTTCACGCGGGGTCTCGTTGGTCTTGAGATCGCGGAACGCGAGCCAAAGGGCCGGGTGCGGCGCGCTCTTCCATGCCGTCTCCAGGACCGCCGCGGCTCGGCCCACCTTGCCGTCGGCGGCGAGCAGCCGGGCGGCGATCACGACTCCCGGCGTAAATCGAGGCTGCAGCTTGGCGGCCTCGGCGGCGCTTTCTAAGGCCTGGGCTCGCGCCCTGAGATCACTTGAGGTCTCGAGTTGGACAGCCAGCGCAGTCAGCAACGCGGCGCGCGCTCGCTCGGCCGTCACAGGCGGGACGATTTTGCGATCCTGCGCGTTCTTTACCAGCTCTAGCCCCGCGCTCCACTCCGCGGTGTCAAGGCGGGCTTCCAGCAGGGCCCGCCAGGCCCATCGGGCACTGCGGGTTTCGCTGAAAGCTTCCTGGGCGTGTCGCAATGCGGTTTCACGCTCACCATGCGCCAGGGCGAGCTGCATCAAACCCCTGTGGCCCGCTAGCCGCATGTCCGGGAAGCCCAGCATGGCGGCATAGGCAGCCTGAGCCCCGGCCACGTCGCCGGCCGCTTCGGCGGCCTGGGCCGCCAGCACGCGGACAAGGCCTGGGGTATCCTCGGCCAGATCCGCAGCCTTTTGAGCCAGGCGACGCGCCTCTGAGCCGTCGCCGGCCGCCGCCGCCAGAAAACCACGCGTGAGCGCCTCATTTGCCTTTCGCCGGCGGTTTTCCGTCCGCGCGCGCTCAGTGCGTTGCGGCGCGGCCAGAATCCATAGGAGGGTCCGCCAGAAGACAGTGACCAGCAGAGCCCCGAAGAGACCCATCATTACGGCGGCCGACGCGGTCATGTCGGCACGCCAGCCGAGCCAAGTCACGCTCGCATGGCCCGCGTCTCCGGCCATCGCCAGGGCCGCGACTGCAACGACGCCGACGAAGAGGATGACGAGGCCGGCGCGAATCATCCGCCGCCCCGCGCCTCATTGGCCAACGCCTGGAGGGCCCGGACGCGCAACGCCGAGGCGTTGCGGTCGATCTCAGCTCGGCGCTCGGCGCGGGTCCGCCAGGACGCCATGGCGTCGCGCGCGCCGGGGGGCAGCCGATCGAGGGTGTGAAGCGCTCGGTCGAGGTCACCGTCATTCACCTGCCGCTCGGCGCGGGAGAGCAGCGCGTCGACGCTGTCACCCGGCATGTCGCCAACGTGGCGCAAGGACACCACGCGTGAGAGCTCGTAGACGATGCGATCGCCAAGTCCGGCTTTGTCCCCCGGCGCGCGAGCGGCGCTGGCCGCGTGGGCCGCATACTCCGGGTAACTCTCCGCAAGCGCCGTGCGGCTCGGCGCCCCCGTGGGCGCCAGTCTGGCCAGGGCCTGGAGCTCCGCCGATGGCGGGGAAATGGCGCGAAGGCTCGAAAGTTCTTCGGCGAAGGGGCCCGTGCCTTGCGCCGCCTCGACGACGGCGGAGGCGACCAGCGCAGCGGCGGCAGCCTGCGAAGCGTGGATCTGCTGGGCTTCGAGGTTAGCGACCCGGGCGCTCAGCCTTGCAACGTCCGGCGACGGTTCGGTCGGCGACGAAACTGAAGGCGGGGCCGCGAGTGCGATCGAGGGCAGTGACGGCGGTGCTGCGGCTTCAGCCACCGAGGCGCCCTCCGTTGCAGCCCTGACCGCCAGCTTGGGGCTGAACAGCCTTGGGCCATAGTTGGCGACCCCCACTCCAGCGAGGACACAGAGAAACATCAGCGCCAGCATTGCCCAGAACGTTACGCCCAGCAGAGGGCGCGGCCGGTAGTCGGCCGGATCCTTCGGCGCGCTGATGTCCGAGGCGTCGGGCGGGAAGCTCATGAGTTTCGGTCTATCAGATTCAACAAAGCCCCTTCGAGAGGCATCGATGGGAAGGCCCGCGGCCCCACTTTGGCGCGAGCTAGCGGCTTGAGCACCGCTTTAGATAGACCGAGCGCGCGAAGCTTGGGCGCGGGATGGATCTTGAGGACCGCCGCCAAGGCCTGGGCCGCGCGCGGCGAATGCAACAGGACCGCGTCAGCCTGCACCAGCAGAATGGCGGCGTCGGGCTCCAGCTTAACCGGCGCGGTCTCGTAGAGGATGAGCGAGCGCGTCGCGACTCCCTGTTTCTCCAGCGCGCCGGTTAGGTCGCCGGCCAGCTCGGCGGCGCCGGGGTGAAGTACAACGCCTCGCAGCTCGCCGCGCCGCTGACCAATCCCTTCGGCCAGGGCATCGACATCCCCATCGGCCGACAGCACCAGCCTAAAGCCCGCCGCGCGCGCCGCCTGGGCGGTGGCCGCCCCGACAGCGAACACCCGGATCGCCCGCTCGGCGGAAATATCTGCAAAAGCGCGCACGCCATTGGCGCTGGTAAAGGCCAGAGCCGCGACACCGGACAGGTCGACCTGGGCATCTGGAATGGCATGAACGGCTAGCAGCGGAGCGATCAGGGCCTCGTGACCCAGGGCGCGCACGCGCTCAGCCGTAGCGTCTGCCCCGGGCTGGGCGCGAGTAATCCAAATCTTTTGGCGGCGACGAGCCATGCGACCCAATACCTCAGAGAGCCTTAACCTTCGGCAAACCGTATTATCTGGCGACACCTCTAGCCGGAGCGAACTCTATGCGCCTCGCAAAATACAGCCTCGCGGTGCTGATTTTTGGGTTTGCGCCGCTTGCGCGAGCCCAGGACCTGGGCACCGCTCATGAATTCGTCGCCGGACTCTACGCCGCCTATCACGGCAAGGGGCCTGATTACCTCGGGCACGATGCCAAGGCGGCGTTCTCCCCGCAGCTGCTTCGGCTGATCCGCCGGGCCGCAGCCACAACGCCCGCTGACGAGGTTGGAGCGCTCGATGGCGACCCCATTTGTGACTGCCAGGACTCCAGCGGCATCAGAATGGCCAACCTCAAGCTCACGCGAGGCCCTCAGGGCCGAGCCACCGCGACGGTTCGCCTGCGGTTCCCTGACGAGTTCCGCACCCTAAGACTGGACTTGATTGGCGTGGACGGGGACTGGCGCGTCTGTGATGTCCATACCAAGGACACCCCGAGCTTGGTCGCCTATCTGACACAGAGCCTACGCAAGCCTCATTGACGGAGATGGCCATGGCCGACGAACCGAAGCCCGAAGACGAAACGCCAATCCAACGGGCGCTGCGCCTCAAGAACGAAAAGATCGCGGCCCGCCCGAAACCGCCCCGTGGCGGCAAGTTCCAGCGCGAACAGGCTGCCGCTGCTCGGGCGTCGTCGAAGTCGAAGCCCTGGATGTCGCGTTAGATTGCGATCGCGCCGCCTGCGTTGGCCTTGACGGCGAGGCCCAGCGACATACCCAGATCCCACGCCGAGCGTTCCGGGTCCGAAAGCTCTGTGAGGTCTGCCTCACCTGCATGACGAAACCGCGCCTGGCCGTCCGTTGAAAGCGCTTCGACGATCAGCTTCAGGTGCGCGCCCTCGAACCATGCGTGGGCCCCGATGGCGGTCTTGCAGGACCCCTCAAGGGCTGCGAGCGCGCCACGTTCGGCGGCGACCGCGATGGTCGTCGGAGCATGTTTGATCGCCTGCACCCAGGCCGCGTCGCAGTCGCCGATGCGGGTCTCGATGGCTAACGCACCTTGGCCCGGCGCCGGCGGACATTCGATGGGGTCGATTAGGCTTCTGGGCAGATGTTCCAGGCCCAGGCGCTTTAGGCCTGCAAACGCCAGCAAGATCGCGTCGGCGTCACCGGCCTGCAGCTTGGCGATGCGCGTATCGACATTGCCGCGGAGCATCTGGACATCGAGATCCGGCCGACGATGCAACATCTGAGCCTGCCGGCGCAGGCTGGCAGTGCCAAGGACAGCGCCTTGAGCGAGATCCTCGAGCCGCTCTGCCTTCAGGCTCAGGAACGCGTCACGCGGATCTTCGCGATCCGGGATGGCGGCGATGCAGAGGCCCTCGGGAAGCAAAGACGGCATGTCTTTGAGTGAGTGGATCGCGCAATCGATGCGCCCTTCCAGCAGGGCCTCTTCGATCTCCTTGGTGAACATACCCTTGCCGCCGATCTCCAGCAGCCTGCGATCTTGGACCCGGTCGCCGGTGGTGGTGATGACGATCAGCGGCGCAACGCGCTCGACCTCCTCCGGCTTCTCAAGATCGACCCCGAGGGCGGCGGCGATACGGCGCTGCATATGGCCGGCCTGCGCAAGCGACAGCTTCGAGCCGCGGGCGCCGATCCGTACCTGCGCATTTAGGCCGGGCTGTTGCGTGGGCACGGGGGGAAGGCTACCTCGGAACGGAACTGAGTGCGCCTGCTACAGGAGCGGGCGCCCGCCGGCAACCGAATGACCCCAGCGACACAAACTGTCCTCGGCCTTGAGACCAGCTGCGACGAGACCGCGGCGGCCGTAGTGCGCCGCGGGCCGGATGGCACGGTCGAAGTGCTGTCCTCGCTCATCGCCAGCCAGATCGCAGCCCACGCGCCGTTCGGCGGCGTCGTGCCAGAGATCGCGGCGCGGGCGCATGTGGAAAGCATAGACGGCATCACAGCGCAGGCGCTCCGAGAATCCGGAGTGGGTTTCGAGGACTTGACCGGCATCGCGGCGACCGCTGGTCCGGGCCTGGTCGGCGGCGTGATGGTCGGGCTGTCCTTCGGCAAGGCGATCGCGCTTGCCCGCGGCCTGCCTCTGGTTGCCGTGAACCATCTGGAAGGTCACGCCGTCTCGGCGCGGCTTGCGGCGGACGTCGGCTATCCGTTCCTGCTGCTGCTGGTCTCAGGCGGCCATTGCCAGCTGTTAACCGTCGAAGACGTCGGCGTCTGCAAGCGCTTGGGCTCAACCATCGATGACGCGGCGGGCGAGGCCTTCGACAAAATCGCCAAGGCCCTGGGCCTGCCCTATCCAGGCGGACCTGCGCTGGAAGCCCTGGCGCAGAGTGGCGATGCGGATCGGTTCGTGCTCCCGCGTATGCTGCTGGGCCGCAAGGACTGCGACTTTTCTTTCTCCGGCCTGAAGACCGCGGCGGCCCGGATCGCCGAGGGCCTGACCACCGAGGCCCAGCGCGCAGACCTCGCGGCCGCAGTCCAGAGCGCCATTGCGACGCAACTCGCTGAGCGCAGCGACCGGGCTCTGGCCTCCTACGCCATCTCCCATGAAGGCTATGGCCTGCGCTTCGTCGTGGCCGGCGGCGTCGCGGCCAATCGCGCTGTGCGGGCCAAGCTGCAGGCGACGGCCGAGGCCCGGGGTTTTGCTTTCACCGCTCCGCCGCTCGCCTACTGCACCGACAACGCCGCCATGATCGCGCTGGCAGGGGCTGAGCGGCTGGCGCTTGGGATGTCCGACCCACTTGACGCGGCCGCACGGCCTCGCTGGCCACTGGACCAAGCTGCGGCATCTGCCAATCCTACCCACCTCCCTGGCCGCAAAGGCGCCAAGGCATGACGAAAGCTGGGGTCATAGGCGGCGGCGCGTGGGGTACCGCCTTGGCCCAAGTCTGCGCGCGCGCCGGCCTTGAGACGACGCTATGGGCGCGCGAGGCTGACGTGGTCGCCGCGATCAACCACTCACATCAAAACACTAGCTTTCTGCCGGAGATCCATCTCGACCCGTCGATCCGAGCGACCGCGGACCTGGCCGATCTGGCTGGGGTCGATCTGGTCCTGGCCGTGGCGCCGGCTCAGCACCTCCGCGCGACCCTGAGCGCCTTTGCGCCGCATGGTCGTTCGGGATTGCCGATATTGCTCTGCGCCAAGGGGATCGAGCAGGGCTCGCTGAAGCTGATGACTGAGGTTCTGGCCGAGACCGCGCCTGGAGCGATTCCGGCTGTGCTGTCTGGCCCGAGTTTCGCCAGCGACGTGGCTCGTGGTTTGCCTACAGCAGTGACGCTCGCCTGCCCTGACGAACACCGCGCCCGCGATCTCGCTGAGCTGATCGCCACGCCGACCTTCCGACCCTACTTCGCCACCGACATGATTGGAGCCGAGACCGGCGGGGCCGTGAAGAACGTGCTGGCCATCGCTTGCGGCATTGTCGAGGGCCGGGGCCTGGGGCGCAGCGCCCACGCGGCCTTGATTACCCGCGGTTTCTCTGAGCTGACCCGCCTGGCCGTTGCGTTGGGCGGCGAGGCGGAGACGGTGGCTGGGCTCTGCGGCCTAGGCGACCTGGTGCTTACCTGCTCCAGCCCGCAATCGCGGAATATGAGCGTCGGCCTGGCGCTGGGCCGCGGCCAGACGCTAGGCGATGCCCTGGCCGGCAAGCTTTCGGTGGCCGAGGGTGTCGCCTCCGCGCCCGCCGTTCGCGACCTCGCCCGCAAGCTCGGCGTGGATACGCCGATCTGCGAGGCCACCGCCGCCATCCTGGCCGGAGAGGTCGGCGTCGACGACGCCATCCGCGGTCTGCTCTCCAGACCCCTTCGCGAGGAATAGAAAATGGCGCTCTTCATGCTGGCCTGTTTCGACAAGCCCAATTCGCTGGATCTGCGCATGGCGACCCGCGAAGCCCACCTGGCCTATGTCCGCCAGAACGTGGCCGCGGTGAAGCTCGCCGGCCCGATGCTCGACGAAACGGATGCCATGGCAGGGTCACTGTTCATCCTGGACGTCACCGACCGCGCGGCGGCCGAGGCTTTCAACGCCGCTGACCCTTATCAAAAGGCGGGCGTCTTCGGGCCCGTCGAGGTCCGCGGATTTCGAGTGTCCATTGGTTCAATCTAGCGAAATGAACGCAGCTCGGCCGGCGGCTGGTGTGAAGCTCTGCGCTATGTCCGACCTGGCCGACCCTGGCTCAAAGGGGTTCCGGTTTCGCGCCGAGACGCGTCTCTTTGCGGGCTTCGTGGTCCGTAAGGGCGACGAAGTAATGGGCTACGTCGACCAATGTCCGCACGCAGGCTGGCCACTCGGCGCCTTCGACGACCGCTACCTGACGCGCGGCGGAGATCACATCCTTTGCTCAGGTCATGGCGGCCTCTTCACCCTCGATGGGCTGGGCGTTTCCACGCCGTGTGTCGGGGATCGTTTGACCTCGTGGCCCGTGACAGTCCGCGGCGGCGAGGTGTTCACGGCCTAGGTAGGCGCGAGTTCGGCGCTGAACGTCGCCACATCCTCGATCAAACCGGCCACGGCGGCGGCCACGAGCTCGGCGCCTTTTTCCGGCGTTGCTTGGCCAGGGTCGGAGCCCATCCGGCCGTCGGGGTAGCGGGCGCGGAAATCGAGGGCCTCGCGGATTGGGCCTGTTGGCGCGATTTGGGGCGCGTAGTTGGCGGACTTGATCGCGTCCGGATAGCCCCACTGGGTGACAGCGATCTCCGACGGCGTGGCGTGGCTGCCATGGCCTGTCGGGAACTGGCGGTTGGCGAGCGCGAAGACGCCCTTCAGTTCCCACCAATTCTTCTGCTTACAGGCGAAGCCGCGGTTGCGCTGGCTGTAGGTCGCTTCCGCGTAGAGCTCTGAGAAAGCGGCGTCGATGGTGGCGACATTGCCGCCGTGTCCGTTCAGGAAATAGAGCTTTTCAAAGCCCGCCAGACCTAGGCTCCGACACCAGTCTCCGATGGCCGCCATGAAGGTCGAGGGGCGGAGCGCGATGGTCCCCGGAAATCCCAGATGGTGCTGCGCCATGCCAATATTGAAGGTCGGCGCGACCAGGATGTCGGCGGTCTTCTGCGCTTCGTGGGCAATGATCTCGGGGCAGAGCCAGTCGGTGCCCAGAAGGCCGGTCGGGCCATGCTGCTCGTTTGAGCCGATGGGAATCACCACCGTCTTAGAGCGCTTCAGATAGTCCTCGATCTCTTGCCAGGTCGAGAGGTGCAGTAGCATGGGCTTGGGCCTCGTAAGGGTCTCGCTCCCGCATAGGCCGTCACGCCCAAAGAGGCTAGGGCGCGCCGATCACGGGCCGGACGGCGGCGCAATCTGCATGCCGACCAGCCGCCAGACTCCGTCTTCCTGCGCGAAGGATAGCAAGCAACGGCGGGTCGCGGCCTCCTCGAGGCAGACGTGACGCCGATCTTGCGCCTTCATGTGCGGGACGATCTGTGCGGCGGTCGGAGCCACCGACCAACCTGGCGCGACCCGGGTCGAGGTCAGGCGTACGGCTTGTGGCGTAATCATCCGATCAAGAGCAAACTCCGAGGCCTCGCCAACGTCCACAGCCCGGCTCTTACCCACATCGGCGAGCTGGTCCCCCAGATCAGACCGAAGCGTCGGTCGGTCGAGCGCGGCCTCGAAAGCCTTGCTGTCCTCGCGCTGCACCGCACCGAGGAAGTTGGCGATGGCTTGCGAGCCCTTGGCGCGCACACCACCACTACAACCGTTCAAAACTAGCGCCAGCGCGCCGAGCGCGATCACCGAACCCTTGCGAAACATGCGTTGACCATGGCCGCGCCAGCGAAATCGAGCAAGCCTCGCCGCCCTGGTTGTTGCGCCAAGGTGGTCACTCCGCTTACTCACCTGTGGACGGTCAATTTTGGGAGTACGCGCAGTGTCCGACAGCGAAATCTTTCCGGTTCCCGAGGCGTGGGCGAAGAAGTCCCGGATGAACGCTGCTGGATATGACGCTGCAGTGGCTCGCGTTGAGAGCGACCCCGAAGGTTATTGGCGCGATGTCGCGGGTCGACTCGACTGGATGACGCCGTTCACCGAGGTGAAGGACGTCTCTTTCGACGCCAACGACTTCCGGGTGCGCTGGTTCGCCGACGGCGTCCTCAACGTGTCCGTCAATTGCATCGACCGCCACCTACCCGAACGCGCCAACCAGGTCGCGCTCATCTGGGAAAGCGATGACAGTTCGATCAGCGACGCTATATCCTACAGTCAGCTGCACTCTGAAGTGTGCCGCATGGCCAATTTGCTCAAGGCCAAGGGCGTCAAGAAGGGCGACCGGGTCACCATCTATCTACCGATGATCCCGCAGGCGGCCTACGCCATGTTGGCCTGCGCCCGGATCGGCGCGGTTCATTCAGTGATTTTCGGCGGTTTTTCGCCGGACAGCATCGCCGGACGCATCCAAGACTGCGACTCCAGGATAGTCATTACCTCCGACGAAGGCCTGCGAGGCGGCAAACCCGTGCCGCTGAAGCGCAACGTCGATGAGGCGTTGGCCTCCTGCCCAGGCGTAACCGACGTCATTGTGGTCCGTCGCACGAAGGCCGACGTGCCGATGACCGAGGGACGCGACGTCTTCTATGATGACGCCAAGGCCACAATCTCCGACCAGTGCGACCCTGAGCCAATGAACGCGGAAGACCCGCTGTTCATCCTCTACACCTCAGGCTCCACCGGAAAGCCGAAGGGCGTGCTTCACACCACTGGCGGCTACTTGACATGGGCCTCGCACACTCACGAGCTGGTCTTCGATTATCGTCCGGGCGAGGTCTTCTGGTGCACCGCCGACGTAGGCTGGGTCACCGGCCACAGCTATGTGGTCTACGGGCCGCTGGCCAACGCTGCGACCAGCGTGATGTTCGAAGGCGTGCCCAACTATCCGACCGCCTCGCGGTTCTGGGAAGTCTGCGACAAGCACAAGGTGGAAATCTTCTACACGGCTCCGACGGCCATCCGTGCGCTGATGCGCGAGGGCGACGACTTCGTAACGCGCACGTCGCGGAGGTCGATCCGCCTTTTGGGCACGGTGGGCGAGCCGATCAATCCGGAAGCTTGGCTGTGGTATCACCGCGTTGTGGGCGAAGCCCGCTGTCCGATCGTCGACACCTGGTGGCAAACTGAAACGGGTGCCTGTCTGATGAGCCCGTTGCCGGGCGCGACGGCTCTGAAGCCAGGGTCTTGCGCCAAGCCACTGCCGGGCGTGAAGCCGCAACTGGTCGACGCTGAGGGCAATGTTCTGGAAGGCGCGATTAGCGGAAACCTCTGCCTAACCGACTCCTGGCCGGGTATGATGCGCACGGTTTATGGGGACCACGAACGCTTCATCACCACCTACTTCACCACCTATCCCGGCAAGTATTTCACCGGCGACGGCGCCCGGCGCGACGACGACGGATACTACTGGATCACCGGCCGTGTGGACGACGTGATCAACGTTTCCGGTCACCGGCTGGGGACGGCAGAGATCGAGAGTGCGCTGGTCGCCGATCTTGCGGTCGCCGAGGCTGCCGTGGTCGGCTATCCGCATGCGATCAAGGGCCAGGGCATCTATTGCTTTGTGACCCTGAAGGCCGACGTGCAACCTTCGGCAGCGTTAGAGACGGAACTTCGCAACTGGGTCCGTCGCGAGATCGGCCCCTTCGCATCGCCAGACGTGATCCAGTTCGCGCCGGGCCTACCCAAGACCCGGTCGGGAAAAATCATGCGACGCATCCTACGCAAGGTGGCTGAAGGCGATATTGCCAACCTCGGCGACACCTCGACGCTCGCCGATCCCTCCGTGGTCGACGACCTGGTGCGAAACCGCGCCGAGACGTCGGCAAGCGTTTGACGCACCGGCCGCGGCGGGCTGGAAAAATGAGCACCCTGCGTCCGACCGCGGTCCTGCTGGCCGCGACACTCGCAGCGTCGTCGGCCGGCGGCGCTGGTCTGCCCCAAGATGCTCAGTCCGTGCTGGACAAAGGTCGGCCATTTGTCGATGTGACGCCCGACCCGGATGGCTCTTCCGGCGTGATCCGCGCGGCGATCGATATCGCCGCGCCACAGGCCGTGATCTGGGCAGTCATGACCGACTGCGACCTAGCTCTGAAGATGGTCGCCAATCTGAAGACCTGCCGCGTGCTCGAGCGCGATCCACAGGGCCGTTGGGATATCCGTGAAGAGATCAGCAAGATGACATTCACGCCGTCGGTTCGCACCGTCTATCGCGAGGACTTCGAACCCATTCAGCGCATGACGTTTCGCAGCACCGGCGGCGACCTCAGAGTGTTCGAGGGGGAATGGCGGCTGGAGCCACGCGGCGACCGGGTCCGTGTGACCTATGAGGCCCGCGTCGCAGCCCCTTTTTCGGTTCCCAGCTGGGTGGCGCGTTTGGCGCTGCGCCACGACGTGCCGATGGCCCTCCTGGCTTTGCGCCGCGAGGCGACAGCCCGCGCCGGCCAATGAGGCCTGATCTTCCGGGCCCGTTGCGCGCGGCCTTGGATCGGGCTCTGGAGGGCGTGCCGCGCAAGAATCTGGCCCAACGCGCCGCGCGCACATCGGAGGCCTATCGGGCGGGAAGGCCGTCTGTCGGCGTTATCCGCGAGGCCGACGACGCGCTGGCCTATGCGCTGACCCGACTGCCCGCCACCTACGCCGCATGCTCCACGGTCCTCGCCGAAGCCGCGCGTGCAGCGCCGAATTTTGCGCCCAAGACCCTTCTGGACGCCGGCGCCGGCACGGGCGCGGCTAGTTGGGCCGCCTTGCACGTCTGGCCGGGCCTTGCGACCGTAACCTGGTTGGACTCGAGCCCACAGTTCCTCGCGCTTGCCGCTCAGCTGGCCGCGGGCGGCCCGCCTGCACTGCAGGCCGCCGATGTGCGCCGCGCTGACATCACCGGTGTTGGTTCCTGGCCGAAGGCTGACCTTGTCGTCGTCAGCTACGCCATGGCGGAAATCACCTCCGACCGGCAAAATTCGACAATCAACGAATTATGGAATTCCTGCGAAGGCGTCCTGGTGCTGGTCGAGCCCGGAACCCCGGCCGGCTACGCCCGCATCCTTGGCGCTCGCAGCCTCTTGCTGGCGGCCGGCGCAGCCCTGCTGGGGCCTTGCCCGCATGAAGCGGCCTGCCCGCTGGTCGGTGATGACTGGTGTCATTTTTCCGTCCGCCTGCCGCGCAGCCGCGACCACCGAATGGCGAAGGGCGCGGAGGTCCCCTTCGAAGACGAGCGGTTCATCTATCTGCTTGCCGCAAGGCCCGGCATAGTCGCCGCTGCGTACCAACCTCGGGTGATTTCACCGCCGCGAACGGCAAAGCGCGGAATATCGCTCAAGCTCTGTGGCCTCGACGGCCATGTCGAACAACGCATCGTCCCCAAACGCGACAAGCCCGCCTACGCCCTTGCGCGCCGACTGGCCTGGGGCGACACCCTCTAGTCCAAATTCCAGGAGCCCAAGATGCCCAAGAGCCGTGAGATCCATCTGGTCCAACGCCCGTCCGGCGCGCCTAAGCCCGAGGATTTCGCTCTGATCGAGCGGGATGTGGCCGACGCCAAGGACGGCGAGGTGCTGGTGCAGAACCTCTACATGTCGGTGGACCCTGCGATGCGGCCGAGGCTCACGGCTGGCCAATCATTGGACGAGGCAATGTTGGGCGGCGCGTTGGGCCGGATCGTGCAGTCGAAGCACGATGGCTTTGTGGTCGGCGACTTGGTCAACAATCGGCTGGGCTTCCGCGAGCTCTTCACATCGGACGGCAAGGGCCTGAACAAGCTCTTGCCGGACCCGGACCTGCCGTTGACGGTGCATATGCACGCCCTCGGCGGAACCGGCTTCACCGCCTATGGCGGCCTGCTGCACATTGGCCAACTCAAGGACGGCGAGCAGGTCTTTGTATCGACGGCCGGCGGGGCGGTGGGCTCTGTCGCCGCCCAGATCGCCAAGCTGAAGGGCTGCTACGTGGTCGGCTCCACCGGCGCAGACGACAAGGCAGCCTGGTTGCGCGACAAGGTCGGGCTGGACGCGGTAATCAACTACAAAACCCAACCGATCCGCGACGCGTTGGAAGAGGCCACACCCAAGGGCCTCGACGTCTATTTCGACAACGTCGGCGGTGACCATCTTGAGGCAGCGCTTCGCCGGATGAACACGCTCGGCCGCATCCCGGTCTGCGGCTTCATCTCAGGATACAATTCAGGTCACTCCAATGTCTCAAACCTGTCGAACATCATCTATTCACGGGTTATGTTGCGAGGCTTCGTAGCGCCGGATTTCATGCACCTATACGGGGACTTCCAGCGCGATATGGCCGGCTGGCTAAAGGACGGAAAGGTCAAGTATCAAGAGACCATCATCGACGGCATCGCCGCGGCTCCGCAGGCGTTGATCGGCCTGATGGCGGGCCAAAACAGCGGCAAGATGCTCGTCAAGCTCTCCGACTGAACCGCATGAAGAAGCCGTAAGCATCCCAGCGCCTCAAGCAGTGCTAAGGGATTTTCGCCTCCAGCGATCCTTGGAAACGCCATGATCCGCCAAGCCTTCCGTACCCTCGCCCTCACCCTGTCGCTGGCTCTCTCAGCGCCCGTCGCTGCTGCGCCGATCGCGACCAGCCAAGTTCCGCCAATCATCTACAAGCAGCACACCTTAGCCAACGGGCTACAGGTCTACGCTTCGCTCGATCGCTCGACCCCCAATGTCACGGTGCAGATCTGGTACGGCGTCGGGTCGAAGGATGATCCTGCCGGACGCTCGGGCTTCGCCCATCTCTTCGAACATATGATGTTCAAAGCCACCAAGGACTTGCCGGCCGAGAGCTTTGATCGCCTGACCGAGGATGTCGGCGGCCTGAACAACGCGTCCACCGCCGACGACTACACCAACTATTACGAGGTCGTGCCGGCCAGCCATCTGGAGCGGTTGATCTGGGCTGAAGGCGAGCGAATGGGCTCGCTGGTTATCGATGAGGCGAACTTCAAGTCCGAGCGGGACGTCGTGAAGGAGGAGCTACGCCAGCGGGTGCTGGCCTCGCCCTACGGACGGCTGTTCTCGTTGTACTTGCCTCAAGCCACCTACCAGACGCACCCCTATCACCGGCCCGGCATCGGCTCGATCGAGGAGTTGGACGCGGCCACCATCGACGACGTGCGCGCCTTCCATGAGGCTTATTATCGGCCGGACAACGCCGCCCTGATCGTGGTTGGCAACTTCGACGAGGCGCAGCTCAACGCCTGGATCGACAAGTTTATCGCCCCGCTGAAAAATCCGGCTCAGCCGATCAAGCGGGTGACCGCCGTCGAGCCAACTCGTACCAAATCCGGTGTCTATGAGGGCTATGGGCCCAACGTGCCACTGCCGGCGGTGGCGATCACCTGGCTGGGCGTCAAGGCCTCGGATCCCGACGCCCCGGCGCTGAAGATGCTTGATGCGATCCTGTCGGGCGGAAAGTCCTCAAGGCTCTACGACAGCCTTGTCTACGACAGGCAGATCGCCGCCGAGATCTATTCCAATGCCGATTTGCCGGCTCAGCCGGGCAATTTCGCGGTGGGCGCCATTCTGGCTTCCGGGCACACCATTGCCGAGGGCGAGGCTGCCCTACTGGCCCAGGTCCAGCGCCTGCGCGATGCGCCGCCCACGAAGGCGGAACTGGAAACCGCCAAGAACCAGCTCGTCGCCGGCAAGCTGCGGGAGCGCGAGACTATCGACGGTCGCGGCTTTGCCCTGGGTTATGCCCTGCGCATCGACGGAAACGCCGCCAAGGCCAATACCGAACTCGCCGACCTGCAGGCGGTCACGGCCTCCGACGTGCAGCGGGTGGCGAAAAAATACCTCGACCCGCAACTGCGGATGACTATCCGTTACCGACCCGAAAGCGAGCGGCCCAAGGGCGACGCTGCGCCCTCGCCGCCCTCACCACCCAAGCTGGTCACGACCTACACGGGCCCAGTCTTCACCCTCGCCCCCGACGGCCAGCGCCAGGCGCCTCCGCTTGTGGGCTCGCCGGTCGCGCCCGTACTGCCCAGGCCCTCAGAGCAGACCCTGGCCAATGGTCTGCGTGTCATCGTGGCGCACTCCTCTAGCCTGCCGTTGGTCACCGCCGATTTGACCATCAAGACCGGCGGTTGGGCAGATCCGAAGGGATTATCCGGCGCCGCCAGCATGACTGCCGACATGCTGACCGAGGGGACAAAGACGCGCTCGGCCCGCGACATCGCTCGCCAGACCGAGGCCCTGGGCGCGGTGCTGGAATCCTCAGCGGGCCTAGAGTCCGCGTCGGTCACGTTGAACGTCATGCCGGATAAGCTGAACGACGCAGCGGCGATGATGGCCGACGTGGTCCGCAACCCCGCTTTCGCCGCCGATGAACTTGAGCGTCAGCGGGCCCAGAGCTTGGATGGCCTGCGCGTCGGCTATCAGGAGCCGGGCCAGGTCTCGGCCTACGCGGCCGCTCCGATCGTCTTCGCCGGCACGCCCTTTGGTCACGTCTCGAGCGGCACGCCAGCTTCGATCGCGCGCCTTAGGCCGGCGGACCTAGCGGCGATGCACAACGCCTGGTTCCGGCCTGACAACGCCATCCTCGTGTTAACCGGCGACATCACCGCCGAGCAGGGCTTCGCTCTGGCGCAAAAGGCGTTCGGCGGCTGGGCCAAGCCCACCACGCCGATGCCCGCGATCCCGGCTATCACGCCTCAGGGCAAGCCGCGCGCCATTGTCATCGATCTGCCAGGGACCGGCCAGGCCGCCGTGAACCTCGCCAAGGTTGGCATCGCTCGAAGTGATCCAGACTACTATCCCGGCATTGTCGCCAACACACTATTGGGTGGCGGCTACTCCTCCCGGCTAAACTTGGAGATCCGCGTGAAAAGGGGTCTCTCCTACGGCGCTTCATCGAACCTTAACGCCAACCGCTCCACCGGTTCCTTCCGCGCCGCGGCCCAGACCAAGAACGAAACCGCACAACAGGTGCTGGACCTGATCGGTGAGCAAATGACGTCAATGGGTGCTGCACCCGCAAGCGCCGACGAGCTGACCGCGCGCAAGTCGAACCTCGTGGGCAGCTACGGCCGACGCCTGGAGACGACCAACGGCTTGGCCGGTATCCTGGGCAACCTGGCCCTCTATGGCGTGCCGCTAGATGAGATCACCCGTTACACGGCTCGTATTGAAGCCGTCAGCCCCGCCCAGGTGCAGGCCTTCTCTGCGCGCGTCATGGATCCGACCAAGGCCAGCGTTATCGTCGCTGGCGATGCCAAGACCTTCGCCGCCGCGATGAAGGCCAAGCGGCCCGATCTGGAGGTCATCCCGGTGGATCAGCTCGATCTGGACTCGCCGACACTCAGGAAGTGATCTTCGTTCCCGCATGGTCGGGTGGGCGACATCTAGAGCGCCCCGGCCATGGCAGCGAGCTTGGCGACGGTGTTGAGATTGCGCGCGGTGCCGGTTTTGGCGGCGGGAATGCGGAGCTTCTAGTCTCCCATTCCCTCGTCGTAGAGGACGTAAATCTCCCGCAAACCCAGCCGCATCTCTTCGTTCTGGCGCCCCACGGCATTGTCGAGTGCGTCGGTGGGCGGCGGCCCATCAAGAAAGATCGCTACCGTCCGGTTCGGAGGTGGATCGGGGAAGGGGTTGGCGTCGCGCACCGCGACCATTTCCTCAGATGTGCGAACCACCACCCCCACCCGCTTGCCGGCATAGTCGGCGAGCCTCGCCTCCAGATCAGCCTTCACGGCCGCCTCGGACCAGGCGCTCCTGAAAACCACGTTACCGCTGGCGATATAGGTCCGGACCGCGTCATGACCGGCGGCCTCGCACGTGGCCTTCAGCTCGCTCATTGGAAGTTTGCCAGTACCGTTGGCGTTGACGGCGCGCAGGAGAGCAATGAAGGCGGTCATGGCTGCGTTCCGCTGCGGCTGGTCCAGCGGGAAAGATCGCGCTCGCGGCCCATCAGCGCTAGACCCGAGGCGATGGACTCCAACTCAGCGCCGGTCTCGATCTTCGATGGCTCGAAGCGGCGGTGGAAGATGGCGCGCACGGCGGGCACCAGGGAGGAGCCGCCGGTCAGGAAGATGCGGTCGACGCCGTCGGGGGTGAGGTCGGCGTTGGCCAAGGCCAGGTCCACGGCCGTCTCGATCAGCCTAAGCTCCGGGGCGATCCAGGCCTCGAAGGTTTCGCGCCTTACGCCGCCCCTCAACGAGATCGAGCCGGCTTCGAAGCGGAACTCCGCGGCGTCTTGCGCCGACAACGCCTCCTTCAACCGCGAGATCGATCGGTAGAGTTGGTAGCCATAGTTCTCGTCGAGAGTTTCCACGAGACGCTCGATCTTCTCCGGTTCGACGGCCTCACGAACCAGGGCTCGGATCTCACGCATATCGCGACTGGCGCGCATCAGCGCGAGCTGGTCCCAGCGGGCGAAGGCCGAGTAGTAGCGGTTGGGGATTGGCAGGGACTTGCCGAAGCTCGTGTAGCTCGAGCCTTTTCCCAAGGCCGGCGAGACCAGATTGTCGATGATCCGGTAGTCGAATGCGTCGCCCGCCACCCCGACGCCCGAGCGGCCCAAAGGTATGGCGCGGATTTCGCCCGCATGGCGCTCGAAACGGATGATCGAGAAGTCCGAGGTGCCGCCGCCGAAGTCGCCGACCAGGACGGTTGCGTCGTGATCCAATTCGCGAGCGAAGAAGAAAGCCGCGCCCACGGGCTCGTAGGCATAGAGGATTTCTGAAAAGCCCATCCGCGCGAAAGCGGACTCATATCGCGACAACGCCAAGGCCTCGTTTGGCGCCCCGCCAGCGAAGGTTACGGGTCGGCCAACGATCACTCGACTCGGCAGCTCCGCCATGCTGGCGTCGGAATAGGCCCGCAATTTCAAGAGGAAGGTCGAAAGCAAGTCCTCGAACCGATAGCGGCGGTTCAGAATCGTGGTCTCGCTAAAGCTCTCCGACGCTGCGAAAGTCTTGAACGACTGGATGAAGCGCGTTTCGGCAGGGTCTTCCACATAGGCGTCGATGGCCCAGGGTCCGGCGGCTATGTGCCGGTCGCTTGGCTTATCGCCCGCATGGAACGAGAGGCAGCTCCGAAAGGCGAAGAGCTCGCCTTCCGGCGCGGGAAATTTGACTAGGTGGGCTGGTCCAGCCGCATCGGCGAGCGCCACGACCGTATTTGTAGTGCCGAAATCTATGCCTAGACTGAGGGCAGAGGTCACGAGAAGCGCTCCTAGACGGGGCGCGCCCCATAGCAAACTTCAGTGGAATCCCGAAAGCCGCGTCAGCAGCTGTCGGGCCTTTGCTTGCGCGAAAGCAGGATGACCGGCGTTTTGGGCCGTTAGTTCTCGGCCTCCGTCAGCTGTCGCTCGTAGGCGCAGACTGTGGCCATCTGCAGGATCTTCGAGACTGAGGCCGAGAGCGGGCAGATTTGCACGGCGCGGTCCAGGCCAAGCAGGATCGGGCCGATCACGGTGGCGCCACCCAAGGACTGGATCAGCTGGGTGGAGATCGCCGCGGAGTGCACTGCCGGCATGATCAGGACATTGGCGGGGCCGGTGAGGCGCATGAACGGGTAGTTGCCGCGCGCCTCTGGCTCCAAGGCCAGCTCCGGCGGCATCTCGCCTTCATACTCGAAGTCGACCCCGTCGATCTCATCGAGCAGGGAGACGGCTTCGCGAACCTTTTCTGAGCGCAGGCCCATGGGATTGCCAAAGGTCGAGTAGCTCATGAAGGCCACACGGGGCTCATAGCCCAGGATGCGCACTGCGCGGGCGGCCTCGCGTGCAATCTCCACCAGATCCTCGGCCTCGGGCATCTCCGTGATCGAGGTGTCAGCGATGAAGAGGGTGCGGCCTTTGGCTAAGACCACACTCATGCCGATGATCCGGCCGCCGGGCGCGGGATCGACGACCTGCAGCACCTCTTCCAACACCTGATCGAAGGCCCGCGTCACGCCGGTGACCATGCCGTCGGCGTCGCCCAGCGCGACCATCGAGGCGCCGAATGCGTTTCGGTCCTGGTTGATCAAACGCTGCACGTCGCGTCGCAGGTAGCCGATCCGCTGAAGCCGCTCGTAGAGATAATCCACGTAGATCGTATTTCGGTCGGACAGGCGCGCGTTGAGAATCTGCAGGTTCGCCTCGGCCGGGTCGAGGCCGACAGCGATCATGTTCTCCTGCACCAGCTCCTCGCGACCGATCAGGATTGCCTTTCCGAGGCCGGCGGCCTGGAACGCATAGGCGGCGCGGATGACGCTAGGCTCCTCGCCTTCGGTGAAAATGATCCGCTTCTTCGGCGCTGACAGCACCGCGCCCTGCAGCTTCTGCAGGAAGGCGGCCGTCGGGTCGAGCCGTTGGGCCAGGGAGGCCCGGTAGGCGTCCATGTCCTCGATCGGCTTGCGGGCGACGCCGGTGTCCATCGCCGACTGGGCGACGAAGGGCGGAATGTAGGCGAGCAAGCGCGGATCGAAGGGTGTCGGGATGATGTATTGCGGACCGAATTTCAGCTGCAGGCCGTGATAGGCCGCGGCCACCTCATCCGGAACATCCTCCCGCGCCAGCATGGCCAAAGCATTGGCGCAGGCGATCTTCATTTCCATGTTCACCCGACGGGCGCGAACGTCGAGGGCGCCGCGGAAGATGTAGGGGAAGCCCAGGACGTTGTTGACCTGGTTGGGATAGTCAGACCGACCGGTGGCGACAATGGCGTCAGGACGGACAGCCAGGACCTCTTCCGGCGTGATCTCCGGATCCGGGTTGGCCATGGCGAAGATGATCGGCTGATCCGCCATGGTCTCCACCAGCTCGGGCGTCAACGCGCCTTTGACTGACAGGCCCACGAACACATCGGCGCCCTTGAGCGCTTCAGCAAGCGTCCGGTGCGGCGTGTCGACGGCATGCGCCGACTTCCACTGGTTCATGTCTTCCGTCCGGCCGCGCCAGAGCACACCCTTTCGATCAACAGCAATGACATTGTCGGGCCGCACGCCCATGGCCTTGATCAGCTCTAGCGTGGCAATACCTGCGGCGCCCGGCCCGTTCAGCACGACTTTCACATTGGCGATATCACGGCCGGTTATGTGGCACGCGTTGATCAGCCCTGCGGCGCAGATGATCGCGGTGCCGTGCTGGTCGTCGTGGAATACCGGGATGTCGAGCAGCTCCTGAAGCTCAGTCTCGATCCGGAAGCACTCCGGGCTCTTGATATCCTCGAGATTGATGCCGCCGAACGTCACGCCGATGTTTTTGACCACGGTGATGATCTCATCCGGATCTGTGGCCGAGACTTCAATGTCTATGGCGTCAACGTCGGCGAAGCGCTTGAAGAGCACACCCTTGCCCTCCATCACCGGCTTGGACGCCAGCGCTCCAAGATTGCCGAGGCCGAGGATCGCGGTGCCGTTGGAGATTACGGCAACGAGGTTGCCTTTGGACGTGTACTCGTAGGCCGCGTCCGGGTTTTCGGCGATCGCCAGGACTGGCACGGCGACGCCGGGCGAATAGGCGAGACTGAGATCGCGCTGCGTCGCCATCGGCTTGGTCGCCGCGATCGCGATCTTTCCCGGCGTCGGATACCGGTGAAAGTTGAGAGCTTCTTCGTCTGTAAAGGTGCGTTTCTCGGCGTCGCTCATAGCGGCGGCGGGTCCTTAAGGCAGCGGTTGTGATGGGATCTTGAACTTATATAGCGCCGGCTGGCGAAACAACCTCGGTCGAGTTTGAGATCGGTTGACTGATTTGTAAGTCAATGCTTACGGTAAGCAATGGCTAACATTATCGCCTTCGCCGCGCTGTCAGATCCCACGCGTCGCGCGGTGTTTGAGCGTCTGGCGAATGGACCCCGCGCGGTGGGTGATATCGCCCACGGAATGCCGGTCAGCCGCCCGGCAGTGTCGCAGCATCTGAAGGTGCTGAAGGAGGCCGGATTGGTGACCGATCGGCCCGACGGCGCACGCCGCGTCTATCAGATCGACCCGAAAGGGCTGGGACAGATCCGGGCCTGGCTAGACCAATTCTGGGACTCCGCCCTCGACGCTTTCAAGGCCGAAGTTGACCGCAACGACGACGAAGAGAAGGAACAGCTGTGAGCCAGACCATCACGCCTGCCGCGATCAAGAAAACCTTCACCGTGCGGGCAACGCCTGAAAAGTCGTTCCAGGTTTTCACCGCCGGCTTCGACCGCTGGTGGCCGAAGACCCACTCTATCGGCGACGCGCCACTCAAAACGGCGGCGATCGAGCCCAAGGTCGGCGGGCGCTGGTACAGCCTGACCGAGGAGGGCGTCGAGCACGAGTGGGGCGATGTCCTGGTCTGAGAGCCGCCTGAGCGAATTCTGTTGGCCTGGCGGCTCAACGGCGAGTTCACATTCGACCCATCGCTACTCACCGAGGTGGAGGTGCGCTTTACGGCGCTCGGCGACGGAGAAACCAGGGTGGATTTGGAGCACCGCGGCCTCGAAGTCTTTGGCGCGAGCAGCCAGGCTGACCAAGTTCGCAACAACATGGACCAGGGCTGGAGCGTCATCCTTGAGGCGTTCAAGGCCGTCGCCAACATTTGATCCAGCAGCACCTAGAAAGGAGACCTTCAATGTCCAATACCATAGTCGTGCACGGCATCCCCGGCAGTCCCTATGTACGCAAGCCATTGCTGGTCTGCGAGGAAAAAGGAGCGCCCTATCGACTGGCGGCCATGTCGTTCGGCTCGGGCGCGCAAAAGTCGCCGGAATATCTGGCGTTGAACCCGTTCGGCCGGATCCCGGCCATCGAGCACGGCGACTTCAAACTCTTCGAAGCCCAGGCTATCGGCCGCTACATTGACCGCGTGTTCGATGGCCCCAGCCTGACACCCTCCGATCCGCGCTTGGCGGCCCGCATGGACCAGGTGTTGAACATCGTGGATTGGTACGTCATGCCTTCAATCACAGGCGCCACCGCCTTCAACCGCGTCGTCAAACCGCGGTTCGGCATGCCGGTCGATGAGGCCGCGGTGGCAGCCGCACTGCCGATGGCCGGGACCTGGGTGAAGGCGTTGGAAAACATCCTGGACGCTAAGCCCTACTTCGCCGGCGAGGCCGTTTCGCTCGCCGACCTCTTCGCATATGGCCATTTCGAGTTCTTCGCCGAGACGCCAGAGGGCGCCGACATGATGGCAGGCTCACCCCTCCTTGGGTGCATGGAGCGAATGAGCGTCCGCCCCAGCGTCCAGAACACCAGCTGGGACCGTCTGCTGGAAACCGTCGCTGCCTAACCCTGCTTGACCCGGCGGGCGGGCTCGGGAGAGTAGCAACTCCCCTTGGCCGTCCGCCGGAGTGACGCCGCTGCCCAATTCACAGCACGACGCCCAGAACACGGTCGCTCCAATCAGGATCGCCGTCGCCGGCGCGCTCGGACGCATGGGACAAGCCATGGCAGCGGCCGTCGAGGCCGAAGCGGGCATGGTGCTCGTGGCGCGCTTCGATCGCCCCGACTTAGCCGGCGAGGGCCTCACGAACCGGGACACAGCCCTCGCCCTTGCCGACGTCGTCATCGATTTCACTACGCCTGCTGCCTCGGTAGAGCTGGCGAACACCTGCGCATCGCGGGGCGGCCCCACCTTGCTGGTCGGCGCTACGGGCTTCGACGAGGCCCAGGTCGCGGCCATCGCGAAGGCCGCTGAGAAGGTCTCTATCGTCCGCGCCGGAAATTTCTCGCTGGGTCTCAACATGCTGTTGGGTTTTGTCGAACAGGCCGCGCACAAGCTCGGACCAGAGGCCTATGACATCGAGGTCTTCGAAGCCCACCACCGACGCAAGGTCGATGCGCCCTCTGGCGCCGCGCTGATGCTGGGCGAAGCGGCGGCGCGGGGGCGCGGCGTCGCCCTGTCGGACGTTGCCAAGCGTGGCCGCGACGGCATCACCGGAGCACGCCCGGCCGGCGAGATCGGTTTCTCCGTCGTGCGCGGCGGCGGGATCGTTGGCGAACACAGCGTGTCGTTCATCGCCGAGGATGAGACCCTGACCCTATCGCACTCGGCACGAGACCGGGGTTTGTTCGCCCGCGGGGCCATCGTCGCCGCCCGCTGGGTCGCCGGGCGCCCGCCTGGCCACTACACCATGCGCGACGTCCTCGGATTTACTGCCAAGGGCTAGAGATGGACGATCTCCTCAAGCGCGACGCCACCGATCAGCTGGCCGCCTTGGCCAACAAGCGCGTGTCAGCGGTGGAACTGCTCAAGGCCGCGCTGGCTCGCCATGAGCAAACCCACGCTGAACTCAACGCCGTCGGCGCCCGCGCCCCGGAACGGGCTCTGGAGCAAGCGACCGCGATCGCCGACCTGCGAGCGAGAGGCGAAGCGCTCGGGCCTCTGGCGGGCCTCCCGATGACCGTCAAGGACACCCTCGATGTCGTGGGTCTGCCCGCCTCTTCCGGACTGAAGCACCTGCGTCAACGCCAAGCTCAGGACGCTTCGTCGGTGCGACTCGCAAGGCAGGCAGGCGCTGTCATCTGGGGCAAGACCAACACCCCGGTGCTGGCTGGCGACTGGCAGACGTTTAATGGGCTCTACGGCGTCACGAACAACCCTTGGGACCCGGCCCGCACGCCCGGCGGATCGTCCGGTGGTGCGGCCGCGGCATTGGCGGCGGGCGTCACGGCGCTCGAAATCGGCTCTGACATCGGCGGATCCTTGCGAGTCCCCGCCAGCTTCAGTGGCGTCTATAGCCATAAGCCAACCTGGGACCTGGTGAACCAACACGGCCATGTGCCGCCCAATCCCGGCTCCTGGAGCGAACGCGATCTGAACGTCGTAGGGCCAATGGCGCGCTCGGCGCGGGACCTTCGCCTGCTGCTGTCGGTGATCGAAGGTGGAACCCTGGCGGCCGAGGCCCTCCCGCCGACCTGAAGGAGGCCAAGATCGCGCTTTGGCTTGACGAGCCCAGTTTCCCGCTCGACGTCGAGGTTCGCGCCGCCATTCAAAGCCTCGCCGCCGAACTGACTGCGGCCGGCGCGGAGGTGACACCGATCGCTTCGCCCGTCCACATGCCGACGCTGATGAGCGCCTATCAGGTGCTACTGGCGGGCATCAGCGGCGAAGACATGCCCGACGGAACAATCCGCGCCATGCAGCGGGTTCGCGGCCTGGCTCGCTGGCAGGTGGCGCGTGGCGCTGGACCGACGTCTAGCGCAGCCATGGCGCTCGCCTACACTGCTACCCACCGCGAGTGGCTGGCGGCCGACGCTGTCGGAGCCCGTCTGCGCCATGATATCGGCGAGGTGTTCGACCGCTTCGACGCGATTCTGGCCCCGATCACGCCGGTCGTGGCCTTCCCACATGACCACCGGGGCTTCACGCGGCGACGCCTAACGACCAGCGACAGTCACCATACCCTACGCCTCCATGCTCAACTGGATCTCCCTGGCCACGGCCCTGCATTTGCCTGCGACCGCGATTCCGGCAGGCCCTGCGAGTTCTGGCTTGCCGGTCGGCGTGCAGCTGATCGGGCCTCTGAACGGAGACGCCAAGATCGTGGCGCTGGCCCAGGCCATCGAGGAGGGTATCCGCGGGTTCACCCCGCCTGACATGTCTCGCTAGGCTGCCAGCCGCGCGAAGAGCCACTGATCCCAGTAGCGGCCCTTCCAGAAGGCGTAGTCGCGGAGCACCGCCTCTCGCACGAAGCCATGCCGCTCCAGCAACGCCATGGACGCAGTATTGCCGGGCGTGACCATGGCCTCGATGCGATGCAGGCCCAAGGCGTTGAACCCCCGCTCGACGACCGCTGGCAACACCTCGTCCATGACACCTTGCCGGCGGCGGACACGGACCACGTCGTAGGCCACCTCGCCCCGCGATCCGCGTTCGCGCACCAAGGCGTTGAAGCCCGCGGTGCCAACAAAGATCCCGTCGCGGTCGCGTATCGCCCAGCGGACGCCGTCGCCTGACGTCGCCAGCCCCATAGCCCAGGCGATGATCGCCTCGGCGCCCTCTAGGTCAACGAGTGGCTCGATGTCCATGTACTCGACCGTCCGGGCGTCGGAGAGATGGGCAAGGAGGTCGCCGCGATCGCCCCGGGTCAGCGGCCGAAGGTCGAAGTTGGCCGTGACAAGGCCACGGCTGGTCACGGCTTGGCGGGGGGTGGGTTCTGATTGGCCCAGAAGGCGTCTACGGCGGCTTGGGCATTCTCGCCGACACCCCGGCGGATCAGCGACAGACCCTCCAATTCCATCTTGTCGGATCGCAACACTCTCGGATGGGTGTTGAAGCCCAGGATGTAGAGCGCACGATCGGTCTTGGCCTGGCCGTCCTCGATAAATACCGTGACGATCGCCACTGGCAGACGGCCCTGATGCTGTTTTCCGCCTCGTGCATGTTCGGCCTTGTCGACCCCGCTTTCGATCCAACCGGCTTCGATGCGCGGATTGCCAGTTGTCTGGACCGCATCGCCGCGGATCTCGCTCGGGAAGCTTATCGCCTGGGTCTGGATGACCTGTTCCGGGTGCACGCTGGAGAGCCGTAGGCGCTCACCCGAGCCCTCGGGGCTGCCCGTCATCAGGAAGCTGAGCTTGAGCGCCCCGGCCCTGGCTTCAGCCTTCTTTTCCTGTGCCTCAGCGGCTCGTTCCCGGTCGGTCAGGGCTCGTTCGCGATGGGTGTCCCAATAGCCCAGCGCGGCGATAGCGACTGCGATGATCCCCACCAATTCCGCCAGCGACAACCAACGGAACGGCAGGCGCTTCTTGGCGGGTTTCTCGCTCATGCTTAGCGTCCGGTAGACCCGAAGCCGCCGGCGCCGCGGGCGGTTTCGTCAAGGTTGTCCACCTCAGCCCAAACGGCCTGGACGACAGGGGCGATCACCAGTTGGGCGATCCGTTCACCGCGGCGGATCACGAAGTCCTCTTCGCCGTGGTTGACGAGGATCACCTTCACCTCGCCTCGATAGTCGGCGTCGATGGTGCCCGGAGTATTGAGACAGGTCACCCCATGTTTGAACGCCAGGCCCGAGCGCGGGCGCACCTGTCCCTCGAACCCTGGCGGCAGGGCGAAGGCCAATCCTGTCGGGACGGGATAGCGCGAACCCGGACGAAGCGTCAGCGGCGCGTCGTCCGGAACCGCGGCCCGCAGGTCCATGCCCGCGGCCTGGGCGGTCTCATAGGTCGGTAGTGGCAGGCCCTCGGCGTGCGGCAGGCGGACAACAGGCACGGTGGGGTTCACTGGAATTCCTTAGCGATGCGTTCGGCCAGTTTCTGGGCGACCGCGCCCTTGGCCATCCGCTCCCATCGCTCGATTCCGCCCATCGTGACGAGGGCGACCGTGTTGTCGTCGCCTCCCATGGTCCCTGCGACGCTGACGTCGTTGGCGACGATCCAGTCGCAACCCTTCCTGGCGAGCTTAGCCTTGGCGTGGGCGTCCAGGTCGTTGGTCTCCGCCGCGAACCCGATGACCAGGCGAGGACGACGTCGATCCTTGGACAGAACGGCGAGGATATCGGGATTTTCGACCAAGACGATGGCCGATGGCTCGCCCGATCCCTTCTTGATCTTCTTGTCTCCTGTCTCCGCGGGCCGCCAGTCGGCCACAGCGGCGACGCAGACGGCGATGTCGGCCGGAAGAGCGGCTTCGCAGGCCGCCAGCATCTGGCGGGCGCTTTCGACATCCACGCGTGTGACGCCGGATGGCGCTGGCAGCGCGGTCGGTCCGCTCACCAACGTCACTTTCGCTCCGAGGGCCGCCAGCGCGCCGGCGATTGCGTAGCCCTGCTTGCCAGAGGAGCGGTTCGTCAGCATGCGCACCGGGTCGATAGCTTCGAGCGTAGGCCCGGCGGTGACGATGGCGTGCTTACCCGCGAGGGTCCGCGAGACGCCGCTCCCTAGCGAGGCCATGATCGCTTCAAAGATCGCCGCCGGCTCCGCCATGCGCCCCAGCCCATACTCGCCACATGCCATCGCGCCTTCGTCTGGGCCGACGAAGCGCACGCCATCGGCCTGCAGTGTTTTCAAGTTCCGCTGGGTGGCAGCGTGATGCCACATCCGCACGTTCATGGCCGGGGCCATTAGAACCGGCTTGTCAGTGGCGAGCAGGGTCGTCGAGGCGAGGTCACCCGCCAAGCCGTTCGCGGCCTTGGCGATCAGGTCGGCTGTGGCCGGCGCCACGACCACAAGATCGGCAGAGCGCGAGAGTTCGATGTGGCCCATCTCGGCCTCATCGGTCAGGGAAAAGAGCTCGGAATAGACTTTGTCCTCGGCCAGCGCCGACAACGTCAACTGCGTTACGAACTCGGCGCCCGCGTGGGTCAGGATCGGTCGCACGGCCACTCCCGCCTTCCGAAGCAGGCGCGTCAGCGCTAGCGATTTGTAGGCCGCGATGCCGCCGCCGACGATCAGTAGAATTCGCTTTTGGTCCAAGGCTTTCGGCCCCTCGTCGACGCAGGTCAGACTTATGCCAGATGAGGGCTCGCGACAAATCCAGCAAAACGCACTCTAAAACCCTGTCGAGATGTTCTTTCTTTGTTCACAAAAGCTGCCGTTTGGGAGAAAGAAGATGATGGCATGCCCGTTTAGGGCTCCAGCAAGCGCGTCGGCCAAGGACTGAGATTCCCCGACGACGCCGATCAGGGCGCATGTCCCGAAAGGACTTAGAATGGCGGATCCAAAGCACATCGTGCGCAGCGCCCGGGTGGACTGGTCAAAAGTCTGGCGTGGGCGTCACCCGTTCAATCCGGCGTCCGAGATGCGATTGGTTCCTCTGAGCGATCCTGCGGGAATGACACAGATCGGTGCGCACCTGATCCGTATCCCGCCGGGAAAGGAGAGCTTCATCCCCCATGCCCATACTGTGTCGGAGGAATTCGTCTTCATCCTCGAGGGTCTTGGCGAAATGGTGCTGGACGGCGTGGGCCATGCTGTCGGACCTGGAGACTTCGGGGGCTTTCCCATCGATGGGGTCGTCCATTCTCTGAGGTCCAAGGGTCCTGACGATCTCGTCTACGTCACCGCAGGACGCCGCGACCCTTTGGAGATCGCCGACATGCCAACTATCGGCAAGACCACGGTCTTCCGGCACGGAAAGATGGAGCTCTTCGGTGAAGACGGCGTCGAGCGACTGACCCAGGCCGAGTGGATGGCGAGGACAAAAATAGACGACTGAACGGTGGGTCAGCCCAGATACATCGCAATCAAGAACGCCGCGCCGGCGACAACAGCGCCGAACGCGAACCACAGCAGCGCCGAACGCTCACCCTGTGTGGCATTGACGTCGAGCGTGGCCGCCGCCGGTGGATTCTCCAACAGCCGGGCGATGTTGCGAAGCGCTGTCGCCGCCTCATCAGCGAAGCGCTTGACCCGCGCGGCCGGCGAAAGCTCGCGAGCCATCCAACGGCGCACTACCGGGTCGGCGGCGGTCCAGATGTCGTGGTCAGGCTGGATGCGACGCGCGACACCCTCCACCATCGTCATTGTCTTCTGTAGCAGGACCAATTCGGGCCGCAGATGCATGTCATAGAGGGCTGTGATCTCGAAGAGCTGCATGAGGACGCGGCTCATCGGCACCTCACTGGCGGGGCGGCCGAACACCGGTTCGCCCACCGCTCTTAAGGCCTGAGCGAAGGCCGCTACGCTGTGGTGCGCAGGAACGTACCCGGCGTTGAAGTGGGTGCGCGCAACTCCCTCGTAGTCTTTGTTTAGGAAGCCCCAGAGAATTTCCGCCAGATAGCGGCGCTCAACAGAGCCTATCCGGCCGATGATCCCAAAGTCCACTGCAGTGAGCTTTGACGGGGCGGCCACGAACAGGTTTCCCTCATGCAGATCGGCATGAAAGACCCCGTGATCGAGAGCTTGGGACAGAAAGGCGCGGATCAAATTGTCCGCCGCGGCCTGACGGTCGAGCCCAGGCTGGGTCAGGGCGTCAGGGTCGGAGAGCGGCCAACCGCGGGCCCACTCCATAGTGAGCGCCCGCTTTCCGACGCCCTCCCAGACGATCGCTGGGGCGGTCATGTAACCATCCATGGCCATGACCTCCCGCAGCTCATCGGCGCCCGCGGCCTCCAGCCGGAGGTCAAGCTCCAGCATGGTTGCGCGGACCACCGTCGTAGCGAACGCCCTGGGCTCCAGGCGGCGCGCGGGCGCGATCCAGCGGTCGATCAGACGGGCGGCGAGAATCAGGCTTTCCGCATCGTCGGCCACGCGCTGCTCGATCCCGGGCCGCAGCACCTTCACGGCCACCTTCCGGCCGTCCAGCAACTTGGCTTCATGAGCCTGAGCCAGTGAAGCCGCGGCTATGGGGTCACTGAACTCAGCGAAGAGGCTTTCGATGCTGCGCCCCAGGGTCCGCTCAAGCTCGGCACGTGCAATCGCGGTTGGGAAGGGTGACAGCTGATCCTTCAGACGCCCCAGATCCTCGGCAAACTCACGCCCGAAGAAGTCACCGCGCGTCGACAAGACTTGGCCGAGCTTGATCGCCACCGGCCCCATACCTTCAAGCGACCGCGCCAGCCGCTCGCCAGGCCGTCCGTTCCGCGCGCCGGATCCTGCGAAAATCCGCAAGAGTTTGGCGAGTCCGGCGACCGACGACGGATAGAGCCCATCGAGCTCGCGCGGCAGCAGCGCGTCGTTGCGGACCAGCGCCCAGACCGCAGCAGTCATGCGGCCAAACGCGCCGATCCCGCTCATTCGCCTAGAGCGCCCGGCCGGTGTGCAGCGCCGCGACGCCGCCGGTGAAGTTGGTGTAGTCGACGCGCCCAAAGCCGGCCTCGCCGATCATGGCGGCGAACTTCCGCTGATCGGGGAAACGGCGGATGCTCTCCACCAGATACTGATAGGCCTCGCGGTCGCCGCCGACCCGTGCCCCGATCTCAGGGATCACTTTGAAAGAATATGCGTCGTAGGCTTTTTGTAATGGTTCGGTGATCGGACGGGAGAATTCCAGGCAGAGGAACCGACCTCCGGGTTTCAGGACCCGGCGCGCCTCGCGCAGGGCCGCGGGGATGTCGGTGACGTTGCGAATACCGAAGGAAATCACGTAGGCCTCGGCGCTGGCGTCCGGCAGTGGAAGGCGCTGGGCATCGCCCACGACCCAGGCGATCTCCGGTTCGGAGCCCTTCTCGCGGCCTGCCGCCACCATCTCAGCGTTGTAGTCGATGACAAGAATCTTGGCGTCGTCCCCGCCACGGCGCAGCTGTGCCCGCCTGGCCATTTTGGCGAAGCGCCGGGCCATGTCGCCGGTGCCTCCTGCGCAGTCGACGATGGTCTCGCCCGGCTGCGGGTTCAGCCGCGCGGCGACCGCGTCCTTCCACAGACGGTGTACGCCGCCGCTCATCAGGTCATTCATCAGGTCGTAGCGGCGAGCGACGCGATCGAAGACCCCCCGGACCAGGCCGGGCTTCTCGCTCGCGTCCACGTCGCGGAAACCAAATGTGGCTGCGGGTCCAGTCATGGTCTGCCTCTTAGCCCCCCCGCCGCGGGGCTCCAAGGCCCTTGGCGCGAGGCGATGCTCGTGCCAAGCCCTCTACTTGCTCAAGAGGATGGGCCATGCCCGAACTTCCCGAGGTCGAGACGGTGAGGGGTGGCCTCGCCCCGGTTTTGGAGGGCCACCGCCTAACCCGGGTCGAGGCGCGGCGTCCCGACTTGCGCTTCCCGCTACCAGAGAACTTCGTGCAGGTGTTGACCGGCGCCACGATCACGAGGCTGGCGCGCCGCGCCAAATACCTGATGGCCAGCCTCGACCGCGAGGACACACTGGTCATGCACTTAGGCATGAGCGGTCGTTTCGAGATCGCTCGACCTGAAGGCGCCGAGCGGCCAGGTCAATTCCACTACGCGCCGGATCCCGATCCCAAACACGCACACATCGTCTTCGAGACCGAGGCCGGAGCGCGGGTCACCTACTATGATCCTCGCCGCTTCGGCTATATGGCGCTGGTCAACTCCGCGACGATCCACCTACATCCCTGGTTCGCGGCGCTCGGCCCCGAACCTTTGTCCGACGATTTCGACGCCCACCGCCTGAAGTCTGCGTTCAAGGACCGAAAACAGGGGCCCAAGACCTTACTTCTGGACCAGCGGATCGTGGCGGGGCTAGGCAACATCTATGTCTGCGAGGCCCTGAACCGGGCGCGGATTTCACCCTTCAAGGCGGCAGGTGGTGTTTCCAAGCCGCGACTCGAAAAGCTGGTGTGCGATATCCAGGCTGTCCTGACAGAAGCCATTGCGGCCGGCGGCTCGACCTTACGCGACTACGCGCAGGCTGACGGAGCGCTGGGTTATTTCCAGCATCGGTTTCGGGTCTATGGCCGGGAGGGCGAACCGTGTTTCAACGATCCCTGCGTCGGCGTCGTTGCCCGAAAGGTCCAGGCTGGGCGCTCAACCTTTTACTGCCCCGTCTGCCAGACATGAGACGGCTGTTGAAAACACTCGCCGGCGCCGTCACCGCCCTGGCGTTTGCCGGCGCCGCGGCCGCCGAGCCCCCCGTCTGGGTGGCGAAGGGTAAGGACGCCGAAATTGTGCTGTTCGGCTCAGTGCACGTGCTGCCATCAAACATGGACTGGCTGCCGCCGGTGCTTGATCGGGCTCTAAAGGCCGCAGACGACATCTGGTTCGAACTGCCCGTGGATCCCCAAAGCGACACAGACACAGCGGCCCTGGCCACCCAGATCGGGGTGCTGCCACCCGATGGGTCGCTCTTCAAGCTCCTGAGTCCGGCCGACGCTGCGCTGTTGACCCGCGTGGCGGCGACCTACGACGTTTCGACCGCTTTGCTTGACCGACTGCAGCCGTGGTTGGCGGAGATCGCACTATCCGGCGGGGCCTACAGGCGGATCGGGGCAGACGCGAGCACCGGCGTGGAGAAGACCATCGCCGCCATGGCGACACCCAAGGCCAAGCGCAAAGCTTTCGAAACACCAGCAGAACAGATCGCGCTGCTGTCGGGCGGGACCTTGGAGGAACAGATCGCCTCCTTGCGTGAAACGATGCAGGAAATGAACGAGAGACCGAACGAGTTCCAGGTGCTGGTAAAGGCTTGGGTCGACGCTGACATCCCGACACTTGAACACGAGGCCATCGACCCGATCCGCAAGTCGTCTCCAGCCCTCTACCGTCGACTGGTCACCGATCGCAATGCTCGCTGGACTGAGGTCCTGGATTCGCGGCTCAAGGGCCACGGCCGAACGGTTGTGGTGGTCGGCGTGGGCCATCTGATCGGACCCGACGGGGTGCCTGCGCGTCTGCGGGCCCTTGGCTATTCGGTCACGGGGCCTTAAGGCGGCGACTAGACGCGCCAAGGAGCCCTAACGATGAGCCCCCAGACCCTAATCGTCGAGCGGCACGACGCCGTGACCCTCATCCGGCTCAATCGGCCCGAGGCGCTGAACGCGCTGAACGGTCAGCTGATGGACGAGCTGACCTCTGTTCTCGACGAGACGGAGGCCGACGTGAACGTCCGCTGCATCGTGATAACCGGCTCCGACCGGGCCTTCGCCGCCGGGGCAGACATCAAGGAGATGGCGTCGAAGAGCTACGCCGACGTATTCACCGAGGACTTCATCACGCGGAACTGGGAGCGGGTGACCCGTTGCCGCAAGCCCGTGATCGCCGCGGTGGCGGGGTATGCGCTCGGCGGCGGCTGCGAGCTGGCCATGATGTGCGACTTCATCATCGCCGCCGACAACGCCCGGTTCGGCCAGCCCGAGATTAACCTGGGGGTCATACCAGGCGCTGGCGGCACCCAGCGGCTAACCCGGTTTGTCGGCAAGTCCAAAGCCATGGATATGGTCCTGACCGCGCGGATGATGAACGCCGAGGAGGCGAACCAGTGCGGCTTGGTCAGCCGCGTCGTGCCCCTCGGCGACCTCATTTCGACGGCCATGGAAGCGGCGCAGAAGATTGCGGCGCTTTCGCCCAATTCGGTGATGATCGCCAAGGAGCTAGTGAACGCCGCCTACGAGACCCCGCTCAGTCAGGGCGTGAAGACGGAGAGGCGGCTTTTCCATTCCTTGTTCGCCTTCGACGACCAGAAAGAAGGCATGGCGGCCTTCGTCGAGAAGCGGCCCGCGAAGTTCACAGGGAAATAGGGCGAGAATTAGGTCCAAGCCTCCATTGACCCGCTCGCTTCCCTCCCGTATATCCGCGCCTCCAATTTTGACCGCCCGGCTTGCCGGGTGTGTCCGTTTGAAGAGCTCTTAACGCAATGGCCAATACGCCCGGCTCCAAGAAAGCGGTCCGCAAGATCGCGCGCCGCACCGAAGTCAACACCGCCCGCCGCTCGCGCGTCCGTACGTTCCTGCGCAAGTTCGACGAAGCTCTGACCTCGGGCGACGCCGCGGTCGCCAAGGAAGCCTTTGTGAAGGCCCAGTCGGAGCTGATGCGCGCCGTCACTAAGGGCGTGGTCCATAAGAACACCGGTTCGCGCAAGGTCTCGCGCCTGGCGGCACAGCTGCGGAAAATGTCGGCGGCTTGATCGGCGGCGGCGGGAGGATACCCCGCTTTTCCCATGGGAATTGAAATATCAGGCGGCGTCCTTCGGGGCGCCGTTTTCACATGCGCACGGTTCATACTTGGGTGCGACGAATGCGCAGAATCTGCTCAGCGCACGGAACGCTGATCGGCGTTTTCCTAGGCCCCAAAAGGGGTAAGCGCGAGTCAACGAAAATATCGTCTTGAGCGTCTAAGAATCACCGTTGACCGGCCCCGGCCC
>JAYUBY010000186.1:0-5097 GCA_043740635.1 Alphaproteobacteria bacterium
CTATCGCCACGCGTTACGACAAAACAGCTCGAAACTTCCTCGCCGCCGTCTACCTTGTGGCCGCAGCCATCTGGCTTAAATGACGACACCCCCTAGCAAGGCCTCGGCGAGTTGATCGAGCTCCGAGCCCTCGGAATAGTCGGCGACGCCAGCAAGGCGGGCGCGGCCGTCTTCGCGAAGTTGCCGGGCGGCCATCATACTTCTCTCGCTCTTGGGGTTGTAGACCGCAACCGCGGCGCCGCCCTGATCGGTGACGAGCCTCATGCTGGGGATGTCGGTCAAGCCGTCGCCGAAAAAGGTTATGCGGTCGAAGGGCACCGGCCGTTCGTTCTTGGCCATCACATTGTTGATGGCCGTTTCGTCCCATTCCTCGAGCGTCCATTTGTTGATCCGGAATAGGTACTGGGTCTTGGAGGTGTAGTTCACCGCCAGGGCCGCGCCGATGGCATCGTCGTGTGCGTCGAACAGGAAGGCAGAGGCGTAAATCCGTTCGAAATACTTCGCGACGGGCGAGCCCTCGATCAGCTCACGATTACCAGACGAAATGATGAAATGGCGCAAATCGAGGCCGAGTGAGGCGGCGCGCGAGGTCTGGCGCTCGAACCAGTCCTCGACGCCGGGAAACAGCGGCAGGTTCGCGCCGCGGCGGCCCCTGGCGCTGCGGGATAACTCGATGCCTTTGGCGCGAGCCTTTTCAAGCATCAGGTGCATATAGGCGAGGATAGGGTCGCCGCGCTGTTCGCGGGCGATAACTCGGGTCTCCGCCCAAAAGTCCTCATGGCTCATCCCGAGTTCGTCTGGGATGAAGGCGTGCTCCTGCATATTGCCAGGCGTTAGCGTGCCGTCGAAGTCGTAGGCGAACACCGCCAGGGGCCGCGCGAAACTCATCAGCGAGACTTATCCGGGCGCCGCCTTTGCGGCTAGCGCCCCTTAAACTCGGCCGGGCGCTTTTGGACGAAGGCCATGATCCCTTCGCGGGCATCTTCGGTGCGGGCCGCGTCGCCCTGGCGATAAGCTTCCTCCTCAACCTGTTCGTGCCAGGCAGCGTCCAGAGAGGCCCAGATGAGGTTGCGTGTGTAGCCCAGAGAAATCGGACCATCGGCGAGCTGGGTTGCAAGCGCCATGGCCGTCGGCATCAGTTCCGCGTCGGGGACGCAGCGGTTGATCATGCCCCATTCTAAAGCCGTCTTAGCCGGTAGCTTTTCCCCAAGAAGGGTGAGCTCCATGGCGCGCGCCTTGCCAATTAGGCGCGGGAGCAGGTAGGTCGCGCCGCCGTCAGGGACCAGGCCGATGCGACGGAAAGCCTGCAAGAAATAGGCGCTCTCCGCAGCGACACAGAGGTCACAGACCAGCGCGAGCGACGCGCCCACACCAGCCGCCACACCGTTCACTGCTGCGATCAGCGGTTTTGGCGATTTGCGGACGGCGCTGACGAAGGGGTTGTAGACCTTGATCAGCGATTGATTGGGGCCGCCAGGCGCATCGGTGATCCGCCCAGCGCCGCCGGAGAGGTTGGCTCCCGAACAGAAGCCGCGGCCTTCGCCAGTCAGAACGATGGCGCGGACGTCGGGGTTGGCAACGAGGCTCTCGAAAGCCGTGGTCAGGCCTTCCATTAACTCCACGCCTGCTGCATTGAGGGTCGCGGGGTCGTTGAGCGTGATGATCCCGATGCGGCCCTGAACCTCGGTCCGGACCTTTGCAGGGGTAGCGGCGCCGTCCATGGGAATTCCTCCTAAGTCGAGCTCTTGTGGCGCGAACTTAGAGGAGCATACGCGGCGTCAGCCTAGGGGGAAACGTCCTGGGCGAACCTGACTAGGCTGCTGCGATTGCGGCGACTGGCGGAGCTGCGGTCGTGCGGTTGCGGCCGGCGTGCTTAGAAGCATAGAGGGCCGCATCGGCGCGCTCCACAAGGCTGATGCTGCTTTCGCCCACCAGCCGTTCTGCAAAGCCGGCCGAAACCGTGATCATGCCGAGGTCCTCATTGGTCGAGCGACGCTTAAGCGAGCGGGACGAGACCTCCAGGCGGATTTCTTCCAGCACCGCCTTAGCAATGCGGCCGTTCTCGGCCGGGAAGATGATGGCGAACTCCTCGCCGCCGTAGCGTGCGGCCAGGCGTGGCCTGGCGCCCATTCTGCCTATGACGCTGGCGACATAGCGCAGCACCTGGTCACCGATCTGGTGGCCCCAAGCGTCGTTGAAGCCCTTGAAGTGGTCGATGTCGATAATCGCCAGCGTCATGCCCTGGCCATTGGCGTCAGCGCGCTCGCACGTCGCCTCCAAGGTCTCATCAAACGCCTTGCGGTTGGCGAGGTTCGTAAGGCCGTCGGTCATGGCGTCCTTGCGGACCTGGTCGAGGCTCTCGCGCAGGCGTCCGAGTTCAGCAGTGGTCTCGGCGAGCTGATTTTCCAGCAGGGCGGTCTCACTCTGGACCTTACGCGTGGCCGCGGTCAGGTCCTGGACGACTGCTTTCACTGGGCCGGAGTGCTCGCCCTCCAGCCGCTCGGAGGCGGTGGCCAGTTCCTGGCCGTATTCTTCATTCGACCGCTGCGCGTTCTCGATGGCCGTAGTGACGGTTTCCAATTCCTTGGACAGCACATCGCCGGCCTCAAGGATATCTCCGCTAAGACGCGCCTCGGGCAGATATTGGGCGGCGAGTTCGGCGCCGATTGTCTCAGTGATTGCTTCGCCGGCGGCTAGCAGGCGGTCGATCTCCTGCGCCAGCGGGCTTTCTTTTTCGGCGACGTAGTGCACCCAAAGATCGAAATTTCGGACGGTCGGCCAAACGTGGTTGGCTTCCATGACCTCAAGAGCCAAGCCCGCCAGTTCGTAAGACTTGGGGCTCCGCAGGGCGGTCTGGACGTCAACGGTCATGGTTCTGGTTTTCCTGGCAGGGCGGGCCGCATGGATCGCGAGCCACCTGAATAGGAGGCCAAATCTATGCCGAGAACACCAAACGAGGCGTTAAGGCGGCGCGTCACTGCCCCGTTTTTCCGCCTAGTCCTGCGATCGTGGCGGCGGCTTGGAGAGGAAGGCCGGGACGTCGCGGCCGAAGCCTACGACGTTGTCATCACCCTCATCGCGCTCACGGGGACGCCGGTCGGGTTGGGGTCGATCCTGCCGGGGCCGGTCACTCTGCGGGCGATCGCGGTCGGCGCGGGGGCTCCGTTCGCGTTCGTGCCCGCGTTCGTGCCCGTGTTCGGGACGGTCCCGCGCCGGGCGTTCCGGTTCGCGAGCCTGGACCGGCGCTGCCGCCTCGATAGGTTCTGCGACGGCCGGCACCGCGTCTTCGATGGAACGCGGTTCGCTGCGGCGCCCGCGGGTGCGGCCCTTGCGTTCGGCAGGTCGTTCTGAGCGTTCCAGGCGCGGCGAGGCCTCTGCGGCCTCGACGGGCGCGGCGTCCGGGTCAAAGGGCGCCATAGCGGCGACCTCTCCGTGCACGGGTACTGGCCGGGGGCGCCGATCCCGGTCACGGCTGGAAGATGCGCCACGGGCGCCGCCACGACCACGATCTCCGCCACGCGGGCTGCGCGGCTCGTCCTTGATCGTTGACCAGTCGATTTCGAGCACGATCTCCTCAGGGATCTTGCCGGTGAGCTTCAGTACCTTGTCGAGGTTGCGGGCGTCGGCGGGCGTCGTGATCATGAACGCCTGGCCCGAACGGCCGGCCCGGCCCGTGCGCCCAATTCGGTGCACATAGTCGTCGGCGTGGTGCGGAACGTCGAAGTTGAAGACGTGGCTCACGTCTGGAATGTCTAGGCCGCGCGCGGCGACATCAGAGGCGACCAACAGCTTCAGAGACCCGTTGCGGAAGCTTTCCAGCGTGCGCATTCGCGTCTGTTGATCAAGGTCGCCGTGGATGGGTGCGGCATCGTGGCCGTGGGTCTTCAGGGACTTGGCGACGATGTCGACTTCGGACTTGCGGTTACAGAAGATGATGCCGTTCTTCACGTCGGCGCGCTCGATCAGCGCGCGCAGCGCGGTGCGTTTGGCCTTCTGGTCCTGGGTCGGAATGCGGACCAGATACTGGGTAATGGTGTCGGCGGTCGTCGCCGGGCGCGAGGCCTCGATGCGAACCGGGTCGTTGAGGAACTGCTTTGTAAGCCGGGTGATCTCCGGCGGCATTGTCGCGGAGAAGAACAACGTCTGTTTCTTCTTCGGGGTCAGCTGGAAGATGCGTTCAAGGTCGGGGATGAAGCCCATGTCGAGCATGCGATCGGCTTCGTCGACCACCAGCATCTGGACACCGGTCATCAGCAGCTTGCCACGCTGGAAGTGGTCGAGCAGACGGCCGGGCGTGGCGATCAGCACATCGACACCGCGGTCTAGTTTCAGCTCCTGGTCGGAGAACGAAACACCGCCGATCAGAAGTGCCCAAGTCAGCTTCTGGCCCTTGGCATAGCGTTCGAACGAGGCAGCGACCTGGTCGGCCAGTTCACGGGTTGGCTCGATGACCAGCGCGCGCGGCATCCGTGCTCGGGCCCGACCGGCGGCCAGGCGATCGATCATTGGCAAGGTGAAGGCTGCGGTCTTGCCGGTGCCGGTCTGGGCGATACCCAACACGTCCTTGCCGTGTAGGGCGTAAGGGATCGCTTCAGCCTGAATAGGCGTCGCGGTTGTGTAGCCGGTGTCGGCGACGGCCTGCAGGGTGGCAGGCGAAAGTCCAAGTTCGGAAGATTCGGTCATTCGATACGATAAGGTGTGCGGGGAAGCCGCCCAGAGTGGGGCCAGCGCGCCGCGGCGGCGCAGACGGAGATCGTCGCACGCGGCGGAACATACGGGCAGCGACCGCCAAGTCAACGCGCAGAGGTCTTTGTGTGGGTAGCAGACGACATGTCCGTTTTTCGTAGCAGACGATCTGTCCGGTTTAGCCGGGGCGGATCTGATGCATGCGGAGATACGGATGGCACGGATTGGTGAGGCGATTGGACGCTACAAGGGCGGGGAGTTGGGCTGCGTCGAGGCGGCTGAGCTCTTGGGGATGAGCGAGCGGCATTTTCGCCGATTGCGCGATCGCCATGAACATGAGGGCGCGGAGGGGTTGATTGACTGGCGGCGGGGGAAGGCTTGGAGCCGCCGCGCGCCGGTGGACACCATCGA
>JAYUBY010000187.1:0-5833 GCA_043740635.1 Alphaproteobacteria bacterium
GTGCGTGATCCGGCGGCCGCAGGCTTTGCTGATCCGTTCGGCGACTTGATCGTAAGAGATCGCCTCGTCGTTCGTGATGACTCAGATGCGCTAGGTGCGACACGCTCGTTCGCAGGTCAAATCTCCGACCGTAATGGGTCCGAGCGCATCCGCTGCCGGAATTGGGGCGTACATCCCAGAACCGGAGCCGCCCATGACCATATCGATTCCTTCAGGCCTTCACCGCAGGGCGGTTCTGGCCGCGGCGGGACTTTTTGCGTCCGGCGCCCGCGCGAACGCGCCGCTGGATGGCCAACTGCGGTTCGCAGTGTTCCGCAACGGCTCGCACATCGGCGAACACAACCTCGCCTTTTCTCGGGCCGAAGGCGGGCTAAAGGCGACGAGCGCAGTTGCCATGACCTTCCGTCTCGGGCCCGTGCCGATTTATCGATACGAACATCATGCCGTCGAGCAGTGGCGCGGCGGACGCTTTGAGCGGCTGGACACCACCACCATGAGCAACGGCAAAGCCGAGCGCGTCACCGCCATTCGCGGCGACCAGGGCCTGCACATCGAAACTGCAGCCGGAGTTGTCCAGGCCCCCGACGCAGCCGTGCCTCTCACGCATTGGAATGCAGAGGCGATGCGGACGCCGCTGTTCAATCCACAGACTGGCAAGATGCTTAGGGTGAGTTGCTTCCGTCACTCCGGCGACCGCCTGCCGGCTCCGCTTAGCGGAGCCGCGACCCGGTGGACATTGACCGGCGATGCGCAAATCGAGGACTGGTACGACGAGGATGGTGTGTGGGCGGCCCTTCGCGGTCGGCTACCGGACCATTCGATCCTTGAATACGGCCGCGCCTAGGCAGCAACGTCCCGGCGAAGCTCGGCCTGCACAACTGTCACGCCCAGGCCTGACCTGGGCGTCCGCGGCTGCAGGGACATCCCCTTCAACCAAATCCAAAGCGCTTCCCAGTGGATAGCGCCCAGCACCTTGAGGCTGAGCAGCGGGGCGCCCAGGAAGGCGCGCAGCAGCGCGCCGTCGGTGAGCAATTCGCCCTTTCCCTGGAAGCTCGCGAAAAGCAGCGGACCCTCGGCGTCGGAAACCTCCAAACGCACGGCGGCTGCAGGTCCTGGCCTTAGCACACGGAAGGAATAGACCAGGTCCATAGGCATGAAGGGCGAGACGAAGAAGCTCTTCTTACAGCTCTGTTCGATCCAAGACCCTTCCGCTTGGTCAGGATCCACCGGCAACACGTAGACGTGCCGCTCGCCGAAGGTGTTGTTGACCTCGTAGAGGATCGCCGCCAAAGCGCCGTCCGAACGATGGCAGAAGAATAGGCTGAGCGGGTTGAAGGCATGTCCCAGGATGCTCGGCATACACAGCAGTCGGATCGGCCCGCCGTCCAGCGCGACGCCCGATTGGGCCACCAACGCACGAACCTGATCGCGTAGCGGGACGTCAGGGCCGGCCAGGTGATCGGCGGCGTCGAATCCGACCAAATTCCAACGCCTGACGGAGAACAATCTCAGGCGCGTGTCGAGATCCTCGAGCTCTTCGAGGTCGAGCAGCAGCTGGAATATGTTGTAGCGCAGACGGTGGCGCCGGCGCCGGGTGCGGGCGTGGACCACCGTCCCGCGGTAGAGCGCCGAGCCACTCACGCTGCGAGCTCAACCGCTGGACCCGGCGTCAGGTAGATCCGACCGGACTCGTTCGGTACGGACCATGGCCGGCGCGCCCCGCCCATGGCTTCGGCGCAGGCCAATCCGGATTGCAGCCCATCTTCATGGAAGCCGGAGCCGAAGTAGGAGCCGCAAAACCAAGTGCGCCGCTCGCCCTGCAAACTCCAGAGCTGGCGTTGCGCTACGATCGCCGGGGCGTCGAACAGCGGATGGTCGTAGGTCTCGACCTTCAACACCTTGGACTGATCCGGCGCCTGGTGCGGATTGAGCGTCACGAACAGCGGTTGCGGCGTCTTCAAGCCTTGCAATCGGTTCATCCAATAGGTCACGCAACCCCCGGCGATGTCGCCGCGCTCGCCGATGTAATTCCAGCTCGACCACGCCGCCTGGCGTTGCGGCATCAGGGCGACGTCGGTGTGTAGCACCGCGGGGCTCTGGCTGTAGCGGAAGGCGCTCAGCAGGCGCCGTTCTGCCTCGCTCGGATCGCCCAGCATGGCCAGCGCTTGGTCGGCATGGGCGGCGATCAGCACCTGGTCGAAACGATTGATCCCGCCTGCGTCGTCCTCAACCAACACACCGCCGGCCTGCCGGATCACCCTGCGTGCACCGCAGCCCAGCCGGACGCTGTCCGCATAGGAGCCGGTGAGTTTGCCGACGTAATTGACCGAGCCACCCTCGACCGTGCGCCATTGCGGGCGCCCGCTCAGCTTCAAGAGGCCGTGGTTCTCAAAGAAGCGCACCAATGCGGCGGCGGGATACTCAGCGATTGAGCCGACCGAGGCCGACCAGATGGCGGCGGCTTGGGGCAACAGGTGGTCGTCCAGAAAGGCCGAGCAGTAACCGCCTGACTTCAGATATTCGCCGATCGAGACCATCGCTTCGCCGTGCAGAGCCGCGTCCTCCGGGGCATCGCGATAGAAGCGCACCAAGTCACGCAGCATGGCCCAGAACCTGGGGCGTAATAGGTTGCGCTTCTGGGCGAACACCGCGGTCGGCCGGGCGCTGCCGTACTCCATTTGACCGCCATTCAAAGAGACAGCAAAATCCATCTCGGCCTTACGGGTGGCCACGCCGAAATGGGCGAACAGCGCCGTCAGATTTGGATAGTTGAGCTCGTTATAGACGATGAAGCCGGTATCTACGTGGGTCGCCCGACCGTCCGGCCAGTCGACCTTGACCGTGTTGCTGTGGCCCCCGAGCCGACCGGCGCGCTCGAACACAGTCACATCATGACGCTGCGAAAGCAGCCAGGCCGCGCTCATTCCGGAAATACCGGCGCCGATCACTGCAATCTTCTGCCTCAAGATCGTCTCCTCGTGCGCCGCCACGGGCGCCCCAGGAGTGTCTACGCAGTCCAGCTGACAACGGATGCAGAGATCGCTGCATCCGTCGCGGCAAGTGGCCCGTAGTTAGGTCAGAGTTTTTAGGAACCCCATGCCAGAAATCGCCCTTGCCATCGGCATCGTGCTTGTCGCCGTGACCCTAGTCATGCTGGCCGGCTGGGCTGTCCAGGCCCGCCTACGCAACGCCGGCTGGTCGGACGTTTTCTGGGCCTTCGGGACCGGCGTTGCGGCAGTCGTCTGCGCGCTCATCCCCCTGGGCGGCTTTCCGGCGCCGCCAGCGCGTCGGGTGCTGATCGCGGGTCTGTGCGGGGTCTGGAGCGTGAGGCTCGGCCTCCACATAGCGCTGCGCGTCCGCCACAGTCAGGAGGACGCGCGTTACCGGGAGATGCGGGAGCAACACGGCAGGCGTTTCCAGCGCAACCTCCTCGGTTTCATGCTGGTGCAGGGGCCCGTCGGCGCCTTGCTGGCGCTGAGCGTGTTGATCGCCGCCCACGCGCCGAGGGCGCTTGGAATCTTTGACGTCGCTGCAGTGCTGATATTAGCCGGCGCCATCGCGGGCGAGGCCTTGGCCGACGCCCAGCTCAACCGCTTCAAGGCCGACCCGGGCAACCGCGGAAGGGTCTGCGATGTTGGCCTATGGGCCTGGTCGCGCCATCCCAACTATTTTTTCGAATGGCTGATGTGGACGGCATATCCAACCGCGGCCTTGGGCTTCGGCCTGACGCGCCCTTGGGTCTGGATCAGCCTCGCCGCGCCGGCCGTCATGTATCTGCTTCTCACTCGGGTAAGCGGTGTGCCGCCGCTGGAGCGCGCCATGCTGGCCAGCCGCGGCCAGAACTACCGCGATTACCAGGCGCGCGTGCCCGCGTTTTTTCCCTTCGCCAGACCTGGAGCCTGACCTTGAGCCAAGCCATCGCTGTCGCCCTGAACGTTTTCGAAGGCGCGCCCCTGCCCGACTTCGTCCGCCGCGCCGCGGTGGACCTCCTTGTCGCTGGCGCGCAGCGCCGGCTGAGCCGCGCCAAGCCGGGCCATGAGGCCGACTTCGCTCGCGACATGGCGCACTTCCGCGTCGCGGAGCATCCCGAAGCGGCCAACGTCCAGCACTACGAGGTTCCGGCGGCCTTCTTCGAATATGTGCTCGGCCCGCAGCTGAAGTACTCCTGCGGATACTATACGGACGACGCGGCGACGCTGGCCGAGGCCGAGACTGAGGCGCTTAAGCGTACCTGCGAGAATGCAGGTCTTTGCGACGGCCAGGCGATCCTCGAGCTGGGTTGTGGTTGGGGGTCACTCAGTCTGTGGATGGCGCGGGCCTATCCCCATGCCCGCATCGTCAGCGTGTCGAATTCGGCGACCCAGCGGGCTTTCATAGAAGGCCGCGCGCGCGACGAGGGGCTTTCAAATCTTGAGGTTGTCACGACCGACATGAACGACTTCGCGACCGAGCGCCGGTTTGACCGGATCGTCTCGGTGGAAATGTTCGAGCACATGTCCAATTGGCGCGCCCTGCTGGGCCGGGCCCGTGGTTGGCTGGCGCCTCAAGGCCGCCTCTTCCTGCACGTGTTCAGCCATCGGGCATCGCCCTACCGGTTTGACGTCAACGACCCCGCCGATTGGATCGCACAGCATTTCTTCACCGGTGGAGTCATGCCCAGCCACGGCCTTATCCGGCGCTTCGAGGACCTGTTCGAAGTCGAGGCCGAGTGGCGCTGGAGCGGGAACCACTATGCCCGAACGGCCGCGGACTGGCTCGCCAACTACGACGCCAACGCTCAAGACATCGCCGCCTTGCTGCGCGAAGTCTACGGCCCACAGGCAGGGCTCTGGGCACGCCGCTGGCGGCTGTTCTTCCTCGCAACCGAGGGCCTCTTCGGCCACGCCGGGGGCAAGGAGTGGGGCGTCAGCCACTATCGACTAGCGCCGGCATGAGGCGTTTCTGGCTCTATGGCGCCGCCTATTTGGCCTGCGGAATGGTGTTCCTAGCTCTGGACAGCCTCTGGCTGACCGTGGCCGGCGAGCGGCTGTACCGGGCCGAAATCGGGGCAATTCTGGCGCCCGGGCCACGGCTTGTCCCGGCGGCTGCCTTCTACCTGGTCTATCTGGCCGGCGTGCTCGCATTCTGCGTGGCGCCCGGCCTGGCTCGGAGGTCACCGCTCGGAGCGTTGGTTCGAGGCGCAGGTTTCGGCCTGGTCGCCTACGCCACATACGACCTGACCAATCAGGCGACGCTTTCGACGTGGTCGACGAAGGTCACCGTTCTCGACCTTATCTGGGGGACCGCCGCCACCGCACTCAGCGCGGCGGCTGCGGTTGCTGTATTACGTCCCTGGAACCCCTCTGCACGCGAGGCCGCATGACTCTGGACGCCCTTCCCGCCTACGCAGGTCCGCTGCTGGCCCGCCCGGTGCTGCGCAAGGTGGCTCTCCATTGGAATCAGGGGCGGCTGATTGTCGACCTGCCTGACCGGTCGGGCGCGCTGCGCTTTGGCGAGCCGGGTTCGGGGCCGGAGGCGCGCTGGAGCGTGCGCCGCTGGCGGGCGCTGCGCCGAGTGCTGGCTCGCGGAGACCTGGGCTTCGCCGCTGGGTATCTGGCGGGCGACTGGGATAGTCCCGACCTGGGCGCACTGCTCACCGCAATTGCTTCCAATTACGACCATCTCGGTGAGCGGGTGCGGGGGATCAGGGTGCTGCAACTGGGCGGCGCACTGGCCCATGCCCTGAACCGCAACAACCGCGCTGGATCGCGGCGCAACATCTTGGCCCACTACGACCTGGGCAACGCCTTCTACGCGGCCTGGCTCGACGACGGCATGACCTACTCCTCGGCCT
>JAYUBY010000188.1:0-2327 GCA_043740635.1 Alphaproteobacteria bacterium
GCGCTGCAAGTCTCGTTTCTTATCAATCCAGCGGGCCGGAAGCGGTGCGCGATAGCCCTCGATATTACCCATCCGCTGCCAGGGCGTGAACGCCGGCCCCGAGAAGTAGCCGGCAACTTCCGCCTCGCTGAGCCCCGCCTCGCGCCACAACGCTCGCCAGACGTACTCCTGGCCCTCCATCGCCAGAGGCATGTCGATCCCGTGGACCGCCATCCAGTCGATCTCGCGACTCCACCGCGACCATTCCCAGAAGGGCGTCGTATAGCCATAGGTGCAGGTGTTGAGGTAGGCGCGGCGCGCGAACGGGCTCTCCACCCGGCCGGTAGCGAAGTCCGCGGGACGGGAGGGCCAGGCGACGCGATCGCCCTCCCAACTCACGTGGGCGGCGCCTGTCGCCCGCAGCCAGGCATAGACGCCGCGCGCCAGGGCGACCGGGCTATCACCGCGCACCGAGACCTGCCCGCCTCGGCTCTCGACCGCGTACCAGGGCCGGGCGCCGGCCGGTTCCAGAGTCATAGCGACGTTCGCTGCGCCGGGTCCAAATAGCCGCGTAGCAACACCCCACGCAGCGATTGCCTCACCCGCGCGAGCCGCCAGCGCGGGCGAGGCCGATGCCAGGAGCCAGGCGCCGAACGACCGCGCCATGACTTCGCGGCGGGAGATGGACCAAGACAATCTCATACGGACGACCGGCCCTCTGAATCACACGGCCGGAAGGTGCGCCGATTGCGCGCGGCTGTCGAAGTCCCGCTGCCGCCCTTGTGGAGGGGATTTCCGGCTGAGGCAGTCGCCCTAAGTCTTAAACCCCAGCTGTTTGGCGATCGTCCGGTCCACCGTCCGCTTGGGCAGGAGCTGCGGGATCGTCCAGTTGAAAAAGGCGTTCTTCACCACGGCGTAACGGGTCTTCGGCTTGTCGACGGTGAGCGCATTCAGCACGACATGACCCAACCGATCGGCCTTCAGCCCCTTGCGTCCGCTCTTGATAAAGTAGTCGTTGAACTGAGTAGCGCTCTCTGCGTACGGCGTTCCCGCCAGATAGCGCGTGTCGGCGGCCTGGGCCTTGTCCCAGATCTTGGTCACGACGGCTCCGGGCCCGACGACAATCACGTCGATCCCGAAAAGCATCAGTTCGCGCCGAAGTGACTCCGACATTCCCTCGACTGCGTGTTTCGAACCGACATAGGCGCCCAGGAATGGTGCTCCGAATTTTCCGCCTACAGAGCTGATGTTGATAACCCGACCCGAGCGCCAGGGACTCGCCGTCGTTGCAGCCAGCATCGGCGCAAACGCTTGGGTCACCCGCACCAACCCGATGACGTTGACCTCAAAGACCTCCCGGATTTCATCGATCGGCTGGTAGAGCAGCGGACCGCCCATCCCGACGCCTGCGTTGTTGACCAGCCCGAACAGCGGCGCATCGCCCAGCGCCGCTTTCACCTGCGCCGCAGCGGCAGTCACGGAGTCCGCGTCCGTGACTTCCAATAGGATCGGGGTGATCTTGCCGGGGAAGCCGGCCGCGGCTTTCACCAAGGGCGCACCCGCCGCAAGCGACCGTACACCTGCGAAAACATCGTAGCCGGCCTTTGCCAGCACTTGGCTGGTCGCAAATCCAATTCCGGTCGATGCGCCGGTCACCACCACAGTCTTGGACAAGGCTTGCCCCTCCGATTTCCGATCGCCAATTCTGGCCGCAACCTGGGAGGAGGGACGACCTTGGTCATCCACGCCAGTCCTTGAGCGACCACTACAGGGTTCATTTCCCGAAGTCTGCGTCTCAGGGAAAGAAACTCATGCTCAACGCGTTCGCCCCGCGTGCTCAGCCAGAATCAGGGCGGCGGCTGCTGTGATCTTTTGGCCTGTGGGCAGGTGGATGAATTCGTTCGGACCGTGCGCGTTGGAGTGGGGCCCGAGCACGCCTGTTATCAGGAACTGAGCCTTTGGGAATTTCTCGCCGAGCATCCCGATAAAGGGGATGGAGCCGCCCTCGCCCATCATCGCAGCTTCGCGCCCGAAGGTGGCTTGGGAGGCGCGCTGAACGGCGGCCTCTAGCCAGGGTTCTATTGGCGGGGCATTCCAGCCTGGGCTCGCCTGAACCGTCCGGAAGCTGACCTTGGCGCCCTGCGGCGGGTCGGCGGTCAGGGTCTCCTCTAGGGCTTTGGCGCAGGCTGTGGGATCAGCCGTCGGTGGGATGCGGACGCTTAGCGCCAGGCTGGTGCTGGGACGCAGCACATTGCCGGCATTGGCAGGCTGCGGCAGGCCGTCGGCGCCAATCACCGTCAGCGCCGGGCGCCAAGTGCGGTTGAGGATAAGCTCGTCGGTCTCGCGGG
>JAYUBY010000189.1:0-5010 GCA_043740635.1 Alphaproteobacteria bacterium
TTTGCCACGCCGCGGCGCTCCGCTGCGCACCTCATCAAGGCGGCGGACCACCGCGCGCACCCGGGCAAGCAATTCGCGGGGACTGCAGGGCTTAGGAAGATAGTCATCGGCCCCCAACTCCAGGCCCAGCACACGGTCCACCTCGTCGCCCATGGCGCTGACCATGACGATGGCTGGGCCACCGGTCTCAGATAGCCGCCTGCAGATCGACAGCCCATCCTCGCCCGGCAACATGACATCGAGCACGATCAGATCGATGGGGGCCGATGCCAGAGCCTGCTCCATGCTCACCGCGTCGCTGGCGGCGTGCAGCTGGTAGCCGTGCTCTGTGAGGTATCCCACGACCTGCTCGCGCAGCTCGGAGTCATCGTCGACGACGAGGATGTGGCGGGCGGGGAGGACGCTCGGCTGGCTGTTCATGGCCTCTCCTTCCGCACCATTGTGGCGCACCGACAACGACGCCGCCACAATCTATCGGCGACGGAACGGATCAGTCGTGCGGCGGAGGTCCGCCCGGAGGCAGGCCGCCCATGGGACCGCGGCCCGGACCCCCGAACCCGTGGCCCCGACCGCCACGCTCATGACCGCCCTGCATACGCTGCAGAGCATCGAACACTTGCCGCTGGTCGGGGCTGAGCGCGGCGTAGAAGGCTCGCAGGGCCGGGGTGTGGCGCTGGCGCATTGCCGTGCGTTCGGTCTCACGCCGCGCCATTTCGTCAAGCCGCTGCGGCGTGGTCTGGGCATCGGTTTCTCCCGGCGGGCCACGATGCTCCGGCGGCTTCATTTGCGGCTCATGTGATTTCAGGAAGGCGCTCAGCGCCAGCTCTTGGTCGGGCCGCAGTCGCTGGATGGTGCGTAGGTCTTGAGCGTGTTCGCGCTCGTGCGCTTCGCGCATGAGTTGCATCCTGGCTTCCATGTCGCGAGCCGCTGGCCGCGGACCGCGATTGTCGTCCTGGGCCCAGGCGGCCGGAATGGCCAAGGCGGCCGCGCTAAGGGCTACGAAGGCGGAAAGGGCGATGGCGCGGATCGTCAGTTTCATCTGGAATTCCTTGGTTTTCGACGTGATCGCCTACCGCGGCAGGAATTTCATCGCGTGAGACTTGGCCGATGTGCCGCGGAAACGGGAGCCAGATGCGGCCGGGGCGTTCTGGCCCGGCCGCGACCGATCAAGCTGTGATGGCTTGAGTAGACTGGCTTTGCGTCGAGGATGCCGCGCCGCCCCATTTATGGGCGGCGCAGAACGCATCGATGCCCGCGCTCAGCTCGGTGACGCTGAGCTGGCCGTCACCATTGGTGTCGAGCTTGCTGTTAGCCGCAGTCAGGCTGTCCGAGGCGCTGGAGCCAAGGGCGGTCTGGTTTTCAGACGCGCTGAGCTACCCGTCTCCATTTGTATCGGCTGCGCCTAGAATCTTCGCGGCGAGGTCGCTGCTGCTCGGCGGCGCAGATGCTTCGGCTTTATGCGCATGGTGGTGATGATGGTGCGCACCTTGCGCGCCTTGGGTTCCGTTCTGGGCGTCCAGGGCGTTGGTGAGTTCGCTGGCGCTGATCTGATCGTCACCATTGGTGTCGATCGAGGCGAACGCCTGGCTGAGCGCATTCGCGCTGGAGGCCGCTTCAGCGCCCGTGGTGGTGTCGGCGCCGAGCGCTTTCTCAACTTTGCTGAGGCTGAGGGAGCCGTCGCCGTTGGTGTCGGCCGCGCTGGTGATCTTCGCCGCCACGTCGGCGGCGGAGGGCGGCGCTTCTTGCGCCGACAGCAGGGAGGCCAGAGTCTTGGATGCAAACTGAGCTGCGCTCGGAGTGCTCGTCGGCGGGGTTGCAGACGGGGGGCGTCATGGTCGCAGAATCGGCGCCCGGCAGGTCCTGCCCGGCAGGCCCGTTCTGTTGCTGTAGGAGCATGTTCAGGAGGCGTTGTGCCTGTCCGCCTCCGTAAGCAGTTGGAGTTGAAGAAATTTGCATCTAAGCCTCGCACGAGGTTTCAAGGATGCGCGGCGGCTGCCGGCCCGAGGGACCCGCCGTGTGGCGTAAGCCTTGCAATTTTCGTGGGAAATCGGCGCGTGGCGAACTGTTGCGGACTTCGATACGAGACTGAAATGCTCGAGACGCGGCGGATGTGCCTCAGGGCGATATCTGAAGCTCAGGGTCATTCGCTGGACACAATCATGCTCGATCGATCGAACCGTCGTGAGGGATACGAGTAGATGACTGGGTATTTTTCGCCGGACGCCCCCCGGAACGCCGCCCAGAGCATCCTGGGGGCCTCAACGCGCCGCCGCGTATTGGATCGTTTTCTGCGTTTCGGACCCGCGATGGTCAGCCTTTTGGCGCTGATCTGGGCGGTGCCTGCGCTGGCGCAGACCACGCTTAGCAGCAGCACGACGACGCCCCAGGCGACATCTAAGACGGGCAACCTGACGATCAACTCCGGTGTTTCGGTGAAACCGACGTCCGGGACTGCGGTCACCATCGATAGCAACAACACCGTCATCAACGGTGGCGTCCTCGAATTCCAAAATCTCAGCAACGTGACCGGTGTTGTGATCCAGGGCGGTCACACCGGAGCATTCTCCAACAACGGCACGATCGAGGTCGACGACACCACGACGCGATCCACCAACAAAGCCGGCATTCCAAGCGGGCCCCTGGATAACGGGACGAACCGCTACGGCATCCACATCATCGGCCCGGGCGACTTCACCGGAGACATCATCAACGGGACGACCGGAACCGGCATCCTGGTGAAAGGCGATACTTCCGCCGGTATTTTCGCAGAAACCAATCTCAAAGGCGCGCTCAACAACGGGGGCGCCATCAGTGTGACTGGCGCCAACAGCTTTGGCATTCAGACGAAGGGATCGGTTAGCGGGACGGTTACACTCGGGGGCACGATCAGCGCCGTCGGGCAAGGCTCGCAAGCCGTGAATCTCGGCGGCGACGTCGGCGGCCAAGTCCTGATAAACGGCTCTGTGAGCGCGACTGGCTTTGCCTTCACCACCCGAAGCACCGATCCGAATTTCCTGAAGCAGCTTCCGGCCGAGGATCTCACGCTAGGCGGGCCCGCCGTGACGATCGGCGGCAGTGTCGCCAAAGGCGTCCTGGTGGACATTGCCGGCGTCGATTCGACCGGCGTCACTGTAACCACCACGGGCACTGTCAGCTCTTTCGGCACGGCGCCGGCCATCGTCATCGGTGGCGCTGCGGGCAAGAACATCACCCTGGGCAACGTCGGCACAGACGTCGACGCTTTCGGCCTTGAGATCAAAGGCAATGTGATTGGCAGCGGCGTCTATGACGGCATCGCTACAAACGGCGTTCAGGTCGGCGTGGCGAATGGCGGGACCGTCAACACCACGGGCGGCATCCATATTCGTGGAACCGTCGGCGCCTCAGCCTATGCAGCCGACGCCACGGCGCTGCACCTCTATGGCGCGATAGCGCCGTCATTGCGCAATGACGGCGCTATCAACGCGACTCTGAACTCAGACGCGGCGGGCGCAACGGCCAGCGCGCTGATCATTGAGGCGGGTTCCAACGTTCGGGCCCTCCAGAACGCTAACACGATCACCGCTTCAGTCGTCGGTCAGAAGGCCAACGTCGCCGCCATCGTCGACAAGTCCGGCACACTGTCTGACGTTGAAAACATCGGAACGATTGGCGCAACGCGCACGCTGGGCGACCTCACCCAGCCGGTAACGGGCCTCGCTACGGCTCTTGATCTGCATCTCAACACGACCGGCGTCCAGTTGACCCAGTTGGAACCAACCGGCGGCACTCTAACGCCCAGTATTACCGGTTCCGTAACGTTGGGCTCCGGCAACGATCGCGTGAATATCCTGGCTGGCGCTCTCACCGGCGATCTCGACTTGGGCGCCGGCGCAAACAGTTTGACGATTGCTAACGGTGCAACCGTCACAGGCGCCCTGAACGCGGCCGGCGGCACGGTTGCCCTGAGCGTCGGGACCGGCATGCTGCAGATCAACAACGCCAGCCAGCTCAAGCTCACCAGCCTGAATCTGGGCAGTGCGAGCTCACTCATCGTGACCGCGGACCCCGCGGTCGGTGGCGCCACCCGCATGGACGTCGCCGGCACGGCTACGATCGCCAATGGCGCCAAGATCGGCGTGCGTTTCAACTCGATCCAGCAGGGGACTGTCACTTACACCCTGATCCACGCCACGCAGCTCAACGCCGGAACGCTCGATAGCAACCTGCTTGGCAGCGTGCCCTACCTCTATAACTCCAGCCTCCAGACCAACGCCGCGGCCGGAACAGTATCAGCGACCATGTCGCTCAAGACGCCGGCGCAACTTGCTCTGCCGACGACCACGGCCGGGGCCTACCAGGCGGTGATCGACAACATCGGTCGGGACAAGGGGCTACAAGGCGCCCTGCTGATCCAAGATAACCGCACGAGCTTGATCAACTTCTACAACCAGTTGCTCCCCAATCACTCCGGCAGCCTGTTCAACATCATGGCTGGTGGCGTCAGCGCCTTCGGCCGACCGCTCGATGACCGCCAGGACCCGGTGGGCGGCGGCTTCTGGATGCAGGAAACCAATGTCGGCGTGTTCGCCAGTGGCCACACCGATGATCCCGGCTACAAGGGCTGGAGCCTGGGCGCGGTCGCCGGCTACGAGATCCCGAGGACACCACTTGGCATCCTAGGCGTGACCTTCGGCGCCAGCACCAACCAAGTCTATCAGGACGCCACCGATAGCGCAGAAAACCTCCACTCGACCCTGTTCGACGCCGGCGTCTATTGGCGGATGACCAAAGGTGGCTTCTCGGCGAACGCCCGGTTGGCCGGTGACTACGCCCGCGTGACCAGCGTTCGTGTGATCGAGGTGTTGGGCGGCGACGGCCTAGCGGTCGGCCGCACCGCTAATGGCCGCTGGTCCGCGTTCGGCTTCAATGCCCGCGGCATGGCCAGCTACGAGGCCCACCTCGGCCGCAACATCTATCTGCGGCCGGAGGCGAGCCTGGACTATGTCCGCTTCGCCGAGGGCTCATATG
>JAYUBY010000190.1:0-2585 GCA_043740635.1 Alphaproteobacteria bacterium
GCGGCTTCCTTGTCGCTGTAGCCCAGCGCCAGCAGGGCTTGCAGGATGTCGGTTTGCGCATCGTTGACCAGATGCGTGGGCAGGCCGATGTCGGCACCCAACTTGCCTTTGAGTTCCAGCAGCAGCCGCTCGGCAGTCTTTTTGCCAATGCCGGGCACTTTGACCAGCTCAGGCGCGAGCGCAGATCGTCCATGAGGGCGATAGCGGACTGGCCGGAGCGGTCGCCGACAAAGTAGCTCAGGATCATCTTGGAGTCGGCGTCGATGGCCGTCCACGTCCAGACATCGCCAGCGCCTTCCGGCGCCGCCTTGGCCGTGGCGACGTTCTTTTCCTTGGCATGGCAAAAACTCCAGATTTCGTCGCACTGAACGCGGCTCGCCTTCACGTCGCGGACCGTCTCGTCATGCAGCGCCAGGCAGGTTTCGCCAGCATCGACCAGCAGCTTAGTCACGGTGTTGATCGACACGTCGGCAACGCGGCTGATCGACCGCATCGAGGACCCCTCGCAGAGCATGGCGAGGATTTGGACGCGTTTGGCGAGGGACAGCTTGTTCATGCCCCCTTTATCTGAACTTATTGCTTGAGTGTCAAGCATATTGTTCAGTCGAAAAGGTCGGGTTGGTAGTTGCCCTCGAAGCGCCTGTCGAAGAACTTTTTGAACTGGGTCACGCTGTCCGACACCTTCATCAAGGTCATTACTTCCTGGACTTGGCGCTTCAATTTCTCGATGCCGTACCCGTGGGTTAGGTGCTGGTGAAACCGCGCGCGACGGGTGCCTCGGCGGTTTATCTTCGGGTTGATGCGATCCAGCTCTTCCAGCACCGCGCCGTTTTCCAGCGGGTGATAGACGTACTTCCGGGTGAAGTTGGCGAAGTGCTGCGGCCGGTTCTGAATGACGCGCCCGCTGCCTGTCTGTGTGGTTCGGCGACTCCCGTAAACGCGGTTCAGCTCGTCGTAGTAGTCGTCAGGAAACTGCTTTTCCCACTCGCGTTTCTCGGCCTCGATGTACTGCTGGACCAACAGCCGCAGAGCATCCGGCGCGCGGATCTCTTGAAACCCGGTGGCCTCATCAATCAGGGCCGTGACCCCGACCTTGGCGAACGCGTTGACGAGTATGCGCGCCTGCGCGGCCAGAGCGGCCTGCGATTTTGTCAGGCGCCCATTGTCATCCGCGCGCATGATGGACTTGCAGACATCGACCAAAATCTCCGCTTCGTAGCCGTGGGCCAGATCCAGGGTTAGTGGCTTGAAATAAAAGGGATTATTGATCCTTTCGACCAATTTATCGTCTAGTTCGGATCCAAGCCCTTTTCTCTGCATTGCCCGCATGAAGACGTTGCCGCCCTCGGACTTCATGCCGAGCGCCCGAGCCATTCCGCGCTTGTGAAAGACCCGGCGCCCGTCTTCGAGCACATAGCAATCCAGCTCAAGGTCGCCGATCAACATGCTACCCTGGTGGGTCGCGCGAGGAAGTTCCCCTTCGGCCGCCGCCGCTGCCGTCTCGGCCCGCGCTTCCCAGCGCGCCTTAGCGCCCAGGCGGGCAATCTCTGTTCTTTCCTCGGGAGACAGGTTCGCCGCCCGCGTCTTACCGCCTCGGCTTTGTGGGTTTTCATCGTCCATCGAATCGGCTCCGTGCTTGCTGCAAGAAACCGCCTAATCTTGCTTAGTGATTCCACCAAGCATTTTCGTTGGGGGCGAGAGAACTTTCGGCGAAAATGCTTACTGGCTGCTGCCGCCCCAACGCTTAGCCGCCGCCTTCTTAGCGATCTCAGACCGCTGCGCTGGCGTGAGCGCCGCCGCCCTGGCCGCACCGCCCTTCTTGCCGCCCCGGCTATGGTGGGCCTTGTCGGGCGCCGTGGCGTTATCCTCGATCTCACCCGTCGCGATCCTGGCGACCATGATAGCCGCGCCGATCACGTCGCCAGGGCGTTTCTCGCCTCTAGGACCTTTGGGCATCGATACGTTTCCGCCCTGCTGCGATGAGCTTTGCATCCAGGTTCTTGAAATCCACCGCCTCACCATCGACCCTAATGACGCCGTCCTTTGCGACATCGATACAAACTGGCGACTTAGGGCGCGTGTCCGCCGGCTTCACTCCGCGTGGGCCTTTAGGCATCGGGATCGTCCATTTCGGGCTCTAGTCCGGCCTTCCGATCCTCAAGCTGTTGCCGAACTCTTTCGTTGGCGCGCAGGGTAGCGGTGACGCCGCTTTCGGCGTCCTCGACAGCGCAGGCGAGGACTTTTCCGTCTGCGTCCTTGGCGATAGAGATAACGCGGGCCATGCGTCGGAAGATAGGCCGCGCCGGTGATCGGCGCCATGCTTGTCAACGGCGGCGGATTTCAAACTGAGACACTACCCTGGGCTGGCCGACCTGGATTGAAATTAAGCTCTTGTCCGATGACGGCCGACCATTCGGCCGTGACGCCCGCCGACGGGCGGGGCATAGTCAGGCGACTGCCACGCCCGCGGCCAAAAAAGCCGATCAAGGGGCGGGAAGATGGGAAGAAACGCCATGACCTACGCGCCCGCGACGCGGCCCTATTACGACGCCGACAGCCACATCATGGAGCTGCCGGACTTCCTG
>JAYUBY010000191.1:0-1718 GCA_043740635.1 Alphaproteobacteria bacterium
GGGGGACCGCCTCAGTCGTTGTGGCGCTTCCGTGTAGAACCTGGCCCATAGCTGCTCCCGCCACTCGTGGTGATCGATCGTATCACCACAGCGCGGGACTAAACACCTAGGGTCGAGCGCGGTAGCCTGCTTGCGCACCCTCTAGTCAGCAGCAAAGCTCGCGGGGCGCTGCGCTCGCTCAATGCCCTCGACAGAGTCGCTTTTGCTTTTGTCTGGCAACTCCATCGGATAGGTTCGTGCCCGCTTGCGGAACATCTGACCAGTCGCAGCTAACTATCCGTGGACCGAGCATAAAAATTTAGGCTCGGAATCTACTTAAAGCCGGTGGCTTAAGGAGCTGTTTTGGCGGATGCTGAGTGATATAAGACCTTCTTGCGACCTCTCCGGTGTTTTTCGGCAGGGCGAGCGCGACGTGAACGCGTGGACAACCAAACATTCCGACGTCGATGGAGCGTTTGAATGATAGGCGGGGAGGGCCGCATTGCCGCTGCCCCATGGACGACCGTCCGTACACGCAGAACAGCGGAGGACAAGCTCCTATCCTCTTTCCTCGCGGACGAACCGTTTTGGACGCTGTCACCAGACGCCCTGTTTGTCCCACTTCAGAGCAGCCCGGGTGGTATTACGTCAGAGGAGGCAACAAAGCGCCTCGGACAATTCGGCCTTAACAGTGACGCCACTCCCAAGCATTCAAGTGTACTAAGAGCGGTCTTTCGCCGCTTGCTCGAGCCGCTGTCGCTCATTCTCCTAACCGCCGGAATTGTATCGGTAGCCACCGGAGATGGGGTGGCCGGTTCGATTATCGTAGCAATACTAATTATGTCCATCGGCCTGGACACGATCCAGGAAGGTCAAGCCACGCGAGCGGCGGAGGAGCTACGGCTGTCCGTTGCGCTCAAGGCCGAAGTGAAACGCGACAATGCGTATATTCAGGTCGCAATCGACACGGTGGTGCCTGGTGACGTGATGCGTGTTCGGGCGGGGGACATCATCCCTGCCGACGGCTTGCTGCTCGAAGGCTCCGCGTTCACCGCCAACGAAGCAGCCCTGACAGGCGAACCCTATCCTGTCGAAAAGCGGCCCGGGATGGTTAGCGGCCTGACGGCCGCAGATGCCTCAAACGCGCTATTCCGTGGGGCGGTCGCCCAAACGGGAGAAGCGGTCGCTCTCGTTGTCGGCACGGGACGGGCGACGCTGTTCGGCGCGGCCGCGGCCGCGCTCGCAGTGAGCGATGAGACATCGCCGTTTCAGCGCGATCTCCGAGCCTTCGGGCTACTGACCGCAAGATCGACCATGGTGTTAGTGGTGTTGGTGCTCACTACCCACGTTCTGCTCGGTCGCCCAGTGCTGCAATCGCTTATGTTTGCAGTGGCGCTGGCGGTGGGGCTCACGCCCGAACTGCTACCGATGATTACGACCGTTACGCTCTCGCGAGGAGCGATGCGGATGGCCAAGCGCAAGGTCATCGTTAAACGCCTCGCATCGATCCACGATCTTGGCGCGATGACGGTACTTTGCACTGACAAGACCGGCACCCTAACTTCCGCCGAAATCACGCTTGCGCGAAGTCTGGGGGCGTCAGGTGCGGAGGATAGTCGACCCTCCACGCTGGGCGCCATCGCGGCGATCCTTGGCGGCGACCGCGGTGCCTTGGATGCCGCATTGGTCGCCCACACCCCAGACGCCGTCAAAGGATGGACTCTCGCCTCGCGCCACGC
>JAYUBY010000192.1:0-4078 GCA_043740635.1 Alphaproteobacteria bacterium
ATGGTGAAACCTCCATTTGCATGCGGGGCGGCTAACGCCGCCCCACACACCCGCGTTATTCTGCCGCGATCGCATGCGGCTCCGGTTCTTCGAGATCGGTAGCGCCGGTCTCATCCTCATCGCCGGCCAGGAAGTCCGGCAGGGCCTCCGCCTCGCCTGCCGGTTCGTCGGTAACTGTTTCGGAGTTGGCGAGACGCAGCGGCTCCGGCAGCCAGCCGCTGCCGTCCAGCAGCCGTTCGGCCTCCTTGGCCATCTCGGCCTTCTTCAGATGGTCGATGAGCTGTGCGGAATGCTCGCCCTTCGCCTCCCGCACCGCTTCAAGGATGCGCGCCTTCGGCACCCGGCCGAGGTAGGTATCGACCGTCGGTTTCCAGCCCGCGGCGGCCATGTCGAGACCTACGGCCCGGGCGATCTGATCGCCGTGGGCACACACATCCGGCCGGCGGTTCCACGGCTCCTTCACCACGTTGACGGTGAGAGAGGCGCAGTGGGCGAAGAGCGCGCCCGGGCTGTCGCTGACCAACGCCGTCAGCGTGTCCCAAAGATCGGCTGGGGTCTCCGGCAACTGCTTTGCCCATCGCGCGTGGCGCTCGTCGATCGCCTTCGCCGAAGCGGTCTCGGCAAGACCGGGCGCCTGTGCCGAGAAGCCCGAATGCTTCGCCGTGATCTCCAGGCAGTTGCTGGCGGCATAACGGTAGAAGGCATTGAGGCACAGCGCATGCAGCACGGCCTGGAACGCCACCTGCGGATCGTTCGCCACGCCGTCGCGCAGCGCCAGGGTGCGGTGGGCGGTCAACTCCGTCACCAGGCGGTCGGACAACGGCCGGATGGTGTCATCTTCCTCCGGGACTTCAGTCTCGGACCCGGTCGGCGCGCCACCGACGGTGATGACAGCGCGCTGGACCGGGATCTCCGCGCCGATCGGCTCGGGTGCAACGTCCGCCCCGGTTAGAATCGGTTCGACCGGCGCCTCGTCCTCGGGTCGGACGAAGCCGCGCTCGACCCGCAACGCGCCGTCGCTATCGATGCTGACGAAAATGCCGGCGCGAGCGATGTCGGCGGAATCGAACCGGACCGGCCGATTCTCGAACACCGACTTGGCGGCCTCGATCTCCGCGAGGCGCCGATCGACCGCCTCGGGCAAGTCGTCGGCGCCGGCATACGCGGCCTCCAGCGTCTCGTATTCGGTCTGTAGCGCCTCGAAGGTGGCCGCCTCCTCCTGGGTGAGTTCAGTGGTCTCGCCGGCCAGGCGGCGCAGACCGGCGCTGTGGCCATAGGGGAAGTCGGTCGCCACCGCGATCCACTTCCAGCCCTCATCGTGCTGGAACAGATCGCGCATCACCACGCCACCCGCCGCCTCGTAGACGTCGGTGCCGACGAACAACGCGCGCCGGTCGGAGGCCCGGACAGCGCCTTCGGTAAGCTGGCGGCGGATCAGGTAGGGCTCCTTGTTGTAGCTCCGCGAAACGGAATCCCAGACCTGCTCCTGCCGGGCATGGTCGGGTGTGACGGTGAAGGCCATCAATTGCTCCAGCGTCATGGCGTCCTCGGCATAAATGTCGAGAAGCTTGGCCGACACCGCGGCGAGACGCAGGCGCTGCTTCACCACGGTCGGGTTCACGAAGAACCGAGCCGCGATCTCGTCGTCGCCAAGTCCCTTATCGCGCAAAGCCTGGAAGGCACGGAACTGATCGAGCGGGTGAAGCGCGACGCGCTGGACGTTCTCCGCCAGCGAATCCTCCTCGGCGAGGCCGCCATCCCGCACCACGCAGGGCACGGGCGCGGTCTTGGCCAGGCGCTTCTGTTTGACCAGCAATTCCAGCGCGCGGAAGCGGCGCCCGCCGGCCGGCACCTCGAACATGCCGGTCTCGTTGCCGTCCGCGTCGAGGACGGCGCGGACGCTGAGTCCTTGCAGCAGCGTCCGCCGGGCGATGTCCTCGGCCAGCTCCTCGATCGAGACGCCGGCCTTCACGCGCCGGACGTTGGCCTGGCTGAGCACCAGCTTGTTGAAGGGGATATCGCGCGAGGCGCTGAGGGTGATCTTCTGAATGGCTTGGGCCACGGTGGTTCTCCGCGACGGGCGGCCGGGAGACTCTCTCTCGACCTCCAACCCGTCACGAAAACTGGCGCAGCCCTCTCACTCTTCGGTTCCGCCGATCCGGAAAGCCGGAAAGGCGGAAGCACGGCTGTCCGGCTTCAAGTTTCGGCTGAAACCGGCCGCGAGCGGCGCTGCGTGATCAGGCCGCCTCGCGCTCATCGTCCTCCGACGTGGCCGCGATCGGTTGGGAAACGTCAGGTTGGAACCCCAGGATGAAGTCGGCGGCCTTCGACGCCGCGCTGGCAGCGCGCACGATCGCGCGGTCGTCCTCACGCAGCACTTCGAGCCACGAGCCAATATAGTCGGCATGGCGCACCGTCGGGGTGATACTGAGCGAGGCGCACAGATACGCGGCGGAAATTTCCGCGATCAGTTCCTCGAACGCGTATTTCTTCGACCCGAAGGATCCGGAGAGGTCGCGGTTGAGGCGTGAATGATGACCGCTGGCGTGCCCAACCTCGTGCAGCGCGGTTCGGTGCCAATTTATGGGTTCGAAATAGGCCTGCGGAGGTGGCACCTGCACGAAATCATGCACCGGATCGTAGTACGCCCGCTCCCCACCGATCCGGAAGTCCACGCCCGTAGCCCGAATCAGCGCCTCGGCCTGCGGCAGGATGAGGTTTGTTTCGACCGGTGGCACGACCGCCATGATATCCGCGGGCAGGCCCTCGCATTGCGCCACGTTGAAAACAGTGAAGCGCTTGAGGAACGGGATCGCCTGCGCTTCGTCTCCGGACTCCGCGGCGCGGCGGCGTTCGTCCTCGGGCGTGAAGCGGTCGGCGTAGACAACGGTCGTACCGCGCTCGCCCTTGCGCACATGCCCATCGAGGCTGAGCGCCTGGCGAAAGGTCAGCCAACTCTGGCCCGTAAAGCCGTGCTCGATGACGGCGCCCCACAGAATGAGAACGTTGATCCCGGTGTAGCGACGCTGGGTTGCGGCGTTCTTGGGCAGGGCGAGCGGCGCTTTCGCCGCCGCCGTCCCCCAGGGCTGAACCCATGGCGCACGGCCGGCCTCCAACTCGGCGATGATCTTGTCGGTGATTTCCTGATATAGGCCCATCCGGTCCTGGCCGGAACGCGGGCGAGCGGTGTGTCTGGACATCGCGGTGCTCCACGACGGGCGCCAGGAGCCTCTCTCCCAACCTTCAACCCGTCACGGAAACCCCGTCCGCACTCTCACTCTCGGGGCGTTGGATTCGTATTCGGTTTTGCAGGCTGCTGAAAAATGATTTTTGCAGCAGCGCGCCGCAAGATTGATTCGCGAAACCCGCACCACGAGCAGCTTTGAGTCGTCAGGAGTGCGCACGTGATTCTATCCTTTCGCTCGTTGCGTTGCCGAGGGACTTTTTCAGCAGCCTGTTAGAAGTCAGCAGCTCACTGGTTGATGCTTTCGGTCAGATCTCCAACAGCTTGTCGGGCAGTTCATCGCGCTTCAGAGTGCCCGGTGGGAAATGTTCGGCGAGAATCGCGCCGCAACGCTCGATGGCGGCCACGAAACCGTCCGCCGGGCGGCCGTCCTTCACGGCCGACACCAGCACGTGAACCGCGTCATCCCACACGCCGGGTGAAACCTTGTCGTTGATCCCAGCGTCAGCGACGATTTCCACATACCGCTCGGCAGCCGACGCGAAAATAAGCACGCCCGTTCGGTTTTCGGTCTTGTCGATCCCCTGCGCGTAAAACTGGCGCATCGCTTCCGCATGCGCGCGGTCCTGCTTGGCCTGGCGCGGAACAACCCGGAACCTGATCTTGGAATAAGACAGGATCATCGCCACAAGCAGGAACGAGATGATTTGCAGAAGGTAAACGAACAGCGCCGGCCAGTTTGTCAGTGCAAGCAGCGGCAGGGGTGCAAACAACGCCGCCGCCGCCGCCCAGGCGATCGGAACAAGCCGATAATCGCTTGAATGTTGGGTGACGACGCAGAAGATCTCCCCGGCCGTGCGCTCCTCCGCAGCTCGGATCGCCGCGGTGACACGG
>JAYUBY010000193.1:0-6337 GCA_043740635.1 Alphaproteobacteria bacterium
ATCTTTGCCCACTGGGCGTCACTCAAAACGAATCGGTCCATCCGGAGCTTGAATCACGGACAGCGCGTCGGGTGAATCCTGAATCCCAACAGACCCTAGCCCATGGGCTGACAACACCCGAGCGCATACTTCGGGCTCGGCGCCGTTAATTTGTCAGCACCGGCTCGAGAAAACTAAGCCGAGCGTTGACTAGGCGCGCGCCTGAAGCTTGAGGTGGTGCCGGTTCTCCGTAAAGCATGGCGGCCTGGCTAAGGTCGGTGCGCGACCCAAGCGATGGGCCGCTACGGCGAGCTCGTGTGAACTGACCCCCGTTTCGGTTTCACATCGGCGCCCCCTTTTGTCCCATCGTTCAGGGCCTACTGGAGATAAGTTAGAGTTAACCTGCCAGCACCGGCTAAGGGCAACTCATGAGCACGGATTTTCTGACCAACGTCTTCGGCACGGGAGCGGCAGTATTTTCGGTGACGAGTTTTGTGCCGCAGATCATCAAGCTCCTGCAGACGCGCGATGCCTCGGCGGTGTCGTTCCGAACTTACGCCTTTACCGTCACCTGCTTCGTTTTATGGATCGTCTATGGAGTGCGGCTGCACGCTTGGCCGATCACTATCGCCAACACGCTGGCGCTGGTCATGTCGGCGACAGTCCTCATTCTCAAATGGCGGTTCGAACGTAAGGCAGGGACCTCCCGTTAGTCGGCTGCTGGCGACGAAGAGGCTGCGACCTAAAGGTGGACGTCACAATCCACGATGATCTTGCCGCGACGCTCGCCAGGAAATGTATGTTTGAGGGCATTGATCACCAGCTCAGTGACGATCAGACCAAGACTCACAGAAACCCGCGGGCTAACGATCCAACCGGCCCCGACCACCGTCAATGAGACCTGTTTGTCGATAATCATCGAGGCAGCAATGCTGTCGCAGAGTATGGTGGAGTAGGCGTGCAATTCCACGTCGCCGTCGCCCACGCCGCTTAACTGCTGCTCCAGAGCCGCCACGGACATAACCCGATTGTGGGCGTCCTGTAGATGACCGCGCGTCTCTTCCGATGCAGTCTTCCGAGCGGTCTGCAGCAGGACGCTGGCGATGATCTGGAGGCTGTTGGCGACCCGATGGCGCACCTCCATCAGCATGATCAGGTTTTGCCGAAGAGCCTCTTCCTTCTCTTTGGCTTCAGCGCGCGCGTCGGGTGACGTCCGCCACGGCCACCAATAGCCGCAAGTTTTCCAAATCCAGATAGGCGAGCCGCTCGGCGTGCACCACCAACTGGCGCGGCGTATATCCCTTCCGCGCAAGGTCAATTTCATAAGCTTCAATCTTCGCGGCGCCGGAGACGGTCGCGGCCAACAGCGACTTGAGCTGCGGGATGTCCCATTCGCCATCGCCTAAGTCCGACAGCAAACCGCCGCTGGCGACCTCAGGATCGATCTCAAACACCTGGCAAAACGAGGTGCTCGCCGCGACGATGTTTTGGTTGCCGTCAAGCAGCAGCAACGGCCCAGGGGACGACTTGACCACCGCCAGCGTAAGGCTAAGCGCCGCGTCTTCAGCGAAGGTGGACATAATGGGCAGCCAAAGCTCACGCTTCCTGCGCATGGAGGCTCGCGAAGCGAAAGCCATACCCAACCGCAAATAATCGACTGGCTGCGCAAAGTTGTATAGTGCGCAAATTTCATAACACGGTGGTGGGGTGTTTTGTTGCTCGTCTTACGCGCCCTTAGTCAGCCAAGGGCCTAACGTGAAGCTCTGCAGCGTTGATCAGTGTCGTCACGGCAACCACGACTTGCGCCGGGGCGAATTGCTTGCTGATCATGATGCTTTCCGGGACCCCCTTTGACGTCCACTCGTGCTGGCTTCCGCCGCTGACGAAGACCATCGGTAGGGCAGGAAATATTTCCCGCGCGCGATGTGCGACCGCCCAGCCGTTGACGCCACGCGGAAGGTTGACATCGGTGATCAGAGCCCTGAGCCCGCCTGCGCGAGTATGAAGCCTTTTCAGCGTCTCAACCCCGCTTCGGAAGGTGCCGGCGGAGCGTCAGAACGCCCCGCCGGCAGCCGATCAGTCGGGATTAGGCCCCTCGGCTTTGTCTTCCAGGACCCTACCGGTCCTGGCGTCGACGCCGACTTCGTGGGTCTTGCCAGCGCTCTTGATGTCGAAGGAATAGCGCAGGCCGCTGCCGCCGCCTTCGTTCTCGAGTTCCTGGTCGGTGATCTGCCCAGGATGAGCTTTCAGCGCGATCACTCGCGCCTGAGCGATGGTGATCTTGGTCTTCGAGGCCAGCTTTTCGCCAGCGTAGGTTGAGGATGTCACGGCCGACGGGGCGGCGGCGTGAGCCACGGCAAAGCCGGCTCCGACCAGGGACAGCCCAGCGACAAGTGCGAGAACGCGTTTCATGATTGGAACTCCGGTTAAAGGCGAACCTGCCTCGACCCACATCCTGCTCCTGGCCTGGCGCCCAGGAGATGGGCTGAACATTCGGAATTGCGAACTTGTGCGTTGATGTTAGGCGCGTGCTCTTGGTTCTCCTTCAAGAGGTTAGGTGGGGCGGGCGATTGGAAGGCCGTAGTGAAAATTCTGCTCCTCGAGGACGATGCGCCCACCTCCGCCTTCATAGAGAAGGGGCTGAGGTCAGCCGGGCATGTGGTGGATGCCTGCGCGACGGGGCGTGACGCCATTTTTCACGCCGCTGACGGCGTCTATGACGTGCTGGTGATCGATCGCATGGTCCCGGGCGTTGACGGTCTGGCGGCGCTCAAGGCGCTGCGGATTACCGGCGTGACGACGCCCACCATATTCCTGACCGCCATGGATGGCCTGGAGGATCGGGTCGAGGGGCTCGAAGCCGGCGCCGACGACTACCTCGTAAAGCCCTTCGCGATGACCGAATTGATCGCGCGAATAGACGCCCTCGCCCGCCGGCCGCACCTAGCTCAGGCGCAGACCAAGATTCGGGTCGGAGAGCTCGAAATCGACCTTCTGAAGCGCAGCGCGACGCGCGCGGGGCGCGTCATTGAACTGCAGGCGCAGGAGTTTAAGCTCCTGGAATATCTGATGCGACACGCAGGCCAGATCGTCACGCGCACCATGCTGCTCGAGAACGTCTGGTCCTTCCACTTCGACCCTCAGACCAACATCATTGAAGGCCACGTGAGCCGCCTGCGCGCAAAAATCGACAGGGGCTTCGGAGCGGAAATGATCAAAACCGTCCGCGGCGCCGGCTACATGATCGATGCAACCGCTTAGGGTCTTCAACAGCGGCGCGTTTCGGCTTGCGCTGCTCTTTGTCGTCATCTTCGCGGTCGGTGCGATGGCGCTGGTGGGAGCCGTGAATATCGCGGTGAGCCGGTATGCATGCCAGACCACCACGGAGGCGCTGTTCGATGAGAGCAGGCTGCTTCGGGGCGAGGCGCAAGCCCGTGGCCGCGACGCCCTTGGCCAACTGATTCTGAGGCGCGAACGGATCGTCCACGCGCACCAATTCCACTATCTCCTGCTCGATCCGGCAGGCCGCGTCGTCGTGGGCGATCTGCCGGCATCATCGTCAAAGGTCGGATGGGGCGAGGTCGCGGCGCCCGAGCCATCCGAGCCAAATGACCCGTCCGACGCAAAGAACGCAGTCAGGACGTTTGGCGTTCGGCTCGCCGATGGCTCCCGGCTGGTCGTGGGCCGCAACACGTCAGACCTGGACGAACTCGCGAACTGGCTGCGCCTCGTGACCATCTGGAGCGGCGCTGGTGTCACCGTTCTGGCGATCGGCGGTGGCCTGCTGATCGCATCGGTCTTTCTTCGTCGGCTCGACCGGGTGAACCGATCCTTGCGGGACATCATGGACGGCCGGTTGCAGCAACGCGTCCCGGCGATCGGCATGGGCGATGAATTTGACCGACTCACCGGAAATCTCAACCTCATGCTCGATCGCAACCAATCGCTGATGGAGGGTCTTCGGCAGGTCTCCACCGATATCGCCCATGATCTGCGCACGCCGCTGAGCCGCCTGCGCCAACATCTGGACGCGATGCGCGCGATTACGCCGTCCGCTGACTTGGAGGGGGCGATCGACGAAGCGCTTACTCAAGTTGACGATGTGCTGAGCACCTTCCACGCCCTGCTGAGGATCGGACAGATCGAGGGCGGCGCCGGGCGAGCGAGGTTCGAGCAAGTCGATCTTTCAGCCGTGATGGAGCGGGTCCGCCTTGCGTATGAAACGGCCGCCGAAGACGGTGGGAAGACTCTGAGCGCCCAGATCACGCCTGATGTCGTGGTCAATGGGGATCCTCAGCTTCTGACCCAGCTCTTCGCCAACCTCGTCGAAAACGCCCTGCGCCATGCCGGCGAAAAGGCTCATATCTCCATGAACCTCTATAAGAAGGGGGAAGTGGTCAGCGCGGTCGTTGCGGACGACGGACCGGGTGTGCCGACTGATGAACGTAGCCGGGTCCTGAGCCGTTTCTATCGGTTGGACGCCAGCCGCAGCACACCCGGTTCAGGTCTCGGCCTAGCCTTGGTTTCGGCCATCGCCGACCTTCACGGCGCAACCCTGTCGCTCTCAGATAATCGTCCAGGGTTGGTTGTCGAGGTCCGCATCCCGGAAGTTCAGAGATAGTTTTCAGATCCATTTAACTAATTGATAATAAGACATTTAATTCCCTTATGGCGAATTTTGCAACGATCTCCAGATCATCGAATTGGTCGAAGGGCACCGTAGCGACCGAGGCTGTCGTCCAAGCACGGAGTAATTAGCAGGGCTCGTTTGCGATCTGGACTGTCGCTTACCGAGAGCATGGTTCGGTGCGGCGGGGGCGCCTGGTGCGAGCTGCTCAGACTTGATCGTGAGAGACGGCGACCCACCACCTGGCCCACTATGAGAAGTCCTGGGATTCCCTCTCCGACCGCCCGGCGGGGCCAATCCGACGGTCTGCAGCTTGTCGATCACGTATCCTGCAGACGGTCAGCGGCCGCTGACCTTGGTCGATGCATGGGCGCAGTCCCATGGGCTTAACAAGGTCAGCACCCGCACCGTCACAAAGGGCCGATACCGCGAGCGTTGGAGCTCAGCCTGGCAGGGCTCGACCGCGGGCGGAGCTCTCGCTGTGAACTTCGATGAACAGAAGACCTCGGATGGCAGGTGCTGAAAAATTAGCGGCGCGCCGAGTCCGAAATAGGCGCTCTCCTTCCCATCAATTGTGCCGCCACGGTGGCGGCCGCCCACGAAGCATGGGCGGTGGCCACCGCGGCGGCGTAAAAAGACAGGAGGGTGAGGTCTGCTTTCGGGCCGGTCGGGTAAACTTGTCAAAGCCCGGCGCGGGCGTGGAGGATGAGGCGCCCGACGGGTGGGCGCTCGGAACCTTCGCCCTCCGCACGAGCTAACGGGCTACGCATTCTTCCAATGAATGATTTGCCGAACAGGAGAAGACCGATGAACCAGACAGCCAAGATGTTGATATGCAGCATCGCCGCGACAGCCATTTTGGCCGGCGGCAGCGCCTTCGCCCAGACAATGCCGATGAAGTCGGGCGACGCTATGAAGAGTGGCGCCATGGCGTCGGGCGACATGAAGATGTCCCACAATCAGATGAAGAGGATGAAGAAGTGCATGTCGATGAGCCATGACAAGATGATGGCTAACGCCAAGTGCGAGGCGATGGCGGACAAGCACCCCGAAATGATGAAGTCGGACGGAATGATGAAGAAGTAGACACGTAGGGGCTGGCGCATCTGCCGCCCGCCCCTCTTCTACCCGAACTGCGGTGCCCACGGCGCGAGAAGTCTGATAAGCGAGTGTCAACGGTAGTCTACCTAAGAGACCGTTTGGGAAATCGTCTCTGAGGGATTCCGCGAGGGCTGGGGTTATGATTCAAGCTCTGGATGTGGACAGAGCAGAGTCGTGGCTGGATGGCCAAGATCGCCAAGAAGACCAAGCGCTATCCGTCGGATTTGACGGATGAGGAATGGGCTGAGATGGCGCCGCTGATGCCGAAGCCGGGGCGGCGCGGGCGTCCGCGAGAGATTGAGTTCCGCGAAGTGATCAACGCGGTGCGCTACCTGGTGCGCTCGGGGTGCGGGTGGCGGATGCTGCCGATCCACTTCGGACCCTGGCCGACGGAGTATGGCTGGTTCCGGGAACTGTCGCGGCGGTTCCTGTTCCAGACGATCCATGACCTGGCGCTGAGGGTGGATCGGGAGCGAGCCGGGCGGGAAGCCAGCTCCTCGGCGGGCGTGATCGACAGCCAGTCGGTGAAGTCGCCGCAAGGCGAAACAAGGGGTTACGACGCCGGCAAGAAGATCGTCGGGCGCAAGCGGCACATCGCCGTCGATACCGATGGGCGGTTGCTGATGGTTC
>JAYUBY010000194.1:0-2967 GCA_043740635.1 Alphaproteobacteria bacterium
GCCGCCTCCTCGATCTCGCCGAAATAGTTCTTCTGCGCCTGGATGTAGTCGCGCACCCAGTCGGACGGGGTGACGATCGGCTGGTGGGCCCCGTCCTCCGGGCGGCCCACGTCGCCCAGGTCGCTGCTGGTCCGCCGCTGGTCGAGGTAGGCGCGGTAGAGCCGCACGATCGCCTCGGACACGCCCGGCGCGCTGTCGGCCACCTCGGCGATCTCGTGGCGCGCCACGCCCAGGTCGCGGAACATCTGGTCGGAGAACACCTCGGAGAGCCCCGTGGCGCTGGCCGACTCCGGGTCAGACGACAGGGTCTTCAGGTCGAAGTCATAGGCCTCGGCCAGCCGCAGCAGCACCTGGGCGGTCATCGGCCGCTGGTTGCGTTCCAACAGGTTGAAGTAGCTGGGCGAGACCCCGAGATCCTCGGCCATACGCGTCTGCGTGACGCCCAGATCGCGGCGCAGGCGCTTCAGGCGCGCGCCAAGGAACAGCTTGCGGTCCGGCGTCAGAGCCATCTTGTATGAATGTCACATATTGACAATTGTGACAATAATTAACTGTGACAACACGGCCTTTTGGCAAGACGGCAGCGCTTCTCCCGTAAGGAAATAGGGCCTAGAGGCGGCGTTGAATTGTCACAACGGCGCGCTTCGGCGCACTTTATCGGTGAAGAAGCAGATGGCGTATCAGGACCACATCATCGAGATGGGCCAGCTCATCAACAGCAAGGGCGGAACCTGGGACGGCATCAACGCCGAGTCGGTCGCCCGCATGCGCCTGCAGAACCGCTTCAAGACCGGCCTGGAGATCGCCAAATACACCGCCGGGATCATGCGCGAGGACATGGCGGCCTATGACGCCGATCCCGCTAACTACACCCAGTCGCTGGGCTGCTGGCACGGCTTCATCGCCCAGCAGAAGATGATCTCGGTGAAGAAGCACTTCGGCTCGACCAAGGGCCGCTACATCTACCTCTCCGGCTGGATGGTCGCCGCGCTGCGCTCCGACTTCGGGCCGCTGCCCGACCAGTCGATGCACGAGAAGACCTCGGTGCCGGCCCTGATCGAGGAGATCTACACCTTCCTCAAGCAGGCTGACGCGCGTGAGCTGAACCTGATCTTCCGCGACCTCGATGCGGCCCGCGCCGCCGGCGATAAGAAAAGGGAAGAAAAGCTCCTCGACGCCGTCGACAATTTCGAGACCCACGTCGTTCCAATCATCGCCGACATCGACGCCGGCTTCGGCAACGCGGAGGCCACCTATCTGCTGGCCAAGAAGATGATCGAGGCCGGCGCCTGCGCGCTACAGATCGAGAACCAGGTCTCCGACGAAAAGCAGTGCGGCCACCAGGACGGCAAGGTCACCGTCCCGCACGAGGACTTCCTCGCCAAGGTCCGCGCCTGCCGCTACGCCTTCCTCGAGCTCGGCGTCGACAACGGCATCGTCGTCACCCGCACCGACTCCCTGGGCGCGGGCCTGACCAAGCAGATTGCCGTCAGCCATGCTCCGGGCGATCTGGGCGACCAGTACAATTCGTTCCTCGACTGCGAAGAGATCTCGCCTACCGACATGAAGAACGGCGACGTTGTGCTGAACCGCAACGGCAAGCTGCTGCGGCCCAAGCGCCTGCCGTCCAACCTGTTCCAGTTCCGCGCCGGCACCGGCGAGGACCGCTGCGTCCTCGACAGCATCACCTCGTTGCAGAACGGCGCCGACATCCTGTGGATCGAGACCGAAAAGCCGCACGTCGAACAGATCGCCGGCATGATGGACCGCATCCGCGCCGTCATCCCGAACGCCAAGCTGGCCTACAACAACTCGCCGTCCTTCAACTGGACGCTGAGCTTCCGCCAGCAGATCTACGATGCGTACAAGGCCGCCGGTAAGGACGTCTCGGCCTACGACCGCGACAAGCTGATGAGCGTCGACTATGACGCCACCGCGCTGGCCATCGAGGCCGACGAGAAGATCCGCACCTTCCAGGCCGACGCGGCCAAGCGGGCCGGCATCTTCCACCACCTGATCACCCTGCCGACCTATCACACGGCTGCCCTGTCCACGGACAACCTGGCCCGCGACTACTTCGGCAGTCAGGGCATGCTGGGCTACGTGCTCAACGTGCAGCGCAAAGAGATCCGCGACGGCATCGCCTGCGTGAAGCACCAGAACATGTCGGGCTCCGACATCGGTGACGATCACAAGGAATACTTCGCCGGCGAGGCCGCGCTGAAGGCCGGCGGCGTGCACAACACCATGGGCCAGTTCGCCTAAGGTTCGACGAGACCTCTACATGGCTCCCCGCCATGGGGTGGGGGGCCATTTTTTCTGATCAGATAGCTGCTCTCCTAGTGTGCTGGCTTTAAAGTTCGCCTTAATTTGGATCGCACGCCGAGCGAACTTCAAAGCTAAGAAGCACACTAGAAAACAAACACTTGAGAGTGTCCTTATCGATCCTGAAGTTCGTTCCGAGTCTCCATCAAGCGCTTGCGAACGTCAGGATCGGGACACTCGCTTCGGAGCCTCGCCATGTCCGTCGATCTCGCCGCCAAGCCCGCCGTTCAGCTGAAGGGTCAGGTCGAAGGCCGCGCGGCCGAGGTGCTTACGCCCGAGGCGCTGGCCTTCCTGGCCCAACTCCACCGCCGTTTCAACGACCGTCGCCTGGAGCTGCTGGCGCTGCGCGAAGAGCGCCAGACCCGCTTCGACGCCGGAGCGAGCCCCGACTTCTGCGCCGAGACCGCCAAGATTCGCGAAGGCGACTGGAAGGTCGCCCCGATCCCCACCGACCTGCTGGACCGCCGCGTGGAAATCACCGGCCCGGTCGACCGCAAGATGATCGTCAACGCCCTGAATTCCGGGGCCAAGGTGTTCATGGCCGACTTCGAGGATGCGTCGTCGCCGACCTGGCAGAACATGGTCGAGGGCCAGCTCAACCTGAAGGACCGCTGGGCCGGCAAGATCGGCTTCACCGACGCC
>JAYUBY010000195.1:0-3160 GCA_043740635.1 Alphaproteobacteria bacterium
CGAGTTCGCGAATCCGGAACAATACAAGAACAATACTCCGTTTGTCAAGCCTTTTCTGCCGCTTGCGCGCCCGCACCTTCCCCCGCTCGCGTCATCACCTTGGGAATCAGTGGTCTCGCTCGTTCCAAGCGCTTCTATGCTGAAGGCTTCTGCTGGACGCCAATCTTCGAAAACGACGAGATCGCCTTCTACCAGATGAACGGCTTCGTGCTCGGCACGTGGCTGCAAGCCGGCCTGGAGGGCGACATGCAGCGCAGCGGCCTTTGCCGACCGGGCGCCTTCGCGCTCGCCCGCAACGTCGGGTCGGCAGGCGAGGTTCAGGTCGTCATCGACAGCCTCGCGCTGGCCGGAGGCCGCATTCTTCGCGATGGCGATGCGCCCGCTCACGGCGGGTTCAGGGGCTATGTCGCCGATCCTGATGACCATGCTTGGGAAATCGCTTGGAACCCGGCCTGGGCAATCGACGACCGCGGCCTGGTGACGTTCGGCCTATAGCTCAATCCCGATGAGCGGGGGCCGCAACGTGATCGGCTGCCGGCGGCGAACCACGCGCTCGATGCGGCTCTCAGCCGATACAGGAAGGGCGCGCGGCCATGGCGCCTGTCTGAAAGTTAATTTGCAACGCGGCCATCTGGGGCCGACCCTCACATAGGGCTCGGGAACATCGTCTTGCGCATCGTGTTGAAGATCGTGGCCGGCCTTCTGGTCGTGCTGCTGGTCACCGTCTGTCTGGCGCTGGGCTACCGGGCGGTCCGGGTGGACCAGCGGGCGCGGGAGACGGCGCTGCGCGGGCCCAACGCCGTGCAGGAAGCCATGTTCGTCCCCATCGGCGGGATCGGCCAATGGGTGAGTATCCGCGGCGAGGACAGGGCCAACCCGGTGCTTCTCATCGTCCATGGCGGACCCGGCGGCTCGATGCTGCCCAACCAGTATCTGCTGCGCCGCTGGGAGAAGGACTTCACGCTCGTGCAATGGGACCAGCGCGGCGCCGGCAAGACCTTCAGCCGCATCGGGGCGAAGGCGACAGGCAAGCTCTCGATCGACGGGATCGCCACCGATGGCGTGCAGGTGGCCGACTGGGTCCGCAAGCGGCTCCACAAGCCCAAGGTCATTCTGCTGGGCCATTCCTGGGGCACGGTGGTGGCCAGTGAAATGGCCCGCCGGCGGCCCGACCTGTTCTCCGCCTATGTGGCCACCGGTCAGGTGGTGAACATGCAGCGCAACGAGGCTCTCGGCTATCAGCTGCTCACCGCTCGGGTGAAGGCCGCCGGCGACGCCAAGGGCTTGGCCCGGCTCGCCGAGATCGGCCCGCCGCCCTATCGTGACGAGGCGGCCCTGGGGGCGGAGCGTAAGGTGCTGTTCGCCCATCCGCTGGCCTCCGAGCGCTCCAGGTCCGCGGAGGCCAATGTCTCCGGCATCTTCGAGCCCGAACTCAGTCTGCGAGACGGTTGGGAGTACCACGTGGCGGAGCGCTACAGCAGCGAGCAGCTCGATCCGGCGCTGATGCGCTACGACGCCTATGCGCGCGGGACGACCTTCCAGGTCCCGGTGTTCGTGTTCCAGGGCGCCGACGATATCCAGACGCCCGCCGCCCTGGCCGTGGAGTACTTCGGCAAGCTCCAGGCGCCGCACAAGGAACTGGTCCTGTTGCCCGGCGGCGGGCACTTCGCGATCATCTCGCTTCGAGATCGCTTCCTGGCGGAGCTTCGTACCCGCGTGCGACCCCTGGCCGTTGCAGCGGATCAGAAATAGGGAACGGCGCGAAGCCTGGAGTGGGCACCAGAAGTGAGCGCGGGTCTACGGCGATGGTTTGTTGCGCCTGTCCGTCAACTCAGTCCCCAATGAGGAACCCTCAGCCGATACAGGACGGGCGCGCCGCCATGAGTGAACTGACCATCTGGACCTACGACTGGGGTATCGGTGACACTGTATGCAACTCTCGCGGGCCTCACTTTGAGCAGCCGCGTAGTTAACGGCTGGTTTCTTCGGAGATGAGGTGACGGGTTAACCTGTCACCTCGCCCAGTGTCCCTAGTTTACGTGTCTCACCAAAGGGGTTCACTCCACAAGCGCGGTCGCCGAAAGCCTGGGAGGATGGAAGACTACGGTGACAGTGCATCCGCGCAGGGAGCGGCGCTCAGCACAGGCGTCCTACTCAGACGCTTTCTCGAAGTAGCTGATCAGGCTAGCGAGGTGGTCGAGCAGTTCCGGCGGGAGCGTGTCACGGGCGAGGACCCCGCGGCGATGGCGCCCGCCAGCGCCGGCTCGGAGAGATCGACGTATCGAAGGTAGATTTCGCGCGCATCGTCCTGGTGGAAACGGTGGATCAGGGTCTTGAGCTCGAAGCTGTCGATCTCTGCCCGCTCCCACGCGCGAAAGGCCTCGGCGAGCGGGAGCAGAGCCTGGCGCAAGTCAAGCTCATGGGCCTTGCCCGCATACTCGCGCACCAGGCGCCGGATGTGTTTGCTGCCGCGCATGGGCGGCCTCCGTCTCAGTGATCCGGCGATTGTCGTACCCGCCGACTTGGAGGGCAAGCCGCCTCCCGTAGCTCTAGGCGGCGGCAATTGTCCGAATAGCCGCCAGTTCGTCGCGCGCCGCGATGGCCGCTACCGACAGGTCGTGAGTGGTCTGCAGGTTGATCCAGAACTGCGGGGTTGTGCCGAACACGCGGCCGAGCCGAAGCGCGGTGTCGGCGGTGATCGGCTGCTGGCCGCGCACGATGCGCTCGATGCGGGTCCGGTCCTTCAGGCCCATGGCCTTGGCGAGGGCGCCGGCGGTCAGTTTGTACTCGGGCAGAAAGTCCTCGCGGAGGTGTTCTCCGGGGTGAGGGGCCGGCGTTTCAAAGGCCCCAAAAACATTACTGGTCATGGTCGTCTCCTGAATAGCCAGCCGCCCGACCGGGGAGGCTCCTAGTGATAGTCGCCGAACCAGACGTCCTCAGGGCCATGCTCGCCCCACCTGAACGTGAGCCTGAACTGATCGTTCACGCTCACGGACCACTCACCCGCCCTGTCGCCGTCCAGTTCGTGCAACCGATGTCCCGGCGGGACCTTGAGGTCGCCGACTTCAACGGCCGCATCTATCCGCATCAAGCGGCGGCGCGTCGCTGAGATGAGGTCCGCAGGGAAGCCCTTGCCAGGGTTCCGGCCTTCGAAAACCGC
>JAYUBY010000196.1:0-3584 GCA_043740635.1 Alphaproteobacteria bacterium
AACGGCATGAAGTAGATGCCGACGAAGCCACCCTTTTCGGCCACCAGCCGCAGCTCCTCGTCGGTCTTGTTGCGCGGCAGCCGGTGTGGTTGATCGAGATCGGCTGTTTCGAGGCCCGCGCCGCGTCCAGGCAGATCTGCTGGCCCGAATGGGACAGGTCGACCATCAGCTTGTTAGCGTTGATGCGCTCAACGACCTCGTGCCCGAACTTGGTCAGGCCGCGGTTCCCTGGCGCCGTTGATCCGTCGCCCAGCTGGTTGGCATTGTTGTAGGTCAGCTGGATGATGCGCACGCCCATGTCGGCGAAGGGGTCCACACGGCTGGCGTCGGCGCCGATCATTGCTGCGTTCTGGAAGCCGTAGATTACGCCAATCTGCTTCTCCGCCTTCGCCTTCGCGATGTCGGTCGTGGAGAAGACCTTGATCAAATCGCGTGGGTTCTCGCGCACCAGGCGGTCCCAATAAGCGATGTCGGCGACGGTAGACTCGAAGGGGTCCTTGGGGCCGAAGACATAGCCGAACGTGCAGTTTACCGCTGTCATGCCTGAGGCGTGGGCGTCGGCCAGAATGCGCGGGGTCATTTGGACCCTCGGCAAGTCTGGCGTGTTCGGGTCGATGAGGCCGCCCAGGGCGTTGATCACCGTCCATCCGGCGATAGGATCTTTGGCCGCGCCCAGGATCGGCGTGGCGGCGGTGGCGGCGCCGAGCGCAGGTACGGTTCTGCGGTCGGGGCTCATAGGGCGTCCTTGAGATCTGCGTCTGTGAGGAGCTTGAAGTCGGCGCGTGGGTAGACACGCCCGCGTTTGATTGTGAGCTCGAGGCTCTTCAGGTTCTGGATATCTGCCGTTGGATCGCGTGTGAGCACGATCATGTTGGCGAGCTTGCCTGGGGCCAGCGTGCCCATGTTCGCGGCCTGAGCGGCCGCGCGCGCGCCGGTCTCCGTGGCGGCATGGATAACCTCGGCTGGGGTAAGGCCGGCGTTCATCACCAGCAAGGCGAACTCGTCATAGACCGTCGGCCAAGGATCGCTCGCGGGCGCGATGCCGTCGGTGCCGGTTGTCAATGGCACTCCGGCTCGGAAAGCCTGGCGTGTGAGCGATGCAGCCAGGTCGAGGCTGCAAAGCGGCACACGTCCCTTGGGATTCTTGGCGAAGCGTTCGGCGTCTTCGGCATAGACGCGTAGCGTCGGGTCAAGGATCGTGCCTTGCGCCTTCATTCGCGCAAAGAGGCCGGCCATCACCGGATTCGCGCCGCCATCGAAGAGCTTCGGATCGACCGGATAACGCTGCTGGTAGGATGGCGGAACACCGATCACCTGATAGGCCATGTAGCAGGTATGAGAGGTTACATCGGGTCGCGCGTCCAGCACCTGGGCCGGCGTGGTGGGGAAGATCGAGCTGTGGGTCCAAACGGCCATACCCTGGCGATGAGCCTCCGCGGCGATCTTCTTCACGAGATCTGGCGGCAGGTTTGCGTAGATCTTTATCGCCGTTGCCGACGTGCCCTTGGCCAGAGTGACCGCGGTTCTCAGGTCGGTGGTGACGTCGATGGACTGCATCCAGGGCGCCTTGCCCGGCTCTACTCCGAGGTTGGCGGCGTGGGTGCGTGGGTCGACGAAGAAGCTCGGGCCGGCCATCAGGGCTGCGTAGTAGATGTCGGGCGCGGGGACTTCGCCGGCGCGGGATTCGCGCGCAAGCTCGGCCACAGAGCGCAGGTCGTCGGCCATGTCACGGATGGCGGTAACGCCGCCATAGAGGTCGCGCCGCAGGTTCGCCTCCGCCAGTCGCCGATTGGGCGGCGTCGCCAGGTGTTCGTGGGAGTCGATCAGGCCGGGCAAGAGGTACTTGCCGGCGAGATTAACCACCTGCGCGGTCGGCGGAGCCGAAAGTTGAGCGTCCGGCGCCACCGCCTTGATCCGCTCGCCCTCGACGAGGACCGACATGCCTGGGCGCATAGGGCCGCCGGTTCCGTCGATCAGGTTGACGTGGCGATAGACGGTGGCAGATGGCGCGTCCGCAGCTTGGGCATGCCCTACGGCCAGCACCGCGACGCAGGCCGCGACGGCCGCCCTCAAACCCAATTGGATCACCTAGACACTCCCGTTGACGCCGTAAGCGCATAGGTCGCGCGCTAGGGCGCCGCAAGCGCCACGGGGGTCATACGATGTAAATCGGCTCCGCCGGACTTTCGGGTAGGTTCGGGCGCACCATCTTCGGCCGGCCAACTGGAGCACAGCTCATGATCCGAACCGTCGCCGCCACCCTTGCCGTCACTATCGCGCTAAGCGGCGCGGCCCTCGCCAATCCCTCGACCCAGGATCCGGCCAAGGTGCCGGCCGGGAACTATGTGCTCGACAAGCGGCACGCGAGCCTGACGACGAAGATCGTCCACATGGGATTCACACACTACACCCTTCGTTTCAACGGACTGGACGGGAGCTTCACTTACGACCCGACAAACTGGCAGGCGACCGCGGTCAAGTTCACCGTCGATCCTAAGTCCGTGGACACCAATGATCCTGCGTTTAACAAGCAGATCGCCGGCTACTTCGAGGCCGACAAATTCCCGGCCATCACGTTCGTCTCGACGGGGCTGCAAGGGGCTGACGGCAAAGGGACGATGAACGGGGACCTGACGTTTCACGGCGTCACCAAGCCGGTCACGCTCGACGTCACCTTTGACGGCGCGGGCCATGGGATTACCCCGCTGGGCACGCGGCTGGGATTTTCCGGATCGACCCAGATCAAACGGTCAGACTTCGGCGTCAGCAATGTCTTCCTGAACCAGTTCGCCAGCGACGAGGTCGACGTGATCTTCGAGCTCGAGTTCGAAAAGAAGTAGAAGAATTCCGACTCGCCAGCAGGAAGGCCCTCAATGACCGCAGCCCGTTTCGCGCCGCGCGGCGGACGCAGCCGCTACGCCACCGTCGCGATTATCCTGCACTGGCTGATTGCGCTGGCGATCGTGGTCCAGGTCGGTCTCGCCTGGCGGATGGGCTCGAAAACGCCGGAAGGCTTCGCCCTTACTCAGCTGCATAAATCGATCGGCGTCACGATCTTGGTCCTCAGTATCATTCGGCTGGGGTGGCGCCTAACCAACCCACCGCCCCCGGAGCCGCCGGGGTTGGCGTGGTGGGAGCGTGTGCTGTCCCAAGCCGTCCATTGGGGATTTTACGCGATCATGATCGGCATGCCGCTGACCGGCTGGCTGATGGTCTCGACCAGCCGCATTGCAATTCCGACCTTGCTGTTCTGGACAGTCCCGTGGCCGGCCATTCCCGGTACGGAAACCTTGGCTCCGGCCGCCAAAGACCTTGCGCACACGATCGGCAAGAGCGGCCATAGCCTCTTGGCGCTGGGGGTCTACGGTCTATTTGTGCTCCACGTCGGGGGCGCGCTGAAACACCAGATTTTCGAGCGTGACACGCCGATCCTGTCGCGCATGGCGCCTGGCGCAGTCTCGGGACGTTGGTGGGATCCACGCATGATTTTGATCCTACTGGCGGTGTTGGGGGCTGCGGCCTTTGGAGAGTTCGTCAATCCACCGCGTCCGGCCCAGGGGCCTCCACCCATCGCCGAAGCACCC
>JAYUBY010000197.1:0-10668 GCA_043740635.1 Alphaproteobacteria bacterium
CTGCGGTCTTCCACAAAGTATTCGCAAGGAGTATTGCGTGACAAAATTGTACAATCGAGATGCACCCAAACTTACCCTGGCCTGCATTGCTATTCTCGCCACTACTACAATAGCGATCCAAGCCAATGCTCAGGTTCTCGGCTCCCCAGGCGATACCGTCGAAGTAACCTGGGCAGGCAAAGCCACAAGGGGCAAGATCGATACGTGTACAAGTACTTCTTGCCACCTCTTTCTCTATGATGATGTGTCGCAGAGGTGGTCCGATGGCACGGCATTCTTCCCCAAAAACGAGATTCGCGGATTGAAAAATCCGGCGCACGTCGGTAGCGCGACACCGGTGACTACCGTCCCCGCCGCTCCCCAGCGCGCCTACAAAGTTGGGCAGAGGGTCCAGTACGTCGATGGTGGCAGATGGTTCGAGGCGATCATCATCCAAGTCGCGACGGATGCCGAAGTGGCCAACTTCGGGCCCTATCACGTCTATCGCGTCCACTCGCTCGGCTACGGCAATGACGCCTGGGTGTCCGGTTTTACCGATAACCGCGCCCAGCTGCGTGCAGCCGGATCCGGCCCGACGGAACCGGTTCCCGGCGGCGAAGCCAATGATCCGGTCCTCAGATCACTGCACGCGGCCACTCCAGGCACAGCGGCCCCGCGCCAGGCGGCCGGCGGCGGCATCCCTTCGGGTCACTACGGATGCAGTTTCGGCGGAGGCGGCTCCCCAGGGTACGTGGATATCCGCGGATCAACCTATCGTGGACCATCGCTGACCGGCTCCGGCGCTTTCAGCGCCTATTCGATGGCCGGAAGCGCCATTGTCTGGACCCGCGGTTTCGGGGAATTCAGAGTGGTCAGTTCCGAGTTCATGGGCGCGGACACCGCCGGCCGGCCGTGGTTCGCTGTCACCTACAGCCGAACGCATGGCGGCGGCGTCGATAGGCTTGAATGCTTGCGGGAATAGTAAACTAACGAGTTAGCCGTTCGTGTCCTACTGATGTCTCTCTGGCAGATTTTCAACGTCCATATAGGGATATTTCGGCGCACGCGCGGCGGGGCCGTTGAGTGCGAGCGAGAGTAGCAGAACCAGGGCCTTTCGCCTTCGAACCAAGCTTAGTTAGGGTACGATCCGACCCGCTAACACATCTCTAGCTTGGGCGTTGCCAGCGGCAGCCGCCATGGACATCCAATGTGCGCCTGCAACAGGATCCTTTGGCAACCCGGCCTCGCCACGATAACAGTAGAGGCCAAATTGATACTGAGCCTCCGCCACGCCCTTCTCGGCCGCAAGCTTGAAGTGCTCGATCGCTGCGAAACGATCGACATGGTTTACCGGCGGGCCGCCGGTTTCGAAGAACATTCCGGTGAAGTAGTTCGCCGGCCCATCCCCGGCCGTTGCTGCACGCATCAGCCATCCATAAGCTTGGCCAGCGTCCTTAGGAAAACCGTTCGTACCGTTCAGAAAGTTTTGACCGATGAGGCTCATGCCGGCAGCGCTCGACTTGTTAGACTCCGTAAAGGCGTCGACGTAACTCGGCGCCCCGGTCAGGACGATGGGTTCCCGGGTCGGGGGCGGCAGATTTTCGACTCCGGCCACGACTGCCCTGAGTCGAAGGTCCATTGACCGTCCAGGGTCTGAAATCCGGGCCGCGGCCTGTCGCAGACACATATCGGTTCCGCAGGCGACAGCCCGATTGAACAGTTGCTGATCATCGGCCCCCTGAAGTTCGCCTGGACGAACCACTAAGCGCGCGGACGCTGCTGAGCCAGAAAACCAGGCTGCCTGTATGCCGCCCGTCTGCTGATCGAGCGCCGTTGAGAGGTCGATTAGACTCTGGTTGATCGATACGCCTGGCCGTTTCATCGCCTGCGCAAGCGCCATCGCAAACAAGCCTTCCCGCGCCAGTTTGCCGGGCTGCGACGGAAAAGCGATGAAGGCGTTGCGCAGAGCAAAGCTTGTGGGTTCTGCCATTCCGGCCTGCGCGTGCCATCGCGCTTCAAATTCGTTTGGACGGGCGGCGTCGACCACGATCACTTTGGCGCCTGCGCCCGCTTTGTTAAGCACCGCTAGCATCCGGCCAAGCGGCAGGCCTGCGGCGGTTAGATCGTCCGTGGTCGCCGGCTTGGCGTCCACGCCAAGCATGATGTTGTCGACGCCGGAAGCACTCTGTGCCCCCTTGGCCGAGAGGCCTGAAAAATAGACAAACACCGCCTCGTTCGGCGTCACGCTGGCCGCGAAACGGCTGAGCGCCTCGTCCAGCTGGGGCGCCGTCAAATCTGCTTCGGTTTGCACCTTCCATCCATCGGCGGCCAGAACCGTGGCAATCTCAGCGGCGTCCGCCTTTGAAAAATACGAAACTCCCGCTGTTGAATAGGCGCTTTGGCCAATTACCAACGCCGTGCCGGTCTGCGCAAACGCAGATATCGCTGGCGACCAAAATCCTAACAACAACAGCAGAAAACCGATCGCCTTCATTCATAGGACTCGCAACTCTTTGCGACCGAATTGTACTCCAAGCGGGCAAAATAGCTGCCCGCGCCTTCGGCTCTACGTAACCAACGGCCGGCCTGGTGACAGTCCCTCGGAAGCCCGTAATCGGACTTCGCATAAGCCATGCCAATATTATACATCGCATCGTCGGATCCGCTCTCAGCGGCTCTCAACAACCAGCGCAGCGCTTGTACGTCATCCTTCGGCACGCCCTGCGCGACGTGGAAATTCAGCGCGATCTGTATATATGCCTCAACATATCCAGACTCCGCGGCCCTATCTAGCCATACCTGCGCATCTTGCGGCGTTCCGTAGAGCCCCCCCCGAGACGCATCGTTGCGCGAGAACATGATAAAGTCGCCTACCTTCATCATCGCCTCGGGATCGCCGAGCTCCGCAGCCTTGCGGTAGAGCGCCTGAGCTTTCAACGGATCGGCTTTCTCACCACCAGTCCCCTCAAAAGTGAGATCTGCCAGCCTGCGGGTCGAATAGGAATCCCCGAGCGAGGCTCCACGCAAAAACCAGGCGCTGGCCTCGGCCGCACTGACTGGACGGCCGCCGATGCCCTTGGCGTTGTACTGACCGAGCAGGCCGAAGGCCTGCGGAGAGTTTAGAGCCGCAGCCCTTTCGAACCAGTGGTAGGCCTCTATGGGGTTGGCCGGCACCCCAGCCAAACCTCGGTGCAGGGCAGATCCGACAGCGAATGCAGCATCGCCCGACCCGGAGGCGCCAGCTGCGCGATACCAGCGCAAAGCCTCAGACCCGTCGGGCTCGAACCCCATTCGCCCCGAAATTAGCGCGTCTCCTATAGCCATCCAGCCGTCTAAAGTTCCCCGGTTAGCGACTAAGAATCCACGGGCCTGGGCACTTAGGGCGCGCCCGTCGAGTGCCGGCGCAGGGGGAAGCGGACCGGGCGGTGACAACGTGGCGGCTTGGCGCGCCGATAAGTGCAAGGCTTGGGCGTGCAACAGCAAGGCGTCGCGGATCGTCGGTGAACGAATATTTGCTGCAGCGACTTCGAGACATATCGGCAGCCCGCACTCCTGCGCCTGGCGTACGAGGTTGAGGTCCAATGTCATGGGATCGGCAATCGGCACAGGGGCGCCGGCGACGGGATTGAGCACCAAGTTTGCAGCCGTGCCTCCACCCGACGCAAACCACGGTGTCTGCGCGGGCGGACGATCAGCGGTTTTGTGTTCAACTTCGGCGGCCACGGCCTCAAACAAGGCGTTGACCGTGATGCCAGGCGTTGCAATCCGCCTCAGAACTTCTTGAGTGAAGACGCCGTTCTTGCCCTCCTGGTTGTCACCCGCTTGTTTGCCTGGGGAGGTGGCAAAAGCGATATAAGCGTTTTTCAGTTCAGCAGATCGCGGCTCCATCAGGCCTGTCGAGGGCGGGCGCTCGGAGACGTAGTCGGCCCAATCTGGGGCCAGCGGATTGTCACGACAGGCGTCCAAGATCACAAGGCGCGGGCCCGCCCTCGCCTTTTCGAGCGCCTCCAGGATTGTATTGAGAGCGAGAGAACCTGCGGAAACTTTTTGGGGCGTTGTCAGGGTTGCCTCAACAGGGACCAGATAATTGTCGAAGTCGTTAGAGTTTTCGGACCTCAGACCCATCATCCCGTGGCCGGCGAAGAATACCACGACCACGTCCTCGGGCCGTACCTTGGCCGTCAACTTGGCGAGCGCCTGGTTGAATTCTGGCAATGTGACGTCGCGGGCCTCGGTTACATCGAAGCGCAAGCCCCGGAGCGCGGCCGCCATGTCGCGCCCGTCGTTCACGGAATTCCGCAGCTTTGGAAAAGTTACGTAGTCTGCGTTTCCAACCACGAGGGCAAGCCGCTGGGGTTCGGCAATCGCCGGAGTGTGCCCCACAAGACAGGCCGAAAGGAAGACAAGGCCAATCAACCAACGCATAGAGAGACCTTCCGTCCGCTGTACGTCCTTTAGCGGCTCAAGATTATCATGGTTCGGCGGAAAGGGTCGTGACCACAGTCTTTTTGTATACGCCAACCCAAGCTTTTAGGGGTTCGAGAATAGAGACCTACGACGGTTCGATACGAGGAAATTATCTTGCGTACTTTTGCCTGCACCGCGGTCCTGATCGCGACCGCCATCACCGCTTTACCGACTTATATTCAGGCGCAGGAGAGCAGCGCTCAGGACGAGCAAAATGGCTGCGGCACTCGCGGAGTTCGCGTCCTAAGGCCGGAAGCTTGCCCAAAGGCGCCGCCAAGGATTTTGCAAATCCAGCCAGCTCCTCAACCTGCTCGCACTCTACCCTCTCCGTTGCCCGACCCCCCACCCATCGTGAGTTGCACTCGAGCCTTCGTCTCCGCCAATCTGAATGTCGGGGCACCGGGATTCGACGGGGACCTGAACCGCATTCTGGTCGTGCAGGCCGAGAGCGTGGTGGTGGACCCCGTTGAGCCTTTCGCCGCCGCCGACCCACCTAAGGCCGTCGCCGGCTGGCTTGCTGAAGTTCAGCGAACCGGCGGACAGGTCTCACGCAAAGCTATTAGTTGCGGCGACCGAGGCTTTTCGCTGTTCAAGACGCTAAAGCAATTCTTTGCGCCACGCGTTAGCGTCTACACCCCGGCCAAAGACTACAATGCTGTCCTTTGGCTAGAACCTGAATCGGGCTTGGTCACTCAGGTTCAGTTCACACGCAGGGCCGCCGGAGGTTAGATGCGCTCAATTCTCACCTTGGCGACTGTCGCCGTTGCCTTGGCTGCTAGCGCCCGGGACTGTGTAAGCAGCAGCACGGCGTCCGAGCCTTCCCCGGCGCATAACGAAGTCGCCAACGCCACAGTCCTTGTGGACGTTGTTGGCCGCTGGACTGGCCCCAAGCCGACGCCCAAGTCGGAATTCGCCTGGGGAGATGACGGGGCTTTCGACATGCAGGTGCACGAGTCCCTCACCGCCCGGCTCGCGAGCGTAGACATTCGAGTAAATGGAGCCTTCCCCGCCCGTGCCATTCCAGAACGTATGGGCCAGTGGATTGATCAATCGCGGCGGCAGGGGGGGACGGTCCGCACCTGCGCCGTCAACGAGGGCGCGCGCGGAATCCTGGGCCACATTACCCTCGTCGTCGGGGCCGTCCAAGATGTCGCCGCATGGCAGTTGTATCGGCCAATTAAGGATTATTCTGTTCTGGTTGTAGTCACCCCCGAAGATCGCCGTGTGCGCAATGTTTTGTTGGTTCGCGACAATCGCACCACCGGTTGCCCGCCAGGAACCGAGTCGGCCAGTAGTTAGGAGCGTTCCCTGTCCAAGCCGCAAATTCCTCTTCGGAAGTATCTGCAACGCGGCTGCGTGGTTGTTCTCGCTGCGGCAGCGCTATGGGGGGGCTTTGCGCCAGCCGGAGCTGCCCCCGACGAGGCGGCCGGATTGGGCACAGGACTCATCCCCGTCACGCCTCAGTCGTATGCCGCTTTCCCAAAGGTGCAGCGCTTCCGCAGCTTCTTCGGCGAATCCAGAGACCTTACGGCTCGCTTCCCGCCCCCGGGATCGCAGGGAGGCGAGGGAGCGTGCACCGCCTGGGCCGTAGGGTATGCTGCCCGCTCTTTCCTAGCTTCCGCTCCCATGTCTCGGGTCTCGGATGCGCCTGGCGCGATCATAAGCCCAGCCTACATTTACAACTCTCTGACCACCGACCCCCAGTGCCACCGCGGAGCCATGATGCAGCAGTCGCTGGACCTGCTGACGCGCGAAGGCGCTGCGACCATGACGGAATTCCCTTATACCGCTGGTCAATGCCAGGCGCTGCCCCCGCAATCCCTACGTGCGGCTGCAGGGCGTTTTAAAATCGCTGGATGGCGGGCCATAGAACACAAGCCGTCCGCAGACTCCGCGCTAAAGGACGACTGGCGCAACCCCCTTGTCATTGACGACATCAAAGGCGAGCTCTGGCGAGGACACCCGGTGGTCTTTGGCATCAGTATGCCGCACGGCTTCCAGGCGTTGCGGAACTTCACTGGCGTCTACCGTTCCGACGAACGGTTCGATCGCTGGAATCTTTCGGGCGCGGAGCGAATGCATGCGCTGGCCTTGGTCGGTTACGATGATCGTCGTCAAGCATTCAGGTTGATTAATTCTTGGGGTACCGCTTGGGGCGACGGCGGCTATCTGTGGATCGACTATGAGACCTTCCAGAACCTGGTCGGTGAGGCCTATGTGCTTGAACCCCTGGAAGACGACGACAAAGCCGCGATCGCTCCGGCGCCGCCTCCCAACGTCCCGGTTCGTGATCGCCTACGCGCAGTTTTAGGCGGCGGCGAATGCGCCCGATTCGACCTAACGAATGGCGTAGGCAACGCGCTCGAAGTGCGCGGGTTCAGCGGCTCGGCCGACAATATCGCCAAGCTAAAGGCCCGGGCATTGGCGATCGCGCCCGGCTTGCAGTGGAGTGTCGAGCACCGCCCTTGGCCGCAGTGTGAGGCCGAACTCACATTAGACACCGCCCTGACCGAACCCGGCGCGGCGCTGCGCATTGGCCGTGAACACGAGCCAGCCCTGACTGGCGACCCGGTACACCTGGCCATGGACGACATTTTTACGGTCGAGGCGGAGGCCACCGCCGCGCGGCCCTACCTGCGTGTCATCTACCTGCAAGCGGACGGGAGCGCGGTCGAGCTGTATCGAGGCGCCCCAGCCGTCGCCGCGGACGGGCGGCGTTTGGTCAAGCTAGGCGCAGACGGGCGCCGTGGAGTCCGCTTTCAGGTCGCACCACCATTTGGCGACGAGGTCATCCTCGCGATCGCCGCGGAGCAGCCCCTCCTGGGGAATGACCCCTCCGACTACGCCACCGAGCGGGAATTCCTTAGCGCACTTCGCACCGCGCTCGTACGCGCCAGGCTCGCCGGCTTACACGTGTCCGCTGAGATGGTCCGTGTGCGGACCTCCGGCGCCGGAAAGTGAAGATGTCCGACGCTCGACAATCGGCTAGGCTATTTCAAATCCGATAACGCTCTCACCCAGGCGGCCTTTGTCGTCTTTGATCTGCATGCGGATGTGGTGCTTGCCCTTCGGCAGCATAGCCCCGGACACTTGTACGCCGCTGGCTTTCACTTGCGCCCGTTTAAGAATTTCTGAAGTTACGTCCATCCATCCGCCCATGATGCGTGCCGCCACTTTAAAGGCGGCGGGGTCGATCGCAGCCCCTGCTGCCGGCACGAACTTAACGGCTATACTCACGGGTGAGTGGATCGGCTCCGCACCGGCCTTTGGGCTCTCAACCAAGATCTGTGGGGCGTCAACCTCCGCCTGAGGTGCAGGCGGCAGGGCGGAGCCGCTATCAATGTCAAGTTGCTGATCCGGCGGCACCAGCCAGAACGATGCCGCGGCTAGTGACGCTCCAGGCGCCACAGTTACAAGAAGCGCACCGCCTAAGGCCAAGGTGTCTCGGCGGCTGATCGCTTGTTTCATCTTGATCTCCGATTATCCAACCTCGGCGAGGTGCGGCAGCGGCATACTCGTAACACGCAGGACACTGGAGCGTGCGGCATTCGTTGCCGCGGGGGTCTACGGGGCCGCCACCTTAGGCGCTCATGGCCGATAGGCTGACGAGAATCAGTGCAAACAAAAGGGCTATAAATGAAAGCGAGGAACCTACGACAAGCAGGCCCATGCGGGCCACAGTTCCCAGCACGCTCGTGCGATAGAAGCCTCGCATGTGCACGAAGAGGTGAATTGGCGGGAAAACCCAAAGCAACATCGCCCAATCGCCAATCACCAAAGCTAACAGCATACTTGCCGACAGCACTAAACCCGCAAATGAAAGTGAATGCATTGAAAAGACCAAGTGGTCTTGCATTCTGAATCGGGTCTTGAAAGCAAAAGAGATTGCCAGCAGTCCAGTGAAAATCGGCAACATGAGGATAGCGAGCCGATGTTCCCAGGTCTCGGCCACTAGGACGAAGCGTTCTGGTTGCGCTAGAGCGATACGCTCGCGAGCTTTGATCCAGCTGAATAGTCGGGAGTCGTCCACCGCTGGGGTCGTGCTGGGTACGAGCGCGGCGGTCCCGGACGATCCAATAGGGTTCCGCGGCGTTGAAATAGTTTCACTCAAGCCTCCGATGAACACAAAGATTAGGACCACGACGAGAAAGACGCTGAAAGGTGGCGCTTGCGGGGCCCGCTTACCTTCGACGTAATCGTGCGTCAGCCGCGCCGGGTGAAGCATCAGACGAGCTAAGGTCTTCCAAAGCCTACCGTCGGTGTGAAACATGCCCTCGAAGGCTTCGGCGAAAAGAGCGCCAATCGAACGGTGCGGCGGCGAAAACTCCTGACCGCAAATATAGCACCATGCCCCCTTCAGCGGTGTGGCACAGTTTTCGCAGACTGCGTCGGGAGGTAAAATCGGAGGGTCCGTACGTCGGAATAGGCCGCCGAGTGTGCCTATGGCAGCGATTTCCACTTCGTCAGCCATCGGGCATCAATCTCAAATTCGAACTGAATAAAAAATTTATCGAAAGACAAGACTGATCCGAGTTTTCCTCACCGTGACGGCGCTGTATCGACTTGCCGTTTGATCCTAAACAGATGTTCCGACTCTGAAAAGCAGACCATCCCGAGGCTCACAAACGACTTTCTGAAAAAGGCGTTTTCACAAGCCAATGCTCAGCGAGGGTTGGTATTTCGTCGGTCGCAAAAGGCCGGCGACTGAGAACAGCCTTGCGTTGGCGACGATCGTTCATGTTTCTTATGCTGGCTTAAGCGTCCCGCGGGGCTCACAACACCAAAAGCGCTGCAGCTGCGCTACCCGCCGATCGACGACTTGCTGCGAGGCTCCCATGCATCGGCATGACATGATCGAGACCGTTGGGCGGCTAGGCCTGAATGGCATGTCCGGGCCTTCGACGACGCGGTCACAAGGGTCCTGCAGCGCAACCGGACGCTAGGACTTTGCCGTTGCGCAGGCCCAGATCAATGACCGCTTGGCTCAGCTCGAAGCCCATTTGGAAAACGCTCGAAGGTAAGGCAGGTTCCGGTTGTCTTACTTGACACTTCGCGGTTCAGCGGTGCGGCCGGTGGGCTCAAGGTGAGTGGCGTGATCGGCCTGGGGTTGATGTCTCAGTTCTTGACCACCATCGACTATCCGCGTGCCTGGCTCGTGCTCCGGCCGCTCTCTGCAAGGGTCAGCCCCTCATCCCGCGCGTCGGTCATGCCGATGTGGCTGGCTGACGATCACTTCGTGCTCGTGGAAGGCGCGCTGAACAACATCCGCCAGCTCAGTTTCATCGACACGGGGATGGCCGGGGCCTTGGTGTACCGCTCCGCTTTCCTCGATCGAGGCGGCCGGCCTCTCGGCAACAGGCTCTGAACGCTCCGGCGAAGGTGGCGGCGGAACCGTAACCGCGCGTCCGTTCACGATGCCCAGGCTTTCGCTGGGCGCGGTCACAGTCAACAACGTCACCTGCCTGGAGGGCGTATTCCCGCACTCTCTTGAGACTTCGCTGGGGACCCGCGTCGGCCAACTGGTGTCGCACGGCGCGCTGTCGGGTTTTGCGGTGACCTTCGATTTCCGGCGTATGGAGCTGACTCTCGATCCCAGCCCCAAACTTAGAAAGACGGGCTGAGATCCTGACCTGCGCGCAGCTCGATCCGTTATGGCTTGAGGGTTCTGTCCAGGAAGGCCATCGCCTCGCCCCAGCTCTCGACGCGTGCCGCGTTGTTGCCTTCGGCGTCCCCGCCCAGCGCGAGCAGCATCGCCTTGGCCGGGTTGCCGTCGGGGATGGGTAGACCAAACGCGGCATGTCCGGCGTTCGCGTAGTGCAGAACCTTGACGTCGTCTTTGAAACCGCGGCCCCTAAGTCGAGAAGCGACGGCGTCGGACATCTCGCAGGAGGGCCAGAGCGTGTCGGCTTCGCCGCAGACCCGCATCACGGGGCCCTTGATCCGTTCAACGGCGATCACCGCGCTCGGGTGGGCATCTGCCCCGGCAAGGCTCCGCGCGTAGAGATCACTTATGGAGATGATTGGCCGGCTCATGTCGTAGGGTACGAACGGGACGGCCTTGCCGGCCTGTGACCAAGAGCCTGCAGTGTTGGGGCGATCTTTGGCATCGATCCCTTGCCAAGCCACGCTCGACGGTACGCCGACGACGACCACGCGCACTTGCGGATAGGCCGAAGCGATGAGCAGCGCGGCCTCACCACCCTTCGATTTGCCCATCACACC
>JAYUBY010000198.1:0-4182 GCA_043740635.1 Alphaproteobacteria bacterium
AGGCAAGAAAGCGAGTGAGATCGACCATCGGCATCGCGCCCAGATCGACAGACCTGCCCGCTCGCAATGCCGACAGGGCGTCGCGGGCATGATCGTCGCCGCGTGTGATCGGCCATGCGCTGAGGGCGCCGACGCCTTTGAGCGGGAGTGGCTCTGGAGGTGTCAGCCAGACGCGCCACGGATGCTCGTCGGCGTCTTCGCTCTCGGTCCGTTCGCAGCGCAGCCGCAGCCCGCCTCGGCATAGGGCGCGACGTGCATCATCAAGCCGCGCCTCCGCTGCCACAAGCGCAGGATCGACGGGGTCCAACTCGCTGGGAACGAAAGCGCGGGTCAGGCGGCCAAAGCCTTTATCCCCCATAATCTGCTCGATGCTGCCGACCTTTGAGCGTCTGCCCTGAAGCGAGGCGAACAGCTCGACATTGTTGCCCGAGAGTAGGGCCGGTCGGGTCGCATTGCCCGACCCGATCGTCAGGACGGTGTCCCAGCCGATCTCGGCGATGAAGGCTTTCGCATGGAGACCTTGGAGCGCGGTCGCGGAAACCTCTTCGCCGTCTTCGCTGACGGCCATCTCTTCGAGAACGGAAACGCGTTCGAAGGCGTCGAGCGTAGTGGTATCCACGCAAGCCAATTGATCGGGCCGACTGATGATGATCGGCTTTTCCGCCGTCGCCAGGCCTGCCAGCAAGTCGAGCGCGTCGGTGTCGCAGAAAGGGGAAATCACGCCCAACCGTGCACACGGCGCCGGCTGCCAGACTTTGCCGCCAAATCCGTTGAGGGCGAAGGCGACGTCGTCAAAGCAGTCAGGCATCATCCATTTTGCGCGACGAACGTCCTCGGCGATCTCGGCCGTCAAGGCGCGCGCTTCGTCGGATATGCTGGCGACCGCCAGGTCCGGCAGGCGGGTGAGCAGATCGAAGAGCGGTCGGTTCTTGGCGTCCGGTCGACGCGTAAGCTCGCCATCGAGGCGAAGCGAGATGTCCCAGGAACGGTCCCGAGTAAGGTTTCGCGACAGGACGAGGAGACGCAAGAGTATTGGATCCTCGGCACGAGTTGGCCGATAGCGCAAGGCCCACATCTTCGGGTGGAACGCGCCGCCACGGGGCGCGGCGACCTCGACGATGATCCTTTCCAGCAGTGAACAGAAGCGTGAATGCGGTCGGCTTTGAGCGTGAAGATGCCCGGCATCGGCAAAGACTACGAGGCGTCCTGCGATCCGTTCGGCCCCCTCGAGTAAAGCCAACGGATGCGAGAGAATGTCGTCGCGGTTCTCAGCGGCGAATAAGGCTAGGCTGACCGGGGCGGCCAGCGCCGTCTCGAAATCAAGTGAGAAGGTCGTCGCGACGGCGGCGTCGAAGACATAGCCCGGAGGCGGCTGAAGGCTGTCGCCATAGAGTACGCGGGTCTCGGGATCCAGCGTCGTCCTATTCAGCATAAGCGAGATCCCGCAGGTGCGATTTGGCCTGCGCCCAGCGGAATGATAGCCGCTCAACGCCCGACGCGCCCGTCCAGCGGTCGCGCACAGCCCGGTTGGCGAACCGCGACTGGCTGGTCTTCAGCCGTCGCTCACGGTCCTGCACCATGCGCGCGGCAGGTGTCAGGCGGCCTTCGCCAACGTCGCCGGATTGAACCAGCGCCAGCCATTCTGTGACGAAGCGCTTTGCGGCAGGCCGGATGCGGTGCGCTGGATGATCGATGACCTGCCAGAAGGTATCGAGCGACCATGCGCGGATCGCCGGCATGTCCAAGCCCTCGCGCCATTCCTGCAGGCGCGATTGATACTCGTCGATCCAGCCAGGCTTTTCGCGCAGTTCGCTCAGCAGCAGATTGTAGAGGAGCGAGGCGCCGTGCATCACGCTCGAAAACATCTCGCCATGACCGACCAGCGTGCGGCTAGCAACGGGGAAACCTGCGAGATGTGGATGCTCCCAGATATAGCGGCAGTCGCCTGCGCCGCCGTTGCTGCGGGCAAGGAACGCCAACAGGCTACTGGGTTGCTGCGCCACTAGCCGGTCAATAATGAACTGGGCCTCATCGGGGGTGAGGAGGAAGCGCACCGCCTCAAGGAGATCCTTGGGGCGGGGCGGCAGCGAGGGCGTCCAGATTTGAAGGGCTTGGGCTTCCGACGCGGCATCTTCACTTTCGCGGACCCGCGGCCGGCTGCACTGGAGGTGGCGCATGGAGGAGAAGAGATTGTCGGTCGAGCCCGGAAAGAGCCGGATGCCCCATGTTCCTAGCCCGGCCCAATAGACGGAGCTGGGGAGCCTCTGAAGATCAGCACCAGCATCGCGGCCGATGATGCCGTTCGATTCTCCGCCTGACTTGAGTGCATTGGCGAGCCTGTTTTCTAGTGCGCGGGCTTCAGTCGCGAGCTGATCCGACCCAGCGGCCGACCCTTCCAGCATCTGAAAGAGCCAAGGGATGAAGAGCATGTAGCGCAAACGCGTCTGGATGGTGCTGGTCCCGGGGAATAGGTGGTCAGCGATGGAATCCCGGATGCCGCCCAAGCCGAGCTCGTCGCGGGTCTCGCGTTCTTGAAACAGCGCCATAATCCGTTGCGCGCGCTGGCGCTCGGCTTCGTCGAAATCAATCCAGGCAAGTGACGACATTGGCCCCCGCAATTTTGTTTTCGGGCGACCAGCGCCGATGTTTGACGAATTCAGGCATCGTCTCTCCCCCTGCGCCCGCTGCCTAAGCCGCGACCGCGGCGACCGGCGACGGCGTCACCGTGAGAATCTCGCCTGACGTCACCAGTATGATCAGCCCGCGTTTGGCGCCGGTCATATCCAGATAATTGCGAACCTGCGCGCGATAGTGGTCGATGGTCTCCGGGGTCGGCTGGACATCGCTTTTCCAGTCGACGACCACCTGCGGTTTGCCATCGGGACCGAAGCTGGTGGCGTCGGTGATACCGGCCGTCGCCTGTTCGACGTCTTCGACAACCGTCGACGAATAGACCGGGAACTCGGGCGCCAGGGTCGGGCGCAGTTCAATGATCTCGGGCAAGGCGATGGTGCGGGTCACGCACCCCGCGAGCTCGCCGGGCGAAAGCCCCTTGGCCGGATCATCGACCATGGGTTTGCCGATCGCCACGATGAGCACGCGCGCCCGCTCGGTTAGAGCCGCGGCATCATCCGCCGTCTCGCCGGTCAGCACTTCCTCAAGAAGCTTATGCAGGATCAGACCGCGTTCATGTCCGCCCTGAACGCTGGGCGGAACGGCCTCGTCGTCAGGCTGGCTAGCATCTCTAGCGGCCCAGATTTCCACCGCCTCGGGCGTCAGGACCGGGCCGGTGCCGCTGTCACGGCTCGGCGCCAGCCAAGTCAACCGATGCTGGCGGTCGGCGATGGCAGCGGCTTCCGCCGCAAAGCTTTCACGGGTCTGGCTGTTGCCCTCGGCCGGCGCGGCGGCCCCCATATCTGGCGGAAGATGCGAGAGGTCGAGGGCCGGAAGGTCGCCGAGCGACAAATCGAGGAGTGAGATCCAGGCGGCCTTTGACGGTGTCGCGTCGAGCCGGGGCAGAACCAGAAGTTCGCGGGCCCGAGTCGCGGCGACATACCAGAGCCGAATGCGCTCGCGGTCGAGCTCGGCCTTTTCCGCGTCGCGCGCGTCGTCATATCCCGCCGGCTTCACGCCAAAGACCGGACAATAGAAGGTGTTGCTGTCGCGATCGGTCACCGCGCTTTCCGGCGCCATGATTCCCGTCATCGTGTTGACCGGCACGACGATCGGCCACTCAAGGCCCTTGGCGGCGTGCATGGTGTAAAGCGCGATGGCCTCTTCCTGCGCATCGGGTCGGCCTTCGACGGCGCGGGCCTCGTCCGTCCAGGCCGCCGTCATGGTCTCGGCAAAGGCGCGAAGGCCCCGAACGGAGAAAGCGGCGGTCAGGCTGAGATAGAGATCGACGTTGGCCAGCGCCCGCTCGGCCTGTCCCCGGTGCCGTTCGAGGAGGATCGGACGAACCCGCATCACATCGACCGCTTGTGACAGGAGGTCATGGGGCGTGGTGCTGTTGGTGCGGCGATACAGGGCTTGGAGCTTTTCGATCGTGGACCGCGCCAGCGGGTGGGCGATGCCGCTGGCATCCACGCCGAGGTCAAGGCGCGGCAGTTTTTCGGGATCGTCCTCGGACCGCGGCAGCGCCCAGATGATGTCGAGCAAATCTTCTTCCGCCAGCCCGACCAG
>JAYUBY010000199.1:0-5220 GCA_043740635.1 Alphaproteobacteria bacterium
GTCCCCCATGGTGATGCGGCCATGGTCGCGGCCATGGTCGCGGACGTGATCGACGATCCGGAGTGCCAGCTCCGGTATGGCCGCGAGCTTGAGATTCTCGCGCTCGACCTTACTGGCCAGTCGCCGCGAGTGCGGTCAACACGCCGACGACGATGATCAAGTACTCCTTGAGGAACTCGCGGACGCCATACCAGGACTTCGATTTGTGGATGTCCATGCCGCCCCCAGCGTCAAGGCCACGCCGGCCGCCTATGCCTGACGCACAACGTCTGAAACGAGCCAGTTGCGATCGTTGGTCACGCTCCCGGTCCAGAGTCCGCCATTGCAGATCTCGATTGACTGCGGAGAGGGCCCACCCGAGAGAGTTGACGATGGCGACCTTGATCCTGAGCGTAATCGGCAGCGACCGGCCTGGCTTGACCGAGGCTGTCGCTGCCGCGATCCTCTCCGCTGGCGGCAACTGGCTCGAGAGCCATCTCAGCCGCTTGGGCGGACTATACGTTGGGTCGGCGCTGGTCGAGCTTGCAGTGGACAGCGTTGAAGCCTTGCGCGCGGCCGTGCAGGCAGTCGACGCCCAGGGCCTTGAGGTGCGCATCGCGCCCACCGTCGATGCGCCCGGCGCGAACGGCGATGAGGTCCTCTTCAGTCTCGTCGGCCAGGATCGTCCTGGCATCGTGCACCAGGTGACTGCGGTGCTGAGCGGCCTTGACGTCAACATCGAAGCCTTCGACACCCGCATCAGCGCCGAAGCCCACTCCGGCGCGCCGCTCTTCCACCTGGATGCGCGGCTGCGCGTGCCGGCGGCCCTGAAGGCGGAAGACGTCCAGGCGGCGCTGGAGGCTATCTCGGCAGAAATCATGGTCGATATTTCGCTCGTGCTTGTGAATGCGGTCTGAGCCCAGCTTTGTTAGGGTGGGTAGGGCGCGACGGGCCGGCCTCGCTCTCCCCGGTGGCGAGGCGGCGGATCACGCCAGCTGTGGAAACTGGCTTCGCTCCGACAGTCGGACGCTCAGGACGGCTTTACGGGCTTGCGACCACTCACGCCCGTCGCGCAGCCGAAGAAGTACCGTTTGAAGCTATCCTCTAGGCCCTACGCCCGGAGCATCTCGGCGAACGGCAGCGCGTCGCCGAAGTTCGTGCAGTATGGCCCCATCATGGCGAAGTCCTGGGCCGCGCGCAGGAGCGCCCGCTCCACCAGCGGTGGCAGCACCTTCAAGTGAAACAGGAACAAGGGCTGTTTGAGCTATATGAAGCATCGGCGAAACTCTCACACTCAACGGCGGCTCACCAGACGTTCGACACGTCCGCTTCTCCGACAATTGCTTGATCCGCCGACCCGCGCCCTTTCGTGCGAGTAGCGCGGCATGTACGCCGTGACGGCGAGCTTCACCCGAGGTCGATATGAAACGTGCCGCCGCACTGTTACCGCAACTCTATTGATGGGTCCCGTACCCGCTCTTTCTCAGCCGAGCGGAGGATTCAATGTGGTTGTCGTCCAAATCACCGGCGTGCGGTTGCCAATAGCGCTTCCCGGTCCTTGCCTTGTGAGGGGGATTGTCGCTGAGATTCGGGAGGGGACCGCATTTGCACAGGGCCAGACGCTCGCGATCAATGTGCCATGCAGCGACGGCAGGCCTCGCCTCGATGGGGAGCCGGCCAAGCCATCGATTAGTCCGATTCCGATGAGGATCGATCCCGCACTATTGCAGCAAGCCAAGCGTGGAGTCGCTCACCTCAACGACGCTGGACAATTGGATTGGACGATCTCGCGCCACGGCGGCCAAGTTTCAGGCTTCCGCATCCTGGATGGTGGGGTGATGCTAGTCACACCTGCTCGGACGCCAACTTAGAGGGTCCGGTTTCCACGGCCGATGTGCGTCGTCAGAAATGCGCCACTCGCAGTCATTGCCTTCGGTCCGGAAACGGACATTGAGACCAAAAATGGACCAGCCCCTTCGACCTATCCGATGCCTTCACCGTTAGAGGTCTCAGGGAGCGCCGCTGCGATCCAGGAGTATCCACTGCGTTCTCGGGACTGCTGAGCGCCACAAGCGACCATCGACCCGCGGCCAGTAACCCGACGTTCACGGGCCGCTTACCGGTTTAGCGACCTGAGTTCAGGTTCCCTGCCGGCCCCGCCTGACTGCCTGACTGCTGGATGTATGCGATGAGGTCGGCGCGGTCGCTCACCTGGGACATGCCCGCGAACGGCATCTTGGTGCCGGGGATGAGCGCCTGCGGATCAGCGAGGAAGGCGTCCAGGGTCTGGGCGCTCCAGACGACGTCGGCCCGCTTCATTGCGGGGGAGTAGTTGTAACCGTCCAGTCCTGCGGCCTTGCGGCCGAGAACGCCCTTAAGCGTCGGCCCGAGCGCGTTGGCCTCGGAGGCGAGCTCATGGCAGGCCGCGCACTGTTCGTAGAGTGATTGGCCCTTTGCCGGATCGCCCTTCGGCTGGGCTTCCCCAGAGACTGGAGCCAGGACTACAGCGATCAGGGCTGCGAAGGCGTACGTCAGACGGCCCATCACGCGAGCAGTCCTGGGCGTTTGAGGTAGCGGTCGCGGATCGCCTCGCCCGTGCGCAGGGCTAGCGCCGCCACCGGCCCGGTGGGGTTATAGGCGGAGTTGTGCGGGAAGGCCGAGGCACCCAGCACGAAGACGTTGCTCACGTCCCAGCTCTGCAGGCAGGGGTTGACCGCGCTGGTCCGCGGGTCGGGCCCCATGATCGCGCCGCCGGTGTTGTGCGTCGTCTGGTACGGCACCACCGACCAGCTCTCGGTGGCGGTGGCCTGGCCCATGATGGTGGGGTTCATCGCCTTGCCGATGTCCGCGCAGATCTTCGCCCCGTGCCGGCCCATCGCGATGTCGTTGGGCTTGAAGTCGAAGGTCATCCGCATCAGCGGCTGGCCGAAGCGGTTGCGGTAGGTCGGGTCGAGGTCGAGGTAGTTGAACCGGTGCGGCATCATTCCCGCGCTCGTCCCGACGCCCAGGCTCGAGTGGTACCACTTAGCCGTGGCCTGCTTCCACGCCGCCCCCCAGCGAGGCGTGCCCGGCGGCGTCGGGCGATAAGAGATCGGCCGTCCATTGGTGCCGCCACAGGTCACCGTGTAGCCGCCCACGAACCCCAGCGGGCCGGTGTCGAAGTCCGGATTGGAGTGGAAGTCGTCGAGCACCGCGCCCGAACCGCCAGCCGCCATGAAGGGGTTGAAGCTCTCGCCCTCGAAGAACAGCGAGACGCCCGCGCCACCTTGGTAGGCGTAGTGGCTGCCGACCACGCCGCGGCCCGTCTGCGGGTCATAGGGCTTGCCGATCCCCGACAGCAGCATGAGGTGCACGTTCGAAAGGCCGTAAGCACAGAGCGCCACGAGGTCCGCCGGCTGCTCCAGTTCTTCGCCGGTCAGGACATTGACATAGGCGACGCCGGTGGCGCGCTTGCCGGACTTGTCCAGCATTACCTTCTGCACCCAGCTCCAGGTGCGCAGCTCGACGTTGGGATGCTTCAGCGCCACGGGGATCACCGTGATGTGCGGGCTGCCCTTGGCGTTGGACTCGCAGCCGAAGCGCTCGCAGAAGCCGCAGTACTGGCATTGGCCCAGCCGCATGCCGTCCGGGTTCACATAGGGCTTCGACGCATTGGCGGTCGGCCGCGTGAAGGGATGATAGCCCAGGCCGCTCGCAGCCTCGCGGAACTTCGCCGAGGTGCGCCCCTCCACCAGCGGCGGCAGCGGATAGTCCCGCGCCCGCGGAGCCTCGAAGGGATTGCCGCCGGGCTGGATCGCCCCCTTCAGGTTCCCCGCCCTGCCCGAGACGCCTGCGATGTATTCGAAGCGATCGTAGTAGGGTTCGAGCTCGTCATAGCTGACGCCCCAGTCACGCAGCGGCATGTCCTCGGGGATGAAGCCCGCGCCATGGGCGGCGACGGTCCGCGAGCGGATCTTGAGGTCGTTTTCGCCCCAGCGCCAGGTATGGCCGTTCCAGTGCACGCCCGCGCCGCCGACGCCTTCGCCCGGCAGGAATGAGCCCAGGCGGCGCATCGGCAGCGCCGTCTCGGAGGGGTGGTTGCGCACCGTCACCGTGTCCTTGGCAGTGTCGGCCATCAAGTCGTGGCGCTGGGCGAACCGCAGCTCGTCGCGGATCGAGGGAATCGAGAAATCCTCTTCCGTCGAGCGTGGACCGCCGCGCTCCAGCACGGCGATCTTCAGTCCGGTCGGGCCGAGGTCGCGAGCCAGGAGGCCTCCGGTCCAGCCCATTCCCACGATAACAATATCCACAGGTGGCAGGCGTCTGGCCATGTTCTTCGGCGCCTCAGGACATGTCGGCGATGCTGACCGGCCTGGCCGGGAAGCGTCGGCCATCGTTGTAGGTACGGATGTTGACGGCGTTGTTGGCCAGGACGCCCGGAAACCCCAGCATCTTCCAGGCCGCCTTATCGCGGTTGCCGCCGTAGATCGGGTCGGCGAACATCCCCTCCATCACCGTCTGGTAGATGAGGTCGAAGAAGGGCTGCGACGGCAGGCCGCCAGGTAATTCCGCTTCGCCACGGGAGAGCGCCTGAAGGGCCTGCTCCTTCTGCTCGGCCGTCAGGCGATCGAAAGTCTTGCCCCAGGTCTTGCGGCACCAGGCATTGGTCTGGGCGATCCCGGTGCGATAGAGCTCGGCGGGGACCAGGGCGAGTTGATAGCCCTGGTTCGATGTCCCGGTCTGCCAGGGGCCTTCCTTGTAGAGCCGGTCGCCCTTTCCCCAGCCGCCGGCCAAGGTCCGGTCCACAAAGACGGCGATGCCCAGGTCGACGCCGTTCGGGGTCAGCTCGTCTGCTGGGACCATGTGGTTGGCGACAGCCTCGACGAACGCGGCCTCCGAGGGCCTTAGGAAGACGTACCCCGCCGGCGCCGCAGGCATTGACGGTTGCGCGGCTGACGCGGACCTCGCAGCGGCCGCGGGCTGGGCGGCGGCGTCTGTCGCCGCGGCGCTCAGCGCGCCAGCCGAAGCCAGGAACGCCCGCCGCCCGATTGATCGTCCCATTGCCGCCCTTGCCCCGCCTGATGACCGACCCAAAGTGGCGAATCTCAGCGTCCGGGAGTGAAGGCTTTGCAGAGATGTTCGGCAAGCGATTGCCTTGCGGCTCGTTCAATCCGACTTCAAGGTGTTGGACTTGGATATCAGGGCCGCGCCAAGAGCGGCAGTTTCGAAACCGCCAGGAACTCGCCGTTTCCGCCCGCTAGA
>JAYUBY010000200.1:0-5537 GCA_043740635.1 Alphaproteobacteria bacterium
CCCCCCCCCCCCCCCCCCCGCCACGTGGTCTATGTGCCCACCGGCAGCGCAAGCCCCGACTACTGGGGCGGCCTGCGTCCCGGCGACAACCGCTGGGCCAATTCAGTGGTGGCGCTCGACCCGCGGACCGGCCGGCTGAAGTGGGGCTTTCAGCTCGTCCACCACGACCTGTGGGACTACGACACCGCCGCCGCGCCACTGGCGACGACGCTGACCCTTAAGGGCCGCAAGACACCCGTCGTGATCGCCGGCAACAAGACCGGCATGGTCTATGTCCTTGATCCCGCGACCGGCAAGCCGGTCCTCCCGGTCGAGGAACGGGCGGTTCCGCAGAGCACGTTGTGGGGTGAGAAGAGCTCGCCAACCCAGCCGATCCCCACCGCTACGCCGCCACTCGTGCCGCAAGGGCTGAGGGCGTCAGACGTCTACGGCCTGTCGCCGGCTGACAAGAAGTGCTGTGCCGACACCATCAACGCTCTTTCGGGATCTTCAATGTTCTCGCCGCCCAGCGAGGCGGGCATTTTGGCAATCCCTGGCAACACCGGCGGCATCAACTGGAGCGGGTTTGCCTGGGACGCAGGGAACGGCCGGCTGATCGTCTCGGTCACCAACCTGCCGGCCAAGGTCAGGATGATCCCAGCCACCAAATTCGTGATGGGTGACCACGGTGACCTGCGCGCGGAGACAACAATGCAAATGGGCACGCCCTTCGCCTTGTCACGCGCGCCACTCCGCGGCCCGACCGGCCTGCCCTGCATCGCCCCGCCGTTCGGAGAGCTGATGGCCGTCGACCTAGCTGCAGGCAAGATCGTCTGGCGAACGCCGCTGGGATCGCTTGAGGAGATCGCGCCGGGCGTCGGCCACATCGCCAAGGGTTCTGTCGTGCTGGGAGGCCCGATTGTGACAGCCAGCGGGCTGATCTTCCAGGGCGGCACCATCGACCGCACCTTCCGCGCCTTCTCAGCGGAGACTGGGAAGGAGCTTTGGAGCGCCGAACTGCCCGCGAGCGCCCACGCCACACCCATGACCTATGAGGCCGGTGGCAAGCAGTATGTCGTGGTCGCAGCCGGCGGCTCGGCCAAGATCGACGAGGAGCGGCAAGGCGACGCCGTGGTGGCCTACGCCTTGCCGTAGCCGGTCGCCAGCTTCTCCTCCAGGCCGGCCAGGTCTGCCGCGAACCAAACAGTCTGACCTCGGTTGGATTCGCGGATGAAGTCACGAAGCGCATCACTGGTGGCTACGGCGGCGGCCGTGTTGCCGAGGACGGCGACCTTGAAGCGGTAGTTGACCAGCTTTTGCAGCACCACGCCGGCAACACCCGTCGACAGGCGCAGGAAATCAGGACCGAGGCGAGCCAACGGGATGGCAACTACCTTAGCGCTGGCGCTGTAGAGGTCGCCTATCAGGCCGGAGAGCTCGCGGTCCTCGGCGAGCGACGGGCCCTCGCCTGGGCAGACGTAGACACGAAGGTTCGCTATCTCGCGGATCATGGCTGGAGCGCCTTGGCGAAGAAGGTGTCGATCTCCGCGCCATGACCCACCAGAAAATGTCCCCCGTCAGCCAGCCAGCAGATGTCTGCGTGCGGGACGTCTGCGGTCAGGCGCCGGCGTGTACCGTTAGAGTGGAATACGGCGTCTTTTGCGCCTAGGAATGCCAAAACAGGCACAGTGAGGCTGCGTAGACCCTCACCGCTGAAGCGGGGTAGCGGCTGACGGCGGGGCCGGAAATTGGCCTGGATCAGGCTAAAGAAAGCACCGAACGCCTGGCCGGCGGGCGAAGTGTTGGCATTCGCCGCGCCGCCGCCCAACCTGCGCATGACCAGCCGACGGCCAAAGGCGCCAAGCAGCATCAGGGGCGCAGCCCAAAGGAGCACATTCTTGGTCTTTCCGACCCCGCCAGGGAAGAGCAGGACTAACGCACTCACACGTCCCGGTCGGCGGGTCGCGAAGTCCAGCGCCAGCCACCCGCCGAGCGAGATTCCCACCAGGGCGGCGTGGTCGACGCCAAGCCCCGCCATCACCTCGTCCAACCAGACCACATAGGCGTCCGACGCAAGCAGCGGACGTGAGGGGGCGCTGAAACCGGGCTCGCCGATCATGTCGACGGCGTAGACGCGGAAGTGCTGTGCAAGCATTGCCACATCGCCCATCCAACTCGTGGTGTTGGCCATGGAGCCGTGCAGCTGCAGGACGGTCGGAGCGCCCACCTGCCCGCTTGCGATCACGAAAGTCTCGCCCTGCGCCGTCGGCAGCCGCAACTGCGTATTTGCGACCGGCCAATCGGCCGGGATCTGGGCATATCGAGCGCGCACGGCCTCGCCACCTTCCGGCGTCTTCCAGATCGCGCTCACGGTCGGCACTCCGTCAGCGCCTCCACCATCCTCAGCATGGTCGCAGTGTCGGCGGCCGAGCCGACTATCAGCACCTTCAGGTGTCGGCGCGCGGGGTCATAAACGACATCGATGCTCATCGGGTCAGGATGGGCTTCCTGCCCCATCCGGGCCGCGGGTAGCACGCGCGCCAACCGCTGAGCAGCTTCCGAGCTGACGTCCGGAATGTCGACGACGCTAGTGACCCGGATGCGTGAGCGCGCCTCGCCCTGCCCCATCTTGGCGTTAAGGTCAGCGCGCGACAGGGGAAAGGACTCCGGTGCGACGCCGCTCATTGCCTCCATCTCGGTGCGCAGGATGCGATAGGACTTGCCAACCTTTACCGCGCGCAGCCGTCCGTCACGGATAAATCTCAGCACGGTCTTAGGGTGCAGCTTCAGTCGTTCGGCGAACTGCTCGACGGTGTAGACTTCTTCCGACATGGGCGTCGAGGCTCCCTATTCATGTACCCTATAGTTCCCTATCACTCCCTATATTGGAGTCAATTGCGGTGAAAAAGTCCCTATTAGGTGCTATTTCAGTCCTGTCGATGGCCGGCATGTCGCGGGCGGCGGAGCCGACTCACTATCTGTTGCAGCCTGCAGCGGTGTGGAGCGCTGGCGACGCTGCGCCGCACGCCGGCTGGGTGGTGGCGGTCGAGGGCGACAAGATCACCGCGGTCGGACCGAAGGAGATCGTGAAGATTCCGGCGGGCGCACAGGTCGTCGCCCTGCCCGGCCAGACGTTGATCTCGGGCCTGATCGAGCTGCATTCGCACTTGCTTCTGCACGCCTACAACGAGGTGGTCTGGGACGATCAGGTCCTGAAGGAGCCACCCGCCTATCGCATTCTGCGTGCAGGGCGCGACGCCACGCGGACCTTGATGAGTGGCTTCACCACGGAGCGGGACCTGGGCACCGAGGGCGCGGCAGATGCTGACGTCCAGCTCAAACGCGCGATCGACGAGGGGATTGTGGCGGGGCCCCGCCTGTTCGTGGCGACCCGGGCGATCGTCGCGACCGGCAGCTACGGTCCGAAGAAGGGCTTCCGCGCCGATATGGATCTGCCGCAAGGCGCCCAGGAGGTCTCGGGCGAAGCAGAGATGGTCAAGGCCGTGCGCGAACAGGCCGCCATGGGCGCCGACTGGATCAAGCTCTATGCCGACTATCGCACCGGTCCCGACGGGTCGACGCGCCCGACGCTCACCGAAAGGGAGATGGCCGCGGCCGTCGAGGTGGCGCACGCGTCTGGCCGGCCTGTCGCGGTGCACGCCGCCAGCGACGCCGGTATTCACAACGCCGTCGAGGCCGGCGTCGACACCATCGAGCACGGCTACGGCGCCTCGGAGGCCACCTTTAGGATGATGAAGGCCAAGGGCGTAGCCTATGTGCCGACGCTCACCGCACCTGAGGCCACTTCGATCTACTTCCAACACTATGTGCCCGGCCAAACGCCGCCGACCTCCGGCATGAGGGCCGCCGAAAGCGCGTTTCGCCTAGCCCTGGGCGTTGGCGTCACCATCGGAGCCGGCTCCGACGTCGGCGTCTTCCCTCACGGCGAGAGCTGGCGAGAGCTTGCCTGGATGGTGAAGGACGGGATGACGCCCGTTCAAGCTCTGACCGCCGCCACGGCGACAAATGCCAAGATCCTCGGTCGCGATGACCAACTTGGCCAGGTTAGGGTGGGCTACCTCGCCGACCTGGTAGCTGTATCCGGCGATCCCACGCAGCAGATCACAGCGTTGAAAGACGTCCGTTTCGTGATGAAGGGCGGCAAGGTCTACCGCCAGCCCTAGCGACGCCTACTGCTGGCCAAAGACGATGGCCGCGCTGCCCACGGGCAAGGTGATCGTCATTCCGTCTTTGGCCAAACGCCACTCGGGTCCGGCCACCGCGGTGACGCCGGCGGTGAAGGCCCCCGGGGTGAACATCGGCAAGCCCGCCTGGGTCAGATGATAGAAGACTAGAGCGGGTGGTCATTGGACCGGCTTGGCGTGGGGGATTTCATTTCGGAGAGTAGGCTGACATCCACGCTACCAGCCCACGGCCTGCCCATCTTTCCGATGATCGAATCCGGCCCGGTACACACGTTTGGCCTTGTCACTAGGGTTCTGGACGAGGATCGCCTGGAAACCGCCCATGGCCGCACTGTCCGCCGGCCCGAGCTTGTGGCCCATGGCGGCGAGTTGCGGGCCAACCAAATCGTTCAGCGGAGCCTCCAGCACCAGGCGGTTGGGCACCTGGGTGTGCCGGAACCGGGCCATGTCGGTGGCCATCTGTAGGTTGGCGCCAAGATCGAAGATGTTGACCAGCGCCTGGGCGTGTACCTGAGCTTGCATGTCCCCGCCCATCAGCAGCAGGGACATGAGCGGCTGATCCCCGTCCATGACGAAACCGGCTGCGAGCGTATTGTACGGGCGCTTGTGCGGCGCGATCACGTTGGGCGATTTGGGATCTAGGCTGAAGAGGCCGCCACGATTGTGCAGGATGAAACCGTAGCCTGGCACCGTCAGGCCCGAGCCGAAGTTCGAATAGTTGGAGTTCACCCAGGCCACCATGTTGCCCTGGTCGTCGGCGGTGGAGAGCACGATGATGTCGCCTGCGCCTGTCGCCTCGCCGGGCGGTCCCGTCGGCGCGGCGTGGGCGGGATCGACCCGGCCGCAGAGGGATTTGGCGTGGGCCTTCGACACGAGTTCGTTGACCGGCACGTTCACGAAGTTTGGGTCTGCGTTGAAATGGGTCAGATCCGCGTAGGCCAGCTTCTTGGCCTCGACCATCAGGTGCCCGTAGATCGGGCTGGGTGGGCCGAGGCTCGCGAGTGTCTGACCAGGCGCCCAGACCGGAACGCAGGCCTCAAGCACATTGATCATCTCCAGCGCTGCCCAGTCCTGCGACGGCGGCGGCATCTCGTAGATTTCGTGACCGTGGTAGCTCGTATGCGCGAGCTCCACCCACTTACCCTTGTAGGCCGCAAGGTCAGCGAGGGTCATGGTCCCGCCCAGCACGGTCGATTTGGCGACCATTGCCTTGGCAATCTCGCCCCTATAGAAGGCGTCAGCGTCCTGCGCCTGCAGTAGCCGGAAGGTCTTGGCGAGATCGGGATTGCGGAAGATTTGTCCGACCACCGGCGGTCTGCCTGACGTACCAGGTCGCCACCGAGTCTGGATCGA